>CANRLO010000001.1 GCA_947631495.1 uncultured Clostridia bacterium
TTTAGTGAAGAATTTATTTCAAATCATGTAGGAGGAGAAGAACAAGAAAAATTAACTTTGCAATCCATTGTAAAAACAGTAACAGAATTAACAGAAATAAATGGAATAAAAATAAAAATTAATGGAGAAGAAAATAAAGAATTTAAAGACGGAAAAATAAAATTTGAGCAAATATTTAATAGAGAATTTTAAAAATAAAAAGTAGAATTAAAAATAAAATTTAATTCTGCTTTTTGTTTTATAAAAAATAAAAATAAAAAATCAAAATTAAAAAATAAAAATAAAATATAAAATTATAAAAAATAAAATATAAAAAATTAAAAATTAAAATATAAAATTAAAAAAATATAAAATGAACAAAATAAAAAAAATTAATAAAAAGTTAAGTAAAAAAATTATATAATTCTCAAAAAATTGATAATATAAAAATAATAATAAAAAATAAAATTATAAAAAAATAAATAAACAAATATATAAATGTAAAAGAAAAAATAAAAACACAGAAAACATAAAATTAAAATAACATAAAATAAGAGTGCAAATAAGAAAAATAAAAAGTGTTGTAGGATAAAAAAAAGATGAAAAAATAAAGTAAGTAGAAATTGACAAAAAGGCAATATAAAAGTAAATAGAAAAGAGTAGAAAGGTAAAAGATTTGAAATGCAAAAAGGACAAATAAGGACTATAAAAATAGATAAAATCTAACGGGTAAAGCAAAAGAAAGAAATTTTATATGAAACAAAAACAAATCTACATAATATTGATAAAAACACTATAAAAAGTATAATGTAAATGCATAAAACAAATTAAATTTACAAAAAGACAAAATATGAATACTACTTTAAAAATTTGTATAAATTGATACATTTAGTTACCTTTTTTAGATTACATAAAAAATTCTCCACTTCTAATAAAGAGTCAATAGGAGAGTGAAAATTATTATTACAATTACTATTTTTATTACTATAATAAATGTTATTATGACATTTATTATCACAATTATTTTTTTGATATCCACTTATTTTCATAAACACACCTACTAAAATAAAAAAATAATTTAATATTATAATGATAAAAAATTATATATTATAATATTAAATATAATATATAAATAAAAAAATATAAATAAATTAAAATTGTAAAAAATAATAAAATTATATTTTTTTATTTAATAATATTATATGAAAAAATATAAAAAAAGTTCGAACATAATAAATAAAATAAAAAATTACAAAATATAAAAATAAAAAATAGAAAAATAATAAAGATGAAAAAATAAAAAATATGTGGTATAATAAATCAAAAAAAGAAAAGGTTATAAATAAAAATGGAAATAAAATTAAAAGAAAATGAAAGAATAGATGATTTAGAATATAAAGGTCTAAAAATAATACAAAATAAAAATGGTTTTTGTTTTGGAATTGATAGTGTATTACTTTCAGACTTTGCAAAAGAAATTCGAAATAATAGTAAAGTATTAGACTTAGGAACAGGCACAGGAATTCTTTGTATTTTATTAAGTGCAAAAACGAAATTACAAAAAATATATGGTATAGATGTGCAAGAAGAAGTAGTTGAAATGGCAAAAAGAAGTGTAATATTAAATAACTTAGAAGAAAAAATAGAAATAATTCATAAAAATATAAAAGAATTAGGAGAAATATTTGAAAAAAATTCGTTTGATTCAATTGTAAGTAATCCACCTTATAAAAAAAGTAACACTGGAAAAACAAACGAAAAAGAAAATAAATTTATTTCAAGACACGAAGTAACAGCTACATTAGAAGACTTTATAAAAATTAGTTTTGACTTACTAAAAGATAAAGGAAGTTTTTATATGGTGCATAGACCAGAAAGATTAGCAGAAATTATTTTCACATTAAAAAAATATAAATTAGAGCCAAAAACAATTCGATTTGTACATTCTACTTATGAAGAAGAACCAAAATTAGTATTAATAAAATCAGTAAAAAATGCAAAAGAATTTCTTAAAGTAGAAAAGCCTCTTATTGTTTATAATGAAAAAGGAGAATACACAGAAGAAATTTTAAAAATTTATAATAAAAATATATGAGGCAAAGGAGTAAAAAATAAATGAGTGGAATTTTATATTTAGTGGCAACGCCAATAGGAAATTTAGAAGATATTACTTTTCGAGCAATTCGCATATTAAAAGAAGTTGATATTATTGCTGCAGAAGATACAAGGCAAACATTAAAGTTATTAAATCATTACGAAATTAGTAAACCATTAATTAGTTACCACAGACACAATGAAGATATAAGACAAGAAGTATTAATAGAAAAGTTAAAGGAAGGAAATAATATTGCTTTAGTTTCAGATGCAGGAACACCAGTTATTTCAGACCCTGGAGAAGTAATTGTAAAAGAAGCTTTAAAACAAAATATTAAAGTAGTTCCAATTCCTCGGAGCATGTGCTTTAATAAATGCACTTATTACTTCTGGTTTAGATACAAAAGAATTTTCTTTTTATGGATTTTTATCAATAAATAAAAAACTAAGAAAAGAACAGTTAGAAAAGATAAGAAAGGAAAATAAAACAATTATTTTATATGAAGCACCTCATAAATTAAAGCAAACATTAAAAGATTTGGAGGAAATTTTAGAAGATAGGCAAATTGTAATAGCAAGAGAATTAACCAAAATACATGAAGAGTTTTTAAGAGGGACAACCAGTGAAATTATACAAAAATACCAAGAACCAAAAGGGGAACATATTATTTTAATAGAAGCAAGCAAAGAAAAAGAAGAAGCGGAGGAAGAAAATAATTTTAAAGAAATGACATTAGAAGAACACTATAAATATTATGAAAAACAAGGTTTTACAAAAAATGAAATTATAAAGAAAATAGCTAAAGATAAAAATGTTAGTAAAAATGAAATTTATCAAAAATTTATTTAAGAAAAAATAATAAAATAAAATAATAAAAAAGAAACTTTTAAAAATAAAGCTTCTTTTTTTATACATATTTATTATTTTCTTAGTCTTCTTCTGGAACAGCTTTTAGTTGTTTTATGCATTTACTGCAAATTAATTTATCTTTATAAGTTGTTAATTTTTTTGTATTACCACAGAAAAGACAAGATTTTTCATATTTTTTTAATACAATTGAAGAACCATCTACAAATATTTCTATAGGGTCTTTTTCTGCGATTTGAAATTGATTTCTTAATTCAATAGGGATAACAACTCTACCTAATTCATCCATTCTTCTTACAATACCAGTTGATTTCATATTATTCCTCCTTTATTCGCCATTTTTCGACAAAAAATCCTATATTCATAATAACACAAAAAAAAATAAAACGCAATAAAAAAATAGAAAAATTTTTCGAAAAAATATACCAGTTATTGTAAATTATGTTTTAGACAACTAGGCATAAAGAATTGCTATTAAGAATAAGATTAAAAAGAAAAAAGGCAATATTTGTAATTTTAAATTAGTATACTATAATTAAACAAATAAGTAAATATTATTTTGAAAAGTAAATGAATATTTTTTTATAAACAAATATTTATTTAAAAGTAAAATCGAAAAATACGATTAGAAAAGAGGGAATATGTTAAATATACTTTGGCCAGCATTCATTTTAATATCTTTTCTTTATGGAATTTTGCAAGGCAATGTAGAGGCAATTAACCAAACTATATTTGAATCTGCTAAAAATGCAGTAGAATTAACAATTACTTTCTTTGGAACACTCTGTTTATGGAATGGAATTATGAAAATAGCACAAGAAACTAGTTTTACTGAAAAATTAACAAAACTATTAAAACCTGTAATACATTTTTTATTTCCAGAAATCAAACATAACGAAAAAGCAAAAGAAGAAATTTCTATGAATATGATTGCAAATATCTTGGGATTAGGAAATGCTGCTACACCACTAGGATTAAAAGCCATGAAAACACTGCAAAAAGAAAATTCAAAAAAAGATACTGTTTCTAATTCTATGGCAATGTTTATTGTTATAAATACGGCATCACTTCAGTTAATTCCAACAACAGTTATTGCCATACGAGCTTCTCTTGCATCAAACAATCCAACGCAAATTATTTTTCCAGTATGGGGAGCTACCATTGCTGCATTTATTACTGCGGTTTCAGCTACAAAATTATGCATTTCAATAAGTAAAAGAAAAAATAGTTATACTTTTAAAAATAAAAAATGATATTTAATTATAAATATAAAATATATTGAAAAAAATAGAAAACTCTATACAGAAAGGATAAAATAACATGAATTTAATTCAATTTTTATCTTCTAGTGCTATTCCTATTATAATTGCAATTATAGTTATTTATGGATTATTAGAAAAAAATAAAGTATATGATACATTTGTAGAAGGTGCAAAAGAAGGAATAGAAATAGTAGTAAAATTATTTCCTACTTTATTAGGACTTTTTATTGCTATTGGTGCTTTAAGAAGTTCTGGAGTCTTAGATTGTATTATTCAATTTATATCACCCATAACAAATCTATTACATATTCCAAGTGAAATTATGCCACTTGCCATTCTTCGTCCAATTTCAGGAAGTGCTTCTACAGCAGTTGCAACAGATATTATGACCAATTTTGGAGTAGATTCAAAAATAGGATTAATTGCTTCTACAATCATGGGCTCTACAGAAACAACTTTTTATACAATTGCTATTTATACAAGTTGCGTAGGTATCAAAAAAATTCGTTTTGTGCTTGCATGTGCATTATTAGGGGACTTAGTAGGAATGCTAGCGTCTGTAGTAATTTGGGGATTTTTGTCGTAAAGTTTTTCTTGACAAACAACAAAAGTAGAGTTATTATGTATACAAATTATTCAAGGAAGTAGAAAAAATGTTAATTCGAATTTTATTATTCTTCTTACTATATCTATTTGTTAGAAGAATTCAAATTATTCTTTGGTCTAGAAAAATCCAAAAGAAAATAAAAGAATAAAAGAAAAAACATAACTTGAAAAATTTATGCAAAATTAGTTTTTAATTTTGTAGAGGGATAAAAAAGTATCAAAGTATGATATAAACTATTTCCATACTCCCCCTGAAAAAATGGAATATTTCTCTAGTTCGTGTTAAAAATATATAGATTGAGCCCCTATTTATTTTATTTGAATAAATCCCTCTACAAAAAATATATATATGAAATATGGTAGATTTCATGCATACCATATAAAATATACTAAGAATATAATATAATATTATATATTATAATAATTTTATAAAATTAATTCTATAATTCTTATAGCAGTAAAATTGAAAATTAGTGATGGTAACTTTCATTACCTGCAATTTTAAAAGCACGAAATAATTGCTCTAATAAAAATACACGAATAAGTGGATGCGGAAAAGTCATTTTAGAAAAGCAAATAAGTTCATTTGCACTATCTAAAAGTTCCTTGCTCATTCCTAAAGTACCGCCAATTAGAAAAGTAATATGGCTATTAGTATGAGAAATATTTTGTAATTTTTCAGAAAATTCTTCAGATGAATAACTTTTTCCATGTAAGTCTAATGCGAACACATAACTATCTTTTTTTATATGAGATAAAATAGCTTTGCTTTCTTTTTGCTTAATTTCTTGCTCTAAGCTATCGTTTAATTTTATAGGTAACTTTTCATCCGTAAGTTCTATAATAGATAAATTGCAATACTTTGAAAGCCTTTTACTATATTCTAAAATGGCATCTTTTAAATAACTTTCGCGAATTTTACCTACACAAACAATATCAATATGTATCATAAAAATCCTTTCTAACCTACATCAATCATAGGGCTTACATCATAGCGCCCAGCTACAGATAAATGAATTAAATTTTCCTCAATATTGTGCTCCATTAGTTCTTCTACAACGGTTTTATAAGCTAATTCAGGAAAATTATTTTCTTTACTTAAATGTCCAAGCATTACATTTTTTAAACCATAATCTGTTAAATAAGAAATAGTTTGCCCAGCTTCTGTGTTAGAAAGATGCCCATTTGGTCCTTTAATACGTTGTTTCAACAAATATGGATAAGGAGAGCATTTTAAAATTTCTGGTTCATAATTTGCTTCTAATAATAAGAAAGAACTATTGTTTAAATGCTTGATAACACTTTCACTAATATGACCAATATCAGTGGCAATGCTCATTTTTTTATCTTCATGATAGAAGTTAAAACCACAAGGGTTAGCAGCATCATGAGGAATTGAAAAAGGTTCTACTTTAATATCACCAATTAAAAAAGGAGAAAAAGTAAAAGTATGAATCATATTTTCTTCTAATTTCTCTTTTTGTTTTGGCATAGCATTCCAAGTTTCTTTATTGGCATAAACGGGAATGTGAAACTTTTTAGCAAAAATGCCTAAACCTTTTACATGGTCTGAATGTTCATGAGTAATGAAAATGCCATCAATACAAGAAGGCTCTACATTTATTTTTTTTAAGGCTTCTTCTATTTTCTTAGCACTTTCACCAGCATCAATTAAAATTTTGGTAGTATTTGTTTGAAGAAAAGAGCAATTTCCACTACTACCACTATATAAACTACAAAACTGAAACATTTTTTTCATCCTTTGCTATTAGAAATCTTGAGTAAATTTTTTATAAAATTTTGTATTAGTATTTGCTATAAATTTTGCATTACTTTTGTACTACTAAAAATCTTCGCTAACTCTTTGAATATTAGCACCTATTTTTCTGAATTTTTCTTCTATATTTTCATAGCCACGGTCAATATGTACAAGATTAGTTAAAGAAGTTTCTCCTTTTGCAACAATACCAGCAATAATTAAAGCAGCGCCGGCACGTAAATCAGTTGCTTCTACAGGAGCTCCATACAATTCTTTTACACCTTCAAAAATAGCAGATTTGCCTTGGTCAGTAATTTGTGCTCCCATTTTATTTAATTCAGCAGTATATTGAAAACGCGACTCCCAAATTCCTTCTTTAATAATACTTGTACCATTAGCTAAAGCTAGGCATACTCCAATTTGTGGCTGTAAATCAGTTGGAAAACCAGGGTATGGCTGTGTTTTAATATTTGCTTTATTTGGTCTTTTATTTGTCCAAACGTGAATAGAATCACCTTCAGATTCTACATTTGCACCCATTTCTAAAATTTTAGCAGTTAAACAATCCAAATGCTCAGGAATACAATTTTTAATAATTAAATCTCCTTTTGTTGCAACTGCTGCAAGCATAAAAGTACCAGTCTCAATTTGGTCAGGAACAACTGAATAAGTAGCATTACCATGTAACTTTTTCACACCATTGACTTTAATAACATCAGTTCCAGCACCACGAATATCTGCTCCCATAGTATTTAAAAAGTTTGCAACATCTACAATATGAGGTTCTTTTGCAGCATTTTCAATAATAGTAGTACCTTTTGCAAGAACACTAGCTAGCATAACATTAATAGTAGCACCAACAGAAACCATGTCCATATAAATAGAAGTACCAACTAAATTTTTTGCTACTGCTGAAATTTTTCCTTGAGCTACTTCTACGGTTGCACCTAAAGCTTCAAAACCTTTAATATGTTGGTCAATTGGTCTTGCTCCTAAATTACATCCACCAGGAAGTCCTACAGTAGCCTCTTTGCATCTTCCAAGTAAAGAACCAATTAAATAATAAGAAGCACGAAATTTACTTGTCATATCTAAAGGTGCAGTAGTAGAAGAAAGCTTTGTAGTATCTACAACAATTTCATTATCAGAAGTCCAAGTAATTTTAGCTCCTAATTCTTCTAATATTTTACAAGAAATTTTTACATCGCTAATATTTGGTACGTTTGTAATCGTACAAACACCTTTTATCAAAAGTGTGGCTGGAATAATTGCAACAGCAGCATTCTTTGCTCCACTAATTGTCACTTCACCTTTTAAACGAGAGCCACCCTTAATTATCAATTTATCCAAAAGAATTACCTCCTACAAAGTATTCTATAAATTTTTACTACACAAAAAATAGAATATAATTCTATATTCTATTTTTTAACATAATATTTATATCACACATTTTTCTATTTTACAACTATTTTTTTGCAGTTAATAAGTTATGCTTCATGAACCATTCAATTAATCCTATTTTAAATTGAATTTCAGAATTTTCTTCTTTTGTTACAATTGAATATTCTTCATCATTTAATTCTTCTTTCATCAACTCTTTTGATTCTTCTGGAACAATACCGGAAGATACATTTACAAAGCATAATGGAGGAAACATGACGCACCACCAATTTTGCCCTTGGGCTTTACCAATTTTTACACGAATGGCATCATAGTAGCCAGCAGGTAAACTTACATCTCCATAGTTTTTAGTTGGAAAAGAAAAATTTCCAATTTCAACATCAACATGATAAGAATAACCTTTCTCTAAAATGACGTTTTCAGCAATTTGTTTAAAATCTTCTAAGTGAGAAGAAGCAATTTGCATAGCTTCTTCTTTATTTTCTACATTTGCACAAAGGGTATTCATATATTCAATTAAGGCATCTCTTACTTCATATTTTAAATTTTGGTCTTCTTCAGAATCGCTATTAGCAAGAACATGGAGACGAAAAACGCTTTCTGAAATATCGCTGGAAATACTATTTGCGTAAGAAAAAGCAGAGATAGCAATATACAAAAATAATAAAAATAGTAAAATTAAGGAATTTTTTACTTTTTTACTGCATATAATAGATAGTAAAGTTTTCATATTAAAACCTCCAAAAATGTATTTCTTTTCTCTTTAATTTAAGTATTTACAAAATAAAAAATTATATACATTTTTGGAAAAAAGTTTTAGGAAAACAAAGAATAAAACTTTGAAAATGTCGAAATATAGCGAAAACTTTATTTGTAATATTATTGACATATTTCAAAAATAATGGTAAAATTTACCAGTAAAACAAAAGAGGAGGCTAAAACCATGGAGGTTGAAAAAAATCATTTAACAAAATTATGTAGTTTTTATGTGAGCGAGTGGCATTTGGTAACAATGTTACTTCCTTATCTAAATGAAAAAGTGAATGAAGAAGCAAAAATAGCCATAGTTTTTGAAAAAGATATTACAGAAAATGTAGTTACATTATTAGAAAAATTAAATTTAAAAAATAAGGAAAAAATTCTAAACTTAAATTGGAGCAAAAGAGATGAAATAAAAAATAAAATAAATGAATTAAAAGAAGAACAAGAACTTGTTATTTTTATAAATGGAAGTAAAGAATTCATTGAAAAACAAAATATGAAATTAACAAGATATTTTGAAACACATCTTATAAAACATAAAGTAAAAGTTATTAATTGTTATGAAGTTATAGCATTTGAAGGTAACATTCAACAAGTTTTAGAAGAACATGATAAAGTATTAAATACATCTGGTGAAAGAGAAATAACAGAAGTATTTCCAGATTTTCAAAAAACAACTTATAACCAAGAAAAAGCAGTGGTTGGGTTAGAATAAAAAAATAATATATTAAACTAAAAGTCCGCTATAGCGGATTTTTTAAATTTTAGTATGTAATACAAAATTATTAAAATTTATTAAATAAAATAGATAGAAATTGACGAAAAGGAAATAATAAGATATGATGAAAGAACAAAATAGAGAAAATAAACTTAAAAATAACTACTAAAGGAGGAATTATTTTAAATATGGAAGAAAAATTGAAAGAATTACAAGAAAAACTAAAACAAGAAAAACAAGAACAATTATTACAATATCCAATTAATTATACAGAAGAATTAATAAATCATCTATTAAAAATAAATTATAAACAATTAAATGAATTGTATCAAGAAGCAATTAAACAAGAAAAAAAAGAAGAAATAGCAATAGAGCCAATTTCAGCAATAGAAAAAGAAAAGTTAACAGAAGAAGAAAAAAATAAATATGAGAAAATAGGAGAAAATATAATAAAACAAGGAAAATATGCTGTTGTTACTATGGCAGGAGGGCAACGGAACAAGATTAGGGCATAGTGGACCAAAAGGAACTTTTGATTTTGGATTAAAAAACCATAAAACAATTTTTGAAGTGCTTTGTGATTCACTAAAAGAAGCCTGTAAAAAATATGAAGTATCAATACCATGGTATATAATGACAAGTAAGCAGAACAATCAAGACACTATCGAATTTTTTGAAAAGAATAATTATTTTGGTTATAAAAAAGAAGATATTACCTTTTTCAAGCAAGGAGAATTACCAGTTTTAGACGAACAAGGAAAATTACTTTTTAATAAAGAAGGAAAAATAAATGAAGCAGCCGATGGACATGGAGGAATTTTTACTGCTATGCAAAAAAATGGAGTCATTGAAGATATGAAAAAAAGAGGAATCAAATGGGCATTTTTTGGACCAGTAGATAATGTGTTAGTAAAAATGGTAGATTCTATTTTCATAGGACTATGTGAAGATAAAAAAGTACTAGTAGGAGGAAAAAGTTTAGTAAAAGCCTATCCAGAAGAAAAAGTAGGAGTATTCTGTAAAAAGCAAGGAAAACCAAGTGTAGTTGAATATACTGAAATTTCAGAAGAAATGGCAAAAATGAGAGATGAAAAAGGAGATTTAGTATATAGTGAATCTCATATCAATTGTAATCTATTTAATATAGAAGCCATAGAAAAAATTAGTAAAGAAAAGCTTCCATACCATCCAGCTCATAAAAAAATAGAATATTTAAATCAAGAAGGAAAATTAATAAAACCAGAAAAACCAAATGCTTATAAATTTGAAGCATTTATCTTTGATAGTTTTGAAAAAATGGAAGATATGATAATTTTTAGAGTAAAAAGAGAAGAAGAATTTGCACCAATAAAAAATGCAGAAGGGCAAGATAGTCCAGAAACAGCAAGAAAATTATATGAAGATTTTTATGGTGAAAAATAAAAAATTATAAGTAAAAAATATAAGAAAATAAAGGAGGAACTCCAATGTCTTACAAAGAAGAATATAAAAAATGGGCAACAGATTTATTTTTTGATGAGCAAACAAGAGAAGAATTAGAAAAAATTAAAGAAAATGAAAAAGAAATAGAGGACCGTTTCTATAAAGAACTAGAATTTGGAACAGCAGGTTTAAGAGGAATAATGGGAGCAGGAACTAACCGCATGAACAAATACACAGTAGGAAAAGCAACACAGGGGTTAGCCAATTTCATAAAAAAAGAAAAAGGCGAGCAAAGAGGAGTTGTAATAAGCTATGATTCTCGTAATAATTCAAAATATTTTAGTGAAAGAGCAGCTTTAGTATTAAATGCTAATGGCATAAAAACATATCTATTTGAGAATATAGCGCCTGTTCCAGAATTATCATATAGTGTTAGAAAATTAAAATGTATAGCAGGAATAATGATTACAGCAAGCCACAATCCACCAAAATATAACGGATATAAAGTATATGCCGAAGACGGAGCACAAATAACAGCTCCAATAGACAAACAAATAATGGACGAAGTAAAGAAAGTTCAAAATTATGAAGAAATAAAAAATATTTCAAAAGAAGAAGCTATGCAAAAAGGTTTATATAATACGATAGGAAAAGAAATAGAAGATAGCTATATCGAGGAAATCAAAAAGCAATTACAAAATAAAGAAGTAATACAAAAACAAGCAAACTTAAGTATCGTATATACACCACTTCATGGAGCAGGAAATGTACCAGTACAAAGAGTTTTAAAAGAAATAGGTTTTACTAATGTTCATATTGTAAAAGAACAAGAACAGCCAGATGGAAACTTTCCAACAGTAGAATATCCAAATCCAGAAGACAAAAAAGCCTTCACCTTAGCATTAGAACTAGCAAAAAAAGTAAATGCAGAAATAGTACTTGCTACAGACCCAGATAGCGATAGATTAGGTGTATATGTAAAACACGAAAATGAATACATTGGACTTACAGGAAATATGTCAGCACTTCTTATTCTAGAATATATATTATCACAAAGAAAAGAAAAAAATACACTTCCTGAAAATTCTGCTATTATAAAAAGTATAGTTTCTTCTACTATGGCAGAACCAATAGCAAAACATTACGGAGCACAGCTTTTTGAAGTGTTAACAGGCTTCAAATATATTGGAGAAAAAATAAAAAAATTTGAAGAAAATAAAAAATATAACTTTATATTTGGATATGAAGAAAGCTATGGATGCTTAGCAGGAGACTATGCAAGAGATAAAGACGGAGTAGCAGCAGTAGCGCTTCTATGTGAAGCGGCAGCATATTATAAAGAAAAAGGAATTTCTTTATGGGAGCAAATGCTCAACTTATATGAAAAATATGGGTACTATAAAGAAGGAGTAAAACAAATTACCTTAGAAGGAATAGACGGAGCAGAAAAAATAAAAACTACAATGGAAAACTTAAGAAAAAATCCACCAAAAGAAATAGGTGGATATGCCGTTAAAAAAATAAGAGACTATCAAACACAAACCATAATAAATGTAGAAACAAACGAAAGCGAAAAAATAACATTGCCAGTTTCAAATGTACTTTATTATGAATTAGAAGAAGACGGCTGGGTAGCAGTTCGACCATCTGGAACAGAACCCAAAATAAAATATTATATAGGAGTAAAAGGTAACTCTATGCAAGAAGCAGAAAAAAAATTAGAAAAATTAGAAAAAGCAATATAGAAAAGCGGTAATACCTATTTTTTATTTTATGTTAATTTTATTTGCAAACTTATTGACGAACATAGATATTTATGTTATAATATCACTATTGAAAGCATTGATATATGCTATTTGCAATAACCTAATAACTGAATAGTTATAGGAATTTCCTATACTTTTTGGTTAATGCTCAACAAATCTAACAACAAAAAAAGGAGGAAACAATTATGTTAGCAAAAGAAATTAAAATCAAGACTATCAAGAGACAAAGGGAATTCATTACAGAACAGTTGGCTTCGACTGTCAATCGGGAGGACGGTGATTGTGCCTACACATATGTAGGATACATCTATCCTGAGGTCATCCAGCACTTCAAAAGTGAAGGCTTTACTGTTAAACCTGTCGAGTCCGATTTGATGTTGGCTATGACAAAAGGAGTTCCTATCTACCTATTTACTGTCGGCATTGGGTTGTCTGAAGAAGAACTGAAACAGGCTGAGGAGTATTATTATTAAGACAATGAAGATGGAGAAAATGCTGCGGCTGAGTTTATGAAGTTAATTTTGGGCGAATAAGGTAGCTTTTTTTAAGTCAACAACAACCACTACTAAAGTGAAAAAGAGAACTCACATGAAAATGAGAGTTCTCTTTTTGATTATGAACAGGAGGGACGCCCCTTCTTTTTTCTATTCGTGCCAGCCATTTATTTTATTCCTTTTAATAACACCTAATAAATTAGCACGACACATTGGAATATCTGTACTTAATTTCTTTAATAAATCTTTCATATATTCTCTTTTTGAAACGCCGTCCATTGGGCAAGTTTTTTTCATAACTTGTATATTTTCCCTCTTTACAAATCTTCTAATTTCAACTTCAGGAGTGTAAATTAAAGGTCTTATAACTGTCATTTTAGAGCGGTCCATATAAGAAGTAGGAGAAAAAGTAGAAAAATTACCAGTTAAAAATAAATTCATAAGCAAAGTTTCTAAAGCATCATCTTCATTATGGCCAAGGGCAATTTTATTACAACCTTCACGAATAGCAACCGAATTTAAAATGCCTCTTCGAATATTGGCACACAAAGAACAAGGCCTTTTTTCCTCTCTAATATCGAATACAATTTGCTTAATATTGCTATGTTCAATAATTAGAGGAACGCCTATTTCATCACAAGTCTTTTGTAAAAAATCACAATCAAAAAATTCGAAACCCGGATTAACACTAATTGCAATCAAATCGAAATCTTTATCAAAATAAGTTTGAAGTTGCTTTAGCCCTTTAAGCAAGGTAATAGAATCTTTTCCACCAGATAAACATACTGCTATTTTATCTCCATCTTGCAACATATCATAGGCTCTAATTGCCCTTCTCATATATCCTAATATTTTTTGCATTTTAAATTTCATTCCTTTCTATTTTTTAACAAGGCACACATAAGTATAAAAATGATAATTCCCAAATTTTATTTAAACAAAAAGATTATAACATAAAATTACTCAAAAACCAATATGTCAATATTGCTTTTTCCAATCTTTTATAGTAAAATAAAAAAGTAACATGTTCCAGTAGCTCAGTAGGATAGAGCGACAGTTTCCTAAACTGCAGGTCGGAGGTTCAAATCCTCTCTGGAACACCATTTTTATATAGGAGAAAGAAATGGCAAGTTTTCATATACACTTAGCAGTTGGAAAAAGATATTATGAAAAACATAATAATATATATAATGTAGAAGAATTTTATCGTGGTATTATAGCTCCAGACTTGGTAACTGACAAAAAAATATCACATTATAGTGGTGAAAAAAGAAACAAAGAAAATATATTTGAATATTTAGCTAATAAAGTATTATTAAATAAATTTTTAGAACATGAAAAAATAGATACAGATTATCAAAAAGGTGTATTTGTGCATCTAATTACAGATTATTTATTTTTTAATGACTTTTTTGATGTAGAATATTTGAAAAATATTTCTTATGAAGAATTTTGTATAGATTTATATGATAGTTATGATAAAACCAATCAATATCTAATAGAAAAATATCAAATTGATGACTCAAAATTTAAAGAGCAAATGAATCAAAATATTAAAAAAGATAATGAAGAAAAGAAAACAGTTAATAAGCATGGAAGAAATATTCTGCCATTTGAAAAATTAGATGAATTCATAGAAAAAGTATCTAGTATTGATATAGAGCAATATGAAGAAAAAATCAGAAAAAACAACAAAAACGTATTACCATATTAAAAAGGAAAAAACATGGAAGAAAAATTTATGAAAGAGGCTTTAAAAGAAGCCTACAAAGCCTACGAAAAAGAGGAAGTTCCAGTAGGTGCTGTTATTGTAAAAGATGGAAAAATAATAGCAAGAGCGCATAACTTAAAAGAAAGTAAAAATCTTTGCACTTGTCATGCAGAAATACTTGCAATACAAAAAGCAAGCAAAAAATTAAAAGCATGGCGTTTAGAAGACTGCGAAATGTATGTTACATTAGAACCTTGTTCCATGTGCACAGGAGCCTTAATTCAAGCCAGACTCAAAAAAATATATATTGGCACTATGGACTATAAAACAGGAGCCTGTGGAAGTGTATTGAATCTTTTAGAAGATTACACTTTTAACCATAAAGTAGAATGTGAAACAGGCATTTTAAAAGAAGAATGTGAAAAAGTTTTACAAGATTTTTTCAAAGAATTACGCAAAAAGAAAAAATAATTTTAGCGTATTTATTTAAGGAGATGTATCGAAGTGGTCATAACGAGGCTGTCTCGAAAACAGTTAGACATGTAACAGTGTCCCGTGGGTTCGAATCCCACCATCTCCGCCAAAATATAGAAAAACGTAATTACTATTATATAAGCATTTTACGACTTTTACTGTTAAATTAATACAATTTTAATGCATTAACTATTTTACTTTATTTATTTACAAGCCATTAGACTAATAAAAAATAATTCACAAATCAAACTATCTATTATAAAATGAAAAAATAATTTTGGAGCAATCGATGAAAGAATATTTCTATAAAAAAGAATATAAATATATGTACTTTAGTACTCTATCATATAATTTTGCAAATGCTCTAATAGGAACATTTGGAACTGTTATGTTATATAAAAATGGAATATCAATATGGCTTATACTATTAATTTATGGGCTAAGATTTGGAATAACAGGATTTACTACACCATTATTTGTAACAATATCTTCAAAATTAGGAATAGCAAAATGTATTATGATATCTAATATCTTTAGTATCATTTGTGCCTATATGTTACTAGATACAACAAATTTATATAAAAGTATAGTTATATTTATATTAATAATGGGATTTATGGGACTTTCTAATCCATCAAGTGATGCATTATCTAGTAAATATGTAGAAACAGAACATAGAGGAAAATACAATAGCTTTATCAATATAAGTAAGATTTTAGGAACAGCCTTAGCGAGTTGTTTTGTAGCATGGGGTGTAATCACAAATAATAATATTATATTATTTTTAATAATTACTATATTTTTTGTATTACAATATATATTAATAAAAAAAATAGATTATAAAGTAGAGAATAAAACAAATGCATTTAAATCAACAATTAAATATATTTTTAAGAGTAAAAGTAGATATAAAATTATTTATGCTTTAACAACAAATCAAATAATAGAAAAACAATTTGCACCACTTTATTTATATATTGTTTTAAAAGATTTTTCTACATTTTCCTCTGTAATTATAGTATCATTATTGTTACAAATAGTAACTATAACATTCATAGGAAGATATTCAGATAAGAATTTGTCAAAATCAAATAATTTAGTATCGATAATTAAGGCTTTTATAAGTGGTATATATCTATTTGCTAGAAATAAAGTAATAATATCGTTAAATAACGCACTGAGTGATAATTTTGCAAAAGTATATGAAACTTCTATACAAACATCAATACAAAATATTATAAAAGAATCCAAGGAAGACAATGACCTTTTATCAGCAGTAGGTCAAATGTGTCTATGCTTTACAGAAGTAATTATATTTATATTACTTGCCATATTAAGCAACTTTATAGGTGAAAATATCTTTTATATTATATTTATACTATCAATCATTTCAACAATTGCTATAAACTTTTGCATTAAATCAGAAAATAAAGTATAAACGTATTTTTGGCATGAAAATATCATGATTGACTTCTCAATCTTTATTATGAATGTCTCAAAAATTCAACAAAAAACTTGAAATTTACATAAAAACATGATAAAATATAAATATGTTATAAAAAAGTAAAGAAATAGTAATGGATATGTAATAATGATAGGATATAATAATATCGTCGAATTTTGTCGATGGAAAATTCTTGCATTATTGGTATACATAGTATAAAATGTTCTAAAAAAGAAAGAATATAAATATACTAGAGGTATAGCAATGGAAGAGCCAATATTAATAGGATATCATGCTACTGACATAGAATGTGTAGAACCTATAGAACAAGAAGGATTTAAACCATCAATTTCTTACGATAATATAACACAATGGTTAGGAAAAGGAATATATTTTTTTGAAGATTTGTATTATGCAGTAGAGTGGACGATAATAGGAATAAAAAGTATTGAAATACATAATTATGATGATTTATGCAATTATGCAGCAATATTTAAAGTGGGAATAGATAGTATAAATTATGAAATAATAGATTTTAGTTCACCTATAGGTTATAGCATTTATTTAGAATTAATTAGTAAATTAAAAGAAAAATATTCAAAAAGAAAATATCAACATATAATCCAAAAAGGTGATGCAAATATAATAAGAGTGTTAGAAAAACTAGAAGAAAAGGAGAAAGTACCATATCTTTCAAACTTTGATGTTATTTGTGCTACATATCCTAAAATAATAAATAGAAAAAGCAAAAGAAATAAAAAAGGTGACTTTATTACAGATATACAAAAGCAAATATGCGTAAAAAATTCTAATGCAATAATAAATAAAGAAAATGTAGCTTTAAGAGATAAAACAATAGAAAATTTATTTGAGTTAATAATGAATAATAGGAGGCAAATTCATGGTAAACAACCCAGAGTTAATTAATAAAATTATAAAACAACTTAATAATGTTCCAGATAATATATTAGATGAGGTAGTCAATGAAATTTTAGAAGAAGATAAATATTTTAATGCAATTAACGAAATACCAGTAACATCATATAAGCAACAAGTGACATTTAAAGAAATATCAGATTTATCATATTTTAATTTTTTACATATAAATAGTACAAGATATAGCAAAATAAAAGAAATATCGGAGGTAGCATAAAATGGCAAAATATGAAAGTGTGTTAACATTTCAAGATTATGTGGTGAATGAAATATCTTTTAAAAGAAATGAAAATTATAAAGAAATAAAAGATGAAATAGAAATTGATTTAAAAATAACTCCTAAAATAATTAGAAATAACGAAAAAATGCAAGTGAATTTAATTACTGATATTTTTGAAAAGATGGAAGAAAATAACTATCCTTTTAAAATGCAAGTAAATTTAGTAGGAAATTTCATAGCAAATGGAGATGAACCAACTAAGTTTATTGGTAATGCAATAGCAATTCTATATCCTTATATTAGAGCAATAGTATCTACATATACAGCAAGTGCAAATGTCAATCCATTAATATTACCAACAATCAATGTAAATAAGCTAATAGAAAGTCAAAATAAAAAAGACTAGAAATGTGAAATAAATCCAAATTATAAAACGTTATGATTTATAGTTTGGATTTATTTATGTCTAAATATTACGATTTTGCTTGAAAAACAAGCAAGAAAAGAGTATTATATTATCAAGTTGTTATAAAAAATATAAAGTAGGAATTTTTAAATACATATTGAATAATATATAAAGGGACAAGCAAAAAATAAATTTTTAATCAAGCATATCACGAAGGAGGAAACGGTATCAAAAATGGAAAATAGAAGAAAAGAAAAAATAAAAGCATGTATTGCTATTGCACTTATTATACTTGCCATTTTAACAATTGGAATAATTAGCATGAAATATCACGTAGAAGGCGAACTAAATATGCCTTTTACCCTTTCAAAAATTACCATTGTAAGTACAGCAGAAGGAGTAGAAAATGAAGGTACAGAAGAAAAATGGAACTTATCTATTTTTCAAAATAATGATATCTATTTTTCTATTGAAAAAAATGAAAAAATACAAGATGAAGCTATGATAGAAAGTATTTCTATTGAAAATATAAAAGTAACACAAGCACCACAAAAACGGAATAGTACAAATATATATGCCAAATAGTTCAAATGGAAGATTATTTTCTTATGAAAAAGAATATCTTTTAGAAGAAAACAAACTAACCTATCGTGGCGCAAGTAAAAGTAATAGCAAAACATTAGAAATAGGAAACCAAGGTGGAACAGCAGTTATTCGTTTTTCAAACACCAAAATAGGAGATTATATTTCTAATGAAGATGAAGAAATTACACATGATGCAAGTTTACTTACAAAAATAGGTACTCAAATAGAAGAACTAAAATTCAATGTAGAATTTGATTTCATAATTCACCTAAAAAATACAAATTACATATCACATATTACTTTAGAATTACCATGCATAACAAATTTAATAGAAGAAGGAACAGCAAGCGAAGAAATTACAGATGGTTTTGTATTTAAAAGAATGTAGTTTTAATAATATTTGATACAAGAAAAGGAAGCAAAAAATGAAAATAGGAATCGATATTGATAATGTAATATCTAATTTTAATGATTGTTTAATAGAAGAATATAAGAAGCATGACAAAGAATTAAGAAATAATGGAATTGTGAATGAAAAAGAATATATTCATAAAATGTTTGATTGGTCAAAAGAGGAAGAAGAAACTTTTTATCATGAAAATATTGAAAGAATAGCTAAAAATTTAAATCTAATAGATGGTGCCAAAGAATATATTACGAAAATAAAAGAAGATGGGAATGAAATTTATATTATTTCAGGAAGAGATAATGGAGAATACCAAGAGCCACTTAAAATGACAGAAGAGTGGCTAAGCAAATATGAAATACCTTATGATGCTTTAATCCTTACCAATTCAAATGACAAACATGCAAAATCAGTAGAATGTATCAAAAATAATATTGACATTATGATTGAAGATAGTTTATCTACATGTTTAGATTTAAAAAATAGCAAAGTAAATGTATTTATAATGGATACTCCATTTAATAGAAAAAATGCAGAAATAGAGCGAGTATCTTCTTGGAAAGAAATCTATACTAAAATTTCAAATTATTATAATAAAGAAAAAATAAAAGTCATTTTAGATACCGATACCTACAATGAATGTGACGATCAATTTGCTTTATCTTATTTATTAAAATCACAAGATAAATTTGAAATAGAAGCAGTTACCATAGCACCTTTTCAAAATGAGAGAGATATAAAGAAAGATAGTGGTATTAGCCGAAGTTATGAAGAAGCTCAAAAAGTATTTAAACTATGTAACGAAAATAGTGAAAATAAAATATGGAAAGGCGCTACCAATTATATTTCAAAAGGATACCATGGCACAAATGAAGCAGTCGATAAAATCATAGAAATAGCATTAAAAAATGAGAAGACCTATATTCTAGCAATTGGTGCTATTACTAATATTGCCTTAGCCATTCAAAAAGAACCTAAAATTATAGATAAAATAGAAGTAATATGGCTTGGTGGACACACGCTATTAAAGAAAAATAACTTACATGAAGCAAACTTTAAAGATGTAGAAGCGGTTAAAATAGTATTTAAGTCAAAAGTAAAATTAACCATTATTCCATGTAAAGGAGTTGCTTCTAACTTAATGACAACAGTTTATGAGCTAGAAAATAAAATAAAAGGAAAATCAGAATTAGGTGATTTTCTATATCAAAACTTTGCAGAATATACGGCTCATGAAAATAAAAATAGATGGCCACTTTGGGATATTAGTGTTATTGCCTATATGTTAAACAAAGATTGGTTTGAAACTTTTGAAACTAATTGCCCAGATATCAATGAAGATACTTCTTATCAAAGAAATTCAAATAATCGTATCATTACATTTGTGAATTATTTAGATTGTGATAAAATATACGAAGATTTATTTAAAAAATTGGAGAAATAAAAGATGATATTAGGATTTGATATAGATAATGTAGTAGCAGATTTAGATAAATCTTTACTCAATGCATTTTTAAAAGAAGATAAGAAAAAAAGAAATGCAGGAATTATAAATCCAAATGCTACTCACATTACAGAGGGAATGTTTGATTGGACAAAAGAAGAAGTAAATGATTTTTTAGTAAAAAACATGGAAAAAATTACTTATCGTTTAAAGCCAGTAAAAAAAGCAAAATACTATATTCATAAATTAAAGAAAAAAGGTTATGAAATTTATTTGATAACAGGAAGAAATACAAGGCTTTTTCAAAATCCAGAAGCATTAACCAAAAAATGGCTAAAACGAAAAAAGATAGATTATGATAAACTTATTTTTGCAGAAAATAGTAAGGATAAAACGAAAGAATGTATAGAAAACAAAATAGACATTTTTTTTGATGATCGCTATTTTATTTGTGAATTATTACAAAAGCAAGGAATAGAAGCCTACGTATTTCAAACACGTTATAATGAAAGATATGGAATCAATATGCCAAAAGTAAAAGATTGGGAAGATTTATATCATTTAGTAGAAAAAAGGAAAGTAGAAGAATGAAAGTATATATAGTAAGACATGGACAGACTAAAGCAAATGCTACAAATTGTCATGGTTCAGAAGAAGAAGACTTAACAGAATTAGGAATAAACCAAGCAGAAAATTTAAAAAGCAAAATAAAAGACTATCAATTTGATATTATTATATCATCTCCTTTGATAAGAGCCAAACATACAGCAAATATTATCAATGTGAATAATAACAAAATTATATATGATAATAGATTGAAAGAAAGAAATCCTGGGAATTTAAGTGGTAAGTCACGTGAAAATGAAAATCGAGAAGAGTATTGGAACTATTACTCTATCATTCAACATGGAACATCTGAAAATATAAAAAGTTTTTTTGAAAGAATTTTTAATTTTCTAGATGAACTAAAAACAAAAGAATATAAGAGTGTACTTATTGTCGCTCATAGTGGAGTATCCAAAGCATTCAATGCCTACTTTAATGGAATTGGAGATGGCAAGTTTTTAAATAAAGGACTAAAAAATTGCGAAATAAAAGAATATGAATTATAGGAGAAACATATGGAAAGAAGAATAGAAATATTTGTATCTGGATCAACAAATCCCAATATTAGTAAAGAGTATAATGAAGCAGCTATTAAATTAGGTAAAATGATAAGTGCTAAAAATTATAATATAATATTTGATGGATGTGATGGATTGCCAGGAATAGTTGCATCACAAATACCTAAACCGAATGATAATTTAGAGATAGCTTTAACAAATTATTTTGGTGGTATATATGAAATAATACATAAATGGCCTTATGCTAGAATAAATTGGACATTCAGCAACCAATCAGAGGTAACAAGAGCTTTATTAGATTGGTCAGATGTAGCTGTTTTTCTAAAAGGAGGAAGCGGAGTTTTAGCAGAACTATTTCATGCAATTGACACAAAGAAAAATAAAGAACACTATAAACCAATTTTAATATTAAATATAGAGCATCAATGGGATGATTTAATAAATATATTAGAGCCTTTAAATTTGAAAAATTTATATTGTGTAATGGAAACCCCACAAGAAATAATGAAATATATTGAAGAAAATATAAAAATAAATCAGCAATATCACTGCGTTGAATATACAAATAAAACACAAGATGATTATGAAAGATAAAATATAATAAAAATTATAGGAGAAGAAAAAATGAAATTAACAAGTGCAAAAGCATTAGAAATGTTGGAAAATGCAAAAGGAAAAACAAAAGAAGAAAGATGGATTTATCATTCTATTTGTGTGGGAAATTCAGCAGGAAAAATAGCAAAAGCCTTAAATTTAGACGAAGAATATGCCAAAACTTTAGGTTATATTCACGATATTGGGAAAGCAGTTGGAGATTTTTCTGATCATATTATGAATGGTTATCATTATTTAAAAGAATTAGGTTATGACGACGAATATGCCAATATTTGCTTAACACATTCTTATTTAAATAATGATGTATATTGTACAGCAGGTGGAGTTCCAAGAGATATTCCTTTTCGCACGGAATTCATAAAAAACCATGAATATACGATTTATGAAAAAATCATCAATTTATGCGATTTAATGTGTACTTCTGTTAATCTAACATTAGAAAAAAGATTAGTTGATATTATGGTGAGAAGAGGAGTTTACGAAAATACGGTATATCATATCAAAGAAGCACAAAAATTAAAAAAAGAATTTGATGACATGTTAGGGTATAATGTGTATGATTTATTTCCTGATGTTATAAACAATTAGAATATATAGGTTTTATAAAAATAGAAAAAAATAGAAAAACTAAAAATCACTTGCCAAGCAAGTAAAATAAGTATATAATAAAAAAGGTATAAGAAAAAGTTCATTTTTCTATGGAGGATAATTCAATGTAAGCCTATGAACCTTGTCAGGTCCGGAAGGAAGCAGCAATAAGTAGTCCCTTATGTGTGAAGTATCTTCCATAGAGGAATGAAAAAATCTTATACCTTTTTAAAAAGCCAAATAGATGGGGGTAGAAAAATGGCATATACTGCATTATATAGAACATTTAGGCCTACTACATTTGAAGAAATGGTAGGACAAGAACATATTACCAAAACATTAAAAAACCAAATAATAGCAGGTAGAGTTGGGCATGCTTATCTATTTAATGGAGGACGAGGAACAGGAAAAACTTCTGCAGCAAAAATTCTAGCAAGAGCAATCAACTGCCTAAATCCGAAAGACGGAGAACCTTGCAATGAATGTGAAATTTGTAAAGCAGCATTAAATGGAAGCCTAACAGATATCGTCGAAATGGATGCTGCTTCTAACAATAGCGTAGAAGACATTAGGCAAATAAGAGACGAAGTCAATTTTTTACCAACCAAAGCAAAATATAGAGTTTATATTATAGACGAGGTTCACATGCTTTCAACAGGAGCATTTAATGCCTTATTAAAAACATTGGAAGAACCACCAGAGCACGTAAAATTTATATTAGCAACCACAGAACCACAAAAATTGCCAGCCACTATTTTATCTCGTTGCCAGCGTTTTGACTTCAAAAAAATAAGCGAAGAAAACATTTCAAAAAGATTGCAAATTGTATGCAAAGAAGCGGGCATTGAAATTACAGAAGAAGCATTAAAAATCATTTCTACACTTGCAGAAGGGGCAATGAGAGATGCCCTAAGCATTTTGGAAAGATGCATGCAAGAAGGCGAAGGCAAAATTGACGAAGAAAAAGTAAAAGACTTAGTAGGAATTCCAAAATTCATTTCCATTCACAATATTACAAAAGCCATAATCAATTACAATCCAGAAGAAGCATTACAGGCTATTGACGATGTATTAAAAGAAGGAAAAGACTTAAGTAATTTCTTATGGGAAATCATCAAATATGTAAGAGATATTTTAGTATATAAAACAAGTAAAAATGCTTCAATTTATAGCAAAGAAGAAATAACACAAATCGAAGAATTAGCGGAAAAAGTAGAAAAAGATAGATTGTTATCCATCATTTGTGAATTATCAAACTTAGAAAATGATATGAAATGGTCTACTCAAAAAACAATTTTATTCCAAGTAGGAATTTTAAAATTATGTAATGGAGAAACAAGTCATTCTTCTATAGATAATAGTGAAATTACTAACTTAAAAAATAAAATTAGTGCATTAGAAAACAAAATAGACCAAATAGGTCAAGGTGCAATGCGTATTTCAAATGGTATAGACGGCAAAACAAATTATCAAGCAAATGTAGCGAATCAAAATGTAGCAAATCAAAATTTTGCAAGTCAAAGTGAAACAAGCATGCCAAATAAAAGTACTGCAAGCCAAGGAAAAGCAGAAGCAAAAAGCATAACAGAATCAAACAAAGCAGGTACTCAAAAAGCAACAGGAAATGGAGTAAAAGCATGGCCTAGCATAGTAGAAAACCTAAAACAAGAAGGAAAAATAATGCTTTATACAAATTTAATTAATTCACAAGCAGTAGAACTAAATGACATGACAGTAGGAATATCTTTCCCAAGAGGACTTACACCATTTGGAAAAACCATATTAGAAAAAAATGAAAACAAAACAGAGCTAGAAAAACGAGTATCCATGGAATTTGGAAAACCAATGAGAATAAAATATATAGAAGAAGGTGCTAAAGCACAAGCAAACGAAAATCAAATGCAAGAAAAAAATCAAATAGAAACATTTGCACAAGATTTAGATTTACCATTTAACATTATAGAAGGATAGAAAGGAGAAAAAAGTATGTCAAAAAGAGGAGGATTCCCAGGAGGAATGGGAGGATTTGGGGGAATGAACCTAAATCAATTAATGAAAGAAGCAAAAAAAATGCAAGCAGATATGGAAAAAAGCCAAGAAGAATTAAGCCAAAAAGAATTTGAAGCAACAGCAGGTGGAGGAGCAATTAGCGTAAAAGTATCAGGAAATAAAGAAATAAAAGAAATCACTATCAAAAAAGAAGTAGTTGACCCAGAAGACGTAGAAATGTTACAAGATTTAATCTTAACTTGCATAAATGAAGCATTAAGAAAAGTAGACTCAGCACAAGCAGCAAGCTTAGGAAAATACAACATACCAGGGTTAATGTAAGGAGAAAAGGATGTCATATTATTCACCATCAATAGAAAAACTAATAGAAGCATTTGAAAAATTGCCAAGCATAGGAAACAAAACCGCAGCAAGACTTGCATTCTATATGTTAGACCGTTCCGAAGAAGAAGTAAACGAATTTGTATCTAGTATAATAAATGCAAAGAAAAACTTAAAATATTGTTCTAAATGCTATAACATATCAGACACAGACCCTTGCAACATCTGTGCCAATCCAAAAAGAGATAATAGCATCATTTGCGTAGTAGAAGACGTAAAAGACGTAGTAGCCATGGAAAGAACACATGAATTTAAAGGCTTGTACCATGTACTACATGGTTGTATCTCTCCAATGAACGGAGTAGGACCAGACGACATCAAAATAAAAGAATTACTAGCACGCTTAATGCAAGGAGAAGTAAAAGAAATAATATTAGCCACAAACCCAAGTGTAGAAGGAGAAGCAACAGCAATGTACCTTTCAAAATTAGTAAAACCACTAGGAGTAAAAGTAACCAGAATAGCCCACGGCATTCCAGTAGGTGGCGACTTAGAATACACAGACGAAGTAACCCTAAGCAAAGCCTTAGAAGGAAGACGAGAACTTTGAACAGGAGGGACGCCCCTTTTCGTTCCAAAATGGAACGCTGGGGACACCCCTGTTATTTATTATTGTTGTTATTGGTATTGGTATCGCTATTATCATTACTATTCTCCGCCGAAATAATCCCTAAATTATCGCCAAGAGCAGAAAAAAAGTTAGATAAAATACCTGCTTCATCTGCTGTAACATTTTTACCAATAGAAATAGCCAAACTACTAGCAAGAGCAATCCATTCACAACTACTTAAATTACTAATACAAAACATAAAATCACCTACTATAGTATATTAGGTGATTTTTATTTTGTTTAATCTTAACTGCATTTTTCCACTATCCCTAAAAACAACTGCATTTTTCCTCCGTCCCCAAAAACAGTTCTTCCAAAAACAGTCCCCAAAAACAGTCGTCCTAAAAAATTAACTAAACCACCAACCTAAAAAGTCCGATAAACCCAAAAAGCAAAAACAAAATACCAGACAATCTTTGCATTGCCTTTTCAGAAATATATTTATTTAAAAGCTTTCCAAAAATAATAGCAATAGAATCAGAAGCAACCATTCCTAAAATTGCACCAATAATTAAAGAAATTTTATAAGAAGGGTAACTAATACCAAGACCTAAAGAAGCTAAAAAAGTTTTATCACCTAATTCTCCTACCACAATTGAAAAAGCAATTACAAATATGTAGCCAAAGCCAACAGAAGAAAGTTTTGAAAAGAAACTTTCTTTTTTTGTTTCTTCTTTTTTCTCTTTTTTTGGAAGGAAGGCCAAAATTCCAAAAAGTAAAAAAGTAGCATAAGTTGCAATTTGTAAAGCAGTATGTAAAAATTTATTTTCTAGTAGACCAATGGAACTGCCAAATAAAATAGCAATACCATGGCTAAAAAAAGTACCAAGAGCAACACCTAATAAAATGAAAAAAGGTTTTGTTTTATTGGAAAAAGAAAGCACTAAAAGTTGTGTTTTATCCCCTAATTCTGAAATAAAAACTAATAAAAAAGCAATTAAAAAAGGATATAATAATTCCACTTTTCTTTCCTCCTTTGTCTATATATATGAAGAAAAAGATAATGTATGATAGTTTAAAATTTTTTTGTGAAATCTATGTGAACATACTTGCATAATAAAACAGAAAATGGTAATATGATAAAGTAAAATTCTAAGAGACTACGGAAATAGGCATTTTGCAACATGAAATTAATTTATAAAAGGAGGAATTAGGTTGATAGAAGTAAAGAACGTAACGAAAAAGTATGGCAATTTTACTGCAGTAGATAATATTAGTTTTACTGTAAATGATGGAGAAGTAATTGGACTTTTAGGGCCAAATGGCGCAGGAAAAAGTACTACAATGAATATGATGACAGGATTTATTGAGCAAACAGATGGTACTATTCAAATAAATGGATATGACACCATAAAAAAGACAAAACAAGCTAAAAAGCAAATAGGTTATATGCCAGAAAATGTACCTTTGTATCCAGAATTAACAGTAAAAGAATTTGTTTCTTATATGGCAGAATTAAAATTATTATCAAGAAAAACAAGAAAAGAAAATGTACAAGAAGTATTAAAAGAAACAGGATTAACAGAAGTACAAAATAAAATTATCCGCAATTTATCAAGAGGATATAAACAAAGAGTTAGTATGGCAGGTGCTTTAGTAGGAAATCCAGAAGTATTAATTTTAGATGAGCCAACAGTTGGATTAGATCCAAAACAAATTATAGAAATAAGAAATTTAATTAAAGATTTAGGAAAAAAGCATACTGTAATCGTAAGCTCTCATATTTTATCTGAAATTAGCCAAGTTTGTGAAAGAGTAATTATACTAAATAAAGGAAAAATTGTAGCTATTGATACACCAGCAAATTTGGAAGAAAAGACAAAAGAGCAAAATGTTTTATACCTTACAGTAGAAGATTCCGAAGGAAAAATGTCTTCTATAAAAGAAAAAATAAAAGATATTATAGAAATAACAATGATAAAAGATAATGAAGATGGAACAAAACAATATAAAATAGTGTCAGAAGCACAAAAAGATGTAAGAAAATCTTTATTCGAAATACTACCAAAAGAAGGAATTACTATTTTTGAACTAAAGAAAGCAGAAATGACATTAGAAGATGCATTTATCAAATTAGTAGATACAACAACAGAAAAAAATAAAGATAAAAAAGAAAGTAAAAAGCAAGAAAGCAAAAAGGAAGAAAGCAAAAAACAAGAAAAAAAGAAGAAAACAGAAAAAGGAGGGGAAAAATAATGTGGGCTATTATCAAAAAAGAGTTTAAATCCTATTTCTTATCACCAATTGGATATGTTGTAATAGGAATTTTATTATTCGTATGTAGTATATTCTTTTATCTAACAAGCATACAAACTATGTCTGTTGATTTAAGCTCATTATACTATTATGTTGCATTATATGGTCTTATCATAGCATCACCAATTCTAACCATGAGAATGTTTGCTGAGGAAAGAAAAACAGGAACAGAGCAACTATTATTAACCTCACCAGTTAGTATAACAAAAATTGTATTTGGAAAATTAATCGCTGCTTTAGGTGTTATTGTAATTACTTTGCTTATTTCCTTTGGTTATTATGCAATTATTTCCTTCTTTGCAAAGACAAGTATTATTCCAGTTTTAACTTCCATGGTAGGCTTTATTCTAGTTAGTATAGCAGCAATATCTGTTGGAATGTTAGCATCAAGTATTACGGAAAATCAAATTATCTCTGCTATTATCACAATAGCATTTTTACTAATGTCTAATTTTCTAGAAAGTATTAGTAGTATTTTCTCAAAAATATCAATAATTAATTTTTATAATAAATTTCCAGGAGGAGTAGTTTCATTAGTAGAAGTAGCAGGACTTTTAAGTTTCTCTTTCGTCTTTATTGCATTAACTATTTTAGTAATGCATAGAAGAAGAATTAATCATTAAAAGAGAATACAAATAAATAAAAGGAAAGGAAAAAAGAAAAGTGAAAAAAATAATTGAAATAATTAAGAAAAAATGGCTAAAAGATACATTCTTAACCATATTACTAATTGCAATTATATTTGCTATATACTTTGGAATTAATTATGGAGTAGAAAAGCTAAACTTACAAGACTTAGACTTAACTACAGATAAAGTATATTCTATTTCAGAAAGTACTAAAACAAAAGTAGGAAATTTAGATAAAAAAGTAACAATTCAAATTATAAATTTAGGAAATTATGCTTATTTACTAGATTATGCTAATAAATATACACAATTAAATTCAAACATTACAGTAGAACAAATTGATGACTTAACAACAAGGCCAGACATACAAAATGCTTATGGATTAAGCACAACAGATAGTTTAATTATTATTAAATCAGAAGAAAGAGAAACAACCTTATCTTTATACGATTTATACACATATGACTATTCAACAGGCGAACAAATAGATTTAACAGAAGAAGCAATTACCAATGCAATTATTGGAGTTACAATAGAAGATAAACCAAAAATATACTTCTTAGAAGGACATAATTATTATGACAGTATGTACTTTGAATTAATTAAACAAGATATATCTGCAGAATCAAATGAAATAGCAAGTTTAAATATTTTAACAGCAGGAAGTGTTCCAGAAGACTGCGATTGCTTAGTTATTACAGGATTAAAAGAAGACATTACAGAAATGGAAAGAGACCAATTAATATCCTATAGTGATAGAGGTGGAAAAATTCTATTATTAGATGGAAGTAATGTTTTAGATATAGAAACACCAAATTTTAATGAATTTCTAAACTTATATGGTTTCTCTATTCCAAAAGGAATAGTCATAGAGCAAAATCCAGACCAAATGATTTATGGTGCACCAGAATTCGTTATTGCAGAAATTCAAAATAGTAGATTAACTTCTAATATTAACATGAGCATGAATGTTTGTATAGTAGATGGTGGTAAAATTGAATTTAAAGATGACGAAACATTAGAAAATTTAGGGGTTACCTATGAAACCATAGCAACAACAAGTGATAGTGCTTTCTTAAGAACAGATTTTAGTATTTCTAGCATGTCAAAAACAAACTTAGATTCTGATGCAGGAAATAGTATTATTGGAGCTTTTATAACAAGAACAACAGAAGATTTAAAACAATCACAAATGATTGTATATTCTAATAGTACTTTCGCAACAAATCAAGAAATCAACATGAATGGTTCTTATGGTTATATTAGTAGATTATTTAACAATGATGATGTAGTAATTAACTCAATTTCATATCTAACTCAAAGAACCGATACAATTACTATTCGTAAAGATACCGAAAGCGTTACTTACATGGTAAACCAAACACAACACAATATTATAGTCGCAATTATTTTCAGTGTTCCAGCCCTAATTATTATATTAGGAATAATAGTATGGCAAGTACGTAGAAGAAAAAAATAGAATAAACAATAAAAACTCTCATATATAAATAATATGAGAGTTTTTTGTTTGAAAAATATAAATAAAGTAGTTATGGTCATTATTGGAGCTCTAATCGGAGCTGGCTTTGCATCTGGAAAAGAAATTTACTTATTTTTTAATAAATTTGGTTACTTAGGAATAGTAGGCATTGTAATTTCAGGAATAATGACAAGCCTTATCATTTATTTGGTACTAAATAAAATACAACAGAAAAATATAAATAATTATGAAGAATTCTTACAAGAAATTAATCCAAAACATTCTAAAATAAATAAACTATTTTATATCATTGTAAATAGTTTTATGCTAATATCTTTTTTTATTATGATAGCAGGATTTAGCGCTTATATGAAACAAAATTATGAACTTCCTATTTACATATCTAGCCCTATATTTGTTTTATTTTGCTATTTTGTATTTCAAAAAAATTTACAAGGAATGATGAAAATTAATAGCTACTTAGTACCATTTTTGTTGTTTTGTATTATATTTTTAGGAATAAAAAATATACCATATTTAATCGAAAGTAAAATGGCAATTCAAGTACCAACAAAACAAGCAGGTTTTTTATTTAGTAGTATTTTATATGCAAGTTATAATAGCATTATTTTAATTCCTATTCTAGTAAGTATGAAACAATATAGCATAAGCAAAAAAAGTAATCTACTTATTTCAGGAATTAGTGGTATTAGCATTATTCTATTATCATTTTGTATATATGGACTTCTATTAAAAGGGCAATTTTTTATTCAAAATTTAGAATTACCATTATTGCAAATAACATTAGAATTTGGAAAAATATTTTACTATATTTATGGTTTTGTTATTATATTTTCAATATTTACTTCTGCTATTGCAACAGGGTATAGCTTTTTAGAAAATGTAAGTAAAAATCAAAAAAAATATCAAAGAAATTTGTTTATTATTAGTATCTGTGGAATATTTATAGCCAATATAGGTTTTTCAAATTTAGTACAAACTTTATACCCACTTTTTGGGATTTTAGGATTACTACAAATGATTTTTCTTTTTACTAATAGAAAATAGAAAAAAATATAAAATATACTTGAAAAAAGCAACAAAAACTGGTATAAAAAAAGAAGAAAGAAGTAAGAAAAATAGGAGTAATCAATGAAAATAATTGGAATCAATAACCCAGAAGAAAAAATAAAAGAACTAAACAGAAAAAAAATTATCATTAGTATATTCATTTCTATCGTTTTTATTATTCTTTTGGTAATGGTATGTATATACATAGGGAATAAGCCTTTTCGTGATTTTATGGACAAATATGTACTTATGAAAAATGTAGTAGAAAACAATGTCACTTCTATTGAATTAAAAGAATCAGAAAGTTATTCTATCTATGCATATGATAAATATATTAGTGTTTTAAACCAAAATACACTAGTAGGATATAATAGTTCAGGTAAGCAAGAATATGAACTAGAAGTAGAAATTACAAATCCAATAGTAGATACTAACAATCGTTTTTTACTAATAGCAGAAAAAGAAAAACAAAGAATTTATTTAATTTCAGGAAATAATATCGTATGGAAAAAAGATTTAGAAGGAAATATTAGCCGTGTATCTGTTAATAAAAATGGATATGTATCAGTAATTTTAACTGGTACTACTCATAAATCAGTTATCCAAGTATTAGATGCAAGTGGTAACACACTATTTAAAACATATTTAGCAAATTCTATTGCAATGGACAGTGATATTTCTTATGATAACAAATACTTAAGTTTTGCTGAAATTAGTACAAATGGAACAATGGTACAATCCATGATAAAAACCATTTCAATTCAAAAAACACAAGAAAAAAATGCGTCAGAATCAATTTCTGATTCAATTATTTATACTGTTACATCTCCTAATAATAGTACAGTTTTAAACTTAAAATATCAAGATAATAATAAATTAATATGTATGTATGACAACTCAATTACCAGCATACAAGAAGGAAAAGAAGAAGAACTTATTAATTTAGAGCAAGCAGGGCAAAAAATAGTATTTGCAGACATGGAATTAAGCAATTTTGCATTTCGTATTTTAGAAAAAAATGTATTATTAAGTACAGAAAGTAGTGTTGAATTAGTCAATACTACAAGTAAAAAGACAAATATCTATACTGTCGATAGTGTTATAAAAGAAGTATATGCTTATGATGATTGCATTGCCTTGAACTTAGGTTCAGAAGTACATTTTATTGGAACTAATGGATGGCTTCAAAAAAAATACAATTCATCACATGAAGTTAGAAAAATTGTAATGAATTCAAATTTTGCAGGTGTAATTTATCGTGATAGAATAGAAATCATAGAATTATAAGCAAAAATAAATAAGGAGGAAATAAAAATGTCTATTATAATAGATTTAATTATCTTAGGAATCTTAGCAATAAGTATCTTTTTTGGATACAAAAAAGGATTAACAAAATGTATAATAAAAATCTTTTCTTTTATTATTGCCGTAGTAGTAGCCGCTATTCTATTTAAGCCTGTAAGCAATTTTGTTATAAAAAACACAGAAATTGACGATTATATAAAAGAATCTATCATTAGCCTAGTAGGAGATGACATACAAGAAAATGGAGAAGTAAAGGAAGATACAAATCTTCCACAAGCAATTGTAGATTACATTAACAAAAGCATTCAAAATGTTGCCAATGAAGCAAAAGAAAATGTGGTACCTATCGTAGCAGAAGAAATTGCAACAACAACTGTTAACGTAGGTGTAGCAATTTTATTATTCATTATCATAAGAATTGCATTAATTTTTGTAAGTGCTATATCAAAATTAATTACAGATTTACCAATCATAAAGCAATTTGACAAATTAGGTGGAATTCTATATGGAGCATTAAAAGCTTTTGTAATTCTATTTGTTCTATTTGCATTAATTTCTCTTGTTAGTCCAATGATAGAACAAACAGGAATTATTACTGCAATTCATGAAGCAACAATAGGAAGTATTTTATATGATAATAACCCATTATTAAAAATTGTGTTTTAATTATCAAATATCATAATTATACAACACCTAAAAATATTATTACTTAATAAGAAAAATTTTCTTAAATTTTCTTAAAATAGCAAAAAAATCATTGCCATTTCTAGCATAATTTGATATACTTTTTTCATGCGAAAAATAGGAGTGAAAAAATTGAAGAAATCAAACGATAAAAATGAAATAAAAAAGAAAAAGAAGAAAAAAAGTATAATAGGAACAATATTTAAATTAATCCTTAGCTTACTAATCATTGCACTTATAGCCTATGCTGCATATTTTGCATATGAGTATTCTAAGCACACCAAAGCAATGGAAGGAAAAGAATATGACCCACTATCTGCAACAGCTCTTGGCATTAATCCAGAAAAACTAAAAACAGTAGGAAGAATTAACATCTTATTACTAGGAGAAAGTGGAGTAGGAGATGGTTATAATTTAACAGATACCATTATAATAGCTTCTTATAATCCACAAACACAACAAGCTTCTTTACTATCTATTCCAAGAGATACTTATGTAGGAAAAAGAGATAAAAATAGTGCTACACAAAATTATTTAGCAAGTTACAAAATGAATGCTGTTTATCGTAATGGAGAAAATTTAGAAGAAACTATTGAGTGTGTTAGCAATTTAACAGGAATAAATATAGATAATTATATTTTAGTAAATACAGATGCTATTATTGAAATTGTAGATGCAATTGGTGGAGTTTGGTTTGATGTGCCAATTGATATGAATTATGATGATACTAACCAAGACTTACATATTCATTTGCAAGCAGGGGAACAATTAATAGATGGTAACAAAGCAGAACAATTACTTCGTTTCCGTCATAACCAAGATTGGACATCCTATCCAACTGAATATGGTGATAACGACATTGGTAGAATGAGAACACAAAGAGCATTTATAGAAGCAACAGCAAAACAATTATTAAAAATTGAAAATGTAACAAAAGTATTAAAACTATTAGACATAGTAAGTAATAATGTAAGAAGCAATTTAGATTTTCAAACATTAAAATATTATATTCCATATGCTTTCAAATTTGATACTTCTAATATTCTTTCAGATGTATTACCAGGAGTATCAGAACAATGCAATGGAATATGGATTTACACTGCAGATAAAACAAAAACAAAACAAATTGTACAAGATTTATTCACAGATAAAGTTATTGTGGAAGAAGAACAAAACACTACAAATACTAATTCCATAGAGGGGGAAGTAGCAGAAAAACAAATTACAATAGAATTATTAGATGGAATAGGTAATAGTGAAGTTTTAGAACAAGTAAAAGAAAAATTAAAAGCAGCAGGATATACTATTAGCAGAAGCGGTACAACATCTTCTACAGCAAAAACTATGATTATTAATAGAACTGAGCAAACTAATAGCGTATCAAGAAGCATAAAATCTGTTTTAGGTGTAGGAACAATTAATAATGGTTCAGATAATGCAAAAGTAGATTATACTATTATTCTTGGAAAAGATTATAAGTAAATTCCAAAATAATACAACTTGATTGCTTTAGGTTAATGAAACAATAGTTGGACTTATATAATAAACAGCGAAATAATAGTTAAACTTATATAATAAACTGTGAAACAATAGTTAGGCTAGATAATTAACTACGAAATAATAAGAAAAAATGTGCAATTAAAAATTAGTTGTAATTGTAAAAAAATATAAAATAAAAAATAGGGCTTAGATTTAAAATCTGTGCCCTATTTTATTTTTCTTCTTTCTTCTTCTTCTATTTTTTTTATTTCCTTGTAATAAACGATATAAAAGGAATAACACAAGTACAATACAAATAATAGTTAAAAAAGTATGAAAAGCATTTGACTCTATAACATCTTCTCCAGCTAGTAAATCAGAAATATATGTATTTCCATCAACATTATAACTAATCGTTCCAATAACTGTATTTTTAGAAATAGGTGCTACTAAATCAGAAGAAATTTCAATAGTTGGAGTAATAGAAGTATCACTAGTATCTTTTTTCAACAATAAAGTCATCTTATCTTTTACAACTACATCTAAATTTCTAGTTGAAAGACTTGCTTTAGAAATCTTTAGTTGTTTCAAAACAGAATTTTCTTCATGTATTGTATAAGTCTTATAATTATCAAAAGCATAATTAAATAAACTAATGCAATCTAAATAACGTCCACTTAAACCATTTTCAGTTTGTTCTGCTCCTAAAATAACTACAATATATTCAACACCATCTTTTTTACTACTAGCTACAATACAGTTTTTTGCAGCATTGGTATAACCTGTTTTAATACCAGTTGCATAAGGATAATAATAATTATCTACGCTATCGCGTTCATCTGGAACGATTAAAGCATTAGTAGTACTAAAATAACGGTCTGCTTTTGGATATAAATTAGTAGCAGGAAGTGTATATTTTGTTGTAGAAACTAATTTACGGAAAGTTTCATTCTGCATTGCATAGCGACCTAATATTGCTAAATCGTATGCACTAGAATAATGTTCTTCATTTTGAACACCATTTGGGTTGACAAAATTTGTATCTTGCATTCCAAGTTCTAATGCTTTTGTATTCATCATAGTAGAAAAACTTTCTACAGAACCAGCAATATGTTCTGCTAAAACATTTGCAGCATCATTTGCAGAAGGAATAAGAAGAATATGTAATAATTGTTCAATGGTAAGAACTTCACCTTCTACTAAATAAGCATGAGTATAACCAAGTGGAACACTAAAAATAGCATTATGACTTACGGTTGCGGTATCTGTTAATTTACAATTCTCTAGTGTTAAAATAGCTGTCATAATTTTTGTTGTACTAGCAGGTGGAACTTTTGCATGTGCATCTTTTTCATAAATTATTTTCCCAGTAGAAGCTTCCATTAAAATACAATAAGGTGAATAAGTGCTAATAGGAGAAGTTTCTGCTAAGGATGTGGTAGAAAATAAAGAGAAGGTAAATGTTAAAAATGTTATTAAAAATGTTAGTAAAAAAATAAAGTGCAAAAGTATTTTAGTTTTTTTATTCATAATTTCCTCATTTCTTATTTTTATTATTTAAATTTTAATTGTTAATAGTGTATGTTTTAATTTTGCATTTTATGTTAGTTATCATATCGTAACTTGTATATAAATTCAAGTATTTTAAAAATAATTAAGAAAAAAATCATTTTTATAAGGAGGTTCTATGTTAGAAGACAAAAAGAAAATATTTATTATAGGGGCAATCATTACAATTTTTATTATTGGGGGAATAATATATTATTTTGTGCAAAAAGGAGAAGAAGAATATATAGACTTTGAAGAAGAATTAAACAATAATTTTGACAATACAGTAGAAAATATAGTTCAAGATAATAATGAAGATGTAAATGAAAATAATGATATAGAAGAAAATACAAAAATTATGGTACATATATCCGGGCAAGTAGTAAATCCTGGTGTTATTACTTTAGAGGAAGGAGCAAGAGTAATTGATGCTGTTAATGCAGCGGGAGGATTAACTGCAGAAGCCGATATTAATAAAGTAAATTTAGCTTATATTTTAGCAGATGCACAAAAAATTTATATTCCAAGCATAAAAGAAAAAGAAGATGTAGAAGTGATTTCAGAGGCAAGCGGAAGCAGTGCAGAAGTTTCAGGAAAAGAAGGCAAAAATGAGACAAAAACAGAAAATTTAATGATAAATATTAATACAGCAAGTGAAGCAGAGCTACAGAAACTACCGGGAATAGGAAGTTCTATTGCAGCAAGAATTGTAGCATATCGAAAAGAAAATGGGAAATTTACAACTATTGAAGATATTCAAAATATAAGTGGAATAGGAACAAGTAAATTTAATAATATCAAAAATTATATTTGCGTAAAATAATTTTATGTGTATGACAAGCTTCGACAAATAAAAGTAACATAATGTGTTATAATTTCTTTGAGGTGATAATATTGAAAGAGATGTATCAAAAATCACTACAAATGATAAAAGAATTACAAAGAATTCCCACAGAAGAAGAATGGAATAGTATTGCAAAAGAAAAATGTTTAATGAGTTATATTACTCTAGAATATATTGAAAACAAAAGATTTAACAGATTGTGTAGAAAGATAAGAAAAGCTAGCTAAAAGCTGGCTTTTCTTGTTGTATAAAAGGAAAGTTATACGAAATTTTCAGCAAAGTCACTTTACTATTAAAATTATGCATAAATTTGGAATTTTTACATATATTAGAGAGTAGGGAAAAATAGGAAGTTAATAACAAAATTAAGAATTAATATTAAAAATAAAAAAAAATTTACTATTTATATGAAAAAAATTTGCCAAAGGGTTGACTTTTTTGCCATTTGGCGTTATACTAAGAAAGCAGTTAAAATTATGTAACACAAATTTATATTATTATACATCGCGGGGTGGAGCAGTTGGCAGCTCGTCGGGCTCATAACCCGAAGGTCGTAAGTTCGAGTCTTACCCCCGCAACCAAATATTTAAAGCCTAGTAGAATACAAAAAATCTACTAGGCTTGCTTTTTTTATACAAAATATACTTTTCATATATAGAGCTAAGTGATATAATAGTAAAAAAATGTAAAAAAAGAGGGAAAAATGTCAGAAATCAAAGAAGAAATACTACAGCAATATGGAATCTATCAAAAAAGAAAATTAAAAGAAAATGAAAAGACGGAATTGCTAAAAATCAAACAAGAGATAGAGAAAATAATAAAAATACCAATAGAAAAATTATACTTAGCAGAAGAAGCGGCATGGGGAAAAGAACCAGAAAAATCTGTTTATAGTATTTGCGTCTTAGTAGATAAAAGGACGAAAGACTTAAGTGAAAAAATAGATTTACTAATTCCTTATGCCAAAAATAAAAAAATAGATATTGCATTAAGAGCAATGTGCCAATTTGAAAAAAGAAAGATGATACCAACAGAAAAGGATTATTATATTCATAAATATGGTATTAAAGTATATGATAGTGGAAAAGAGACAGAAATTAATGAAAGTTTAGGAGCTACGCAATATGGAAGATATATGGAATATCATAGGGAATTCAGAAATTTTCTTCATACAAATGTAGACTATTGGATGAATGAAACTGTTAGAATATATACTTTAAAAATGGGATATGCACTTATTAGTCCAAATTCAGAATTAGAAAGAGATTGTAATTTTGCAAAATTAATAACAAAAGATAAAAAAATTATTAGCATGATAGACTCTTATTTAGAACAAACTGAAAAGAAGGAAAAAGAAAAAATATTAGATGAGTTTGAAGAATATGTGACTAGTTTAAAACAAGTAAAATTTTCAGCAAAACTAGAAGAAAAACCAACGATGAAGATATACGAAAAATTGTTAAAAAGAAAACAGAAGCAAGGAACATTAGATATAAAAACACTAACAAAAGACGATTTATATACTATGTACATTATACAAAATATTGATATTGATTTAATAGCAGAATTATATGGAGTGGAAAATAAAAGCATAAGATTCAAAAAAGATTATTGGCAAATAAAAAGAAGAGAAGCTGCCTTTACTAATACAGATGAAATAATAAAGAAAACAATAGAATCCGCAGAAATGCAAAGCTCTAGCTATGCTTATGCTTTATTAAAGAAAAGTGGAATTATGGGCTTCGAAAAATGTACATTACCAATTCTAAAATATATGCTAGATAATGAAGTTTATTTATTAAAAGAATTTTGGCAATTTACTAAAAATGAAAAAAGTAAAGAAGAAAAATTAATTTTTGGAGATACAAAATATTCCTATTGTAAAGCAAGTATGGCTGTAGAGCTATTATTACAAAACAACTTAATAAAAGAGGTAGATTTCAAACAATATCAAATTACAAAAGAAGGGAAGGAGTTAGTTTGGTATTGTATAGAAAATGATATAGAGCAGATTACTATTCCAATTATTAATAAAAAATTTAAACATGTTAAATATTATAACTTATATTACACAGAGGAGTATCCTACTGATATCGAAGAAGTTACATGGGAAAAATTATACAATAAATGGAATGAATATTGTAATGAAAACTTTCCTGAATTGTTAAGAAAAGAAAATTTACCAATTGAAAATGAGGTAAAAAATGAAGAAGAGATTGCATTAGTCTGGCTTTATTTATTCTTTTTTAATTTAGAATTGAGAAATCTTTTTCCAAAGCAATGGGAAAAAACAATCTTTATAAGTATAAATGATATTTTAAATCCAATTCGACAACAAATAAAAGAAAAATCAATTTCAGTTGTTATGAAAAAAGATTTTCAATTAACTCAATTTTTAGATATTTCAAATGTAACAAAATATATAGAAATAGAAAAAGTAGAAGATATGGTAGAATATGCAGCAGTTTCCTGTGCGTATTTAATAAAAATAAGAGAAAGGTAAAACATGGAGATATATCAAAAATTATTAAAGCAAAAGCAAGCAGGTGAAAAAATAGAATTAAGTAATTTAACAAAAGAGGATCTTTATTTTATTTATATAGAAGAAGGTTATCTTGTTCAAGATATTGCAAATTTATTTAACACATCGCAAAACGAAATAAATAAGTTAAGAAATAAGTGGAATATAAAGGTAACCCAAGAATTCATGACAGACCGTGAAACAATGAAGTATGTTTATGAAAAGTTTGGAAGCGGTTATGAGTATGATTATCATTTATATTTATTAAAAGAACATATGGGACTTCCTACATTCGAAGACCTATTTATTCCATTTTTAACCATATTAAAAGATAAAAAAGTTCATAATATACAAGAATTTTGGCATTTGACAGATAAAAATTATAAAATAAGCGAAGCAGAATTACAATATTGTGTATCATCTGAAAATCCAACGTTATTTTATAGAGCCGATTGGTGTTTAGAAGCTATGTTAAAAGCAAACTTAGTAGAAGAAATCGCCTTTCGAGAATATAAAATAACGAAGCAAGGAGAAAAATTTTTAGAGGACTGTATTAAAGAAGAAGTTAATCGATTTGGCTTAGGATATTTATTAAAGAAGTGCTCTAATTCTAATCTATCTTTATCAAATAATATAAAAGAAACACAACAAAAAACAAAAAAGGAAGAAAATATTGTAAGTTCTAAGGTAGAAGAAACAAAAGAGGAACAAGAAAAAACAATCAAAGAGCAAGTTTCTAATTTAAAACAAATTGATTATGTAGAAAATATAACAAAGAAGAAATCTTCAAATAAAAGTACAAATAAATCAAAAGCAGTAAAGACTAATTTTACGAAAATGAATGAAATAAAAACAGACTTTGGAAAAAAATGTGAAAGAATTATTTACGAACATGAAAAAGAAAGACTAAGACAAGAAGGACAAGCAGAAAAAGCAGAACAAGTGATTTGGGCTTCTGAAGAAAAAGGAGACGGATTAGGTTATGATATTGAATCCTTTGAAAAAATAAATGATAGATATGAAAAAATATACATTGAAGTAAAAGGAACCGATAAAGATTGTTCAGAACCATTTGATGTTAGTATTAATGAAGTGATGGTATCAGAACAATTAAAAGATTATTATTATATCTATCGTATTGCAAAAGCAAATACCAAGAAACCTATTTTTTATAAAGTAAAGGGAAGCATAGCAGAAAACTTTGATTTAACAGCAATTAAATTTAGAGCTTCTAGGAGGAGTAAATGAAAAAATTTGAAAATCATTATCATGAACCATTAAATTATTTGAGAGAAAAAGATATAGAATCTCCAACATGGTATGAAATTAGAGATAATTTATTAGAATGGTATATACAAGACTTTGCAGGAGACAGCATAGGAATGGATATGTTAGTAGAATATGTAAGAAAGCAAAAGAAAATAGAAAGCAATACCTTTTTTGAAAATATGGTAAATTCAGTATTATTCTCTAAACTTTCTAAAAAAGAGCAAAAAGAAGTTTATCAAATAGCAAAAAACACTTTTATGGATGGACTATTTTATTTTGAAGAATCTTACATATTAAATTTAGTAGAAAAAGAATCTTTAGAAAAATATATTGAAAATAATATATTAATACAAGATGAGGAAAAACTTAGATTTCAAAATATATTACTTCAGTCTTATTTAGCTGCTTGTAAAATTTATGAAGAAAAAATAGAAATAAATGATTCTTTATTTGAAAAATGGTTAGACGAAGATGGATATGAATATTTGAATCATCAAATTGAGATTTTTTATATATTTTCTATGATTCATTTGGAACTATTTAACCAGCAATATTTAAAACCAAAAATAGAAAAATTTTTAGCAAAAATAGATACAAAAAACGATTTTACCATTGCACAATCAATAATGGACATGTATGAAATTGCAGTGGAGTTTGGAGAAGAATATCCAAGGCTTTTTCTTTCAACAGAGGAAGATTATTGCTTTATTAAATTTTTAGGATTAGACATAGAAGGAGATATTATAGAACACGATTATGAGCCATATGAAAGTATGTTAAATATTAGATATACTGACGAAAATGGCATCATGAAAATTGATTATACGAAAATGAAAGAAGATAAATTTTTAATGAAATGGCTAGATGAAGATGGAACTATAGAAAAATTAGTAGAAGATTATAAAATTTTAAAGAGGATATTGAAAAAAATGCAAAAAGAATTAGATAAAGATTATTGTGATGATTGGGAGATAAAGGGATTGGGTGGTTAATGGTTTAACAGATTTACGAAGGTAAATAAAAATAAAGTGTCAAAATTGAATTTTAAGTGTTGATAGAAATTAATAAAACAAATTTTATTGTAAACAAAAGTCATTTATGATAGAATATTGTCAAATATTATAATTAATAGGAGAAAATATTATGGAAGAATTAATGAAAGAAATAAAACAATTTAACGAAGAAAGAGATTGGGATAAGTTTCACTCACCAGAAAATTTGGCAAAATCAATATCAATAGAGGCAGGAGAACTTTTAGAATGTTTTCAATGGGATAGTGAAAATTATAATAAAGATGAAGTATGTGAAGAGTTAGCAGATGTATTCACATATTGTATTCAAATGGCTATGAAGTTGAATGTGAATCCTAAAGAAATAATATTAAAGAAATTAGAGAAAACAAAGAAGAAGTATCCAGTAGAAAAAGCAAAAGGAGTAAGCACTAAATATAATAAATTATAAAAAGTTTAAGGGGTAATAATGATGAGTTCGGATTTTGAAGTTAAAGAATATGAGTTTAATGTAGACACATTAAATAATATTAATCCAAAATATATTAATTGGCCAGTAGTTTATTTAATAAATAATAATAATAAAATTTATATTGGTGAAACATCCAATATAAAAAGTAGAATGAAACAGCATTTAGATAATCCTGATAGGAAATTTTTAAAATTAATCAATATAATATTTGATAAAAAATTTAATAAATCTGCGATATTAGATATAGAACAAAATTTAATCCGTATGTTCTATGCTGATACTAGATTTGATTCAAATAGTGGCATATTAAATAAAAATAATGGTCAATCTTCTAAACATAATTATTACCAAAGAGAAATGTATTTAAATAAATTGGTAGATATATGGAAAAAACTTCAGCAGAAAAAGCTAGTTAACAATTCTTATAATAACATTATAAACTCTGATATATATAAATATTCTCCATTTATTTCATTAACCAATGAGCAAGAAGATATAATGTGTAAAATTATTAATAACATATTAGATTGTTTAGAGGGAAAAAGTACAAATGAAACTTCAATTATTACAGGATTAGCAGGGACAGGTAAAACAATTTTGGCAATAAATTTAATATATAATATAGTTAATGCAGATTTTAGCAATATTGATATCTTTGAAGATGATGAAATAGAAATTTTATCAGAATTTGACAAAACGATGCATAGACTAAGAAAATATATATTATGTAATGGAAAAATCAAAATTGGATTTGTTGTCCCAATGGAATCATTAAGAAACACACTAAATTTTGTATTTAAATCTATAAATAGGAAAAATCTAAAAAATATTGTAATTGCTCCAGGTGATGTTACTAAGGATAACTATGATGTAATTATATGTGATGAAGCACATAGGTTAGCACAATATAAAAATATTGCAAATATGGGATATTTTAAGAAAAAATGCAAAGAACTTGGAATTGATGAAAATATATCTACACAACTTGATTGGATAAATATAAAATCGAAATATAAAGTACTATTTTACGATGGAAATCAAACTATTAAGGGATCAGATATACAAGCAGATAAAATAGATGAATTAATACAGAAAAATAGTGATAAATGTTATTCGTTGACAACACAATTAAGATGTAAATTAGGAGAGTTGTTTTTAGATAATATAGATAAATTATTTAAATGTACATTAAAAAATAAAATAGAATCATCTAAAGATTTTGAAATAAAATTATTTAATGACCCTAATAAAATGATTGAAAAGATAAAGCAACTAGATAAAGAAATGGGGCTATGTAGAAATGTTGCAGGATATGATTGGGAGTGGAAATCAAAAGGTAAAACAAATGAAGAGATAAGGAAAAAAGACTTATACGACTTTAATTTTGAAGGGAAGAAATATATATGGAATCACACAAATAAAGGTTGGATTCTTTCAAACAATGCAGTAAATGAAATTGGATGTGTGCATACAGTACAAGGTTATGACTTAAACTATGTTGGAGTAATTATTGGACCAGATTTAAGTTATAATAAAGAAAAAAATAAAATCGAAGTTCATATAAATAAATTAAAAGATTCAAATGTAAAAAGAGGAACAGATGAAAAAATTGTACAAAATTATATAATTAATACATATAAGGTGTTGTTGGAACGAGGAATCAAAGGTTGTTATATCTATGCATGTGATGAAAGTATGCAGGAATATTTAAAGGAACATATCGAGAATGATTATTCTAATAAAGATTAAACGAAAATCCAATCCAATGGTTAAAGGTAAATAATTATGAAAATAAAGTGTTTAATTTGTGATAGCACAATTGAATCAAAACATACACATAATTTTGTTACATGTAGATGTGATAATTGCTATATAGATGGAGGAAAAGAATATTTACATTTTGGAGGGAAAGATTTTAGCAAAATCCTAATTATTTTTGATGATGGTATAGAAATATTAGCAAGTGATGATAGAAATTACAAAAAGAAATACGAGGAATGGAAAGAAAATAAATATAAAATTAGATTAAATGACAAAAAAGACTAGCCATTGCTAGCCTTTTTGCTACTCTCTTGGAAGTTTTAAAAGATTATTTTTAAGGATAATCTGATTAAATCTAATACATTTTTCACCATTTTGACTAAGCAGTGGTTGTAAGTCTGGATAAGGATATATGTTTACTTGAATATTATTAGGGTTATTTTTTAGAAAATCATAAATGGAAAATTTAGAATAGTATCCATTTTCTTGGCATCCTTCTAAATATATCTGATCTATTGCTATTAGATTATTTAATGAGCAACAGCTTGAATCTTTACTGCTTTCATATGAATTATGAACAAATATTGGATATTTTGTTGAGAAAAATAGAAATTTGTGATATAAGATATTATAGAATTATTGTAATGTAAAAACTATAATTAAAATATTGCATAAGATAAGGAAGAAAAATGAAAAAATTTTTTTATCAAAAAGAAATAGAAATAATTGAGAAATATGAGATTTTTAATATTGTATTAATCAAAGAAATTAATACAATGCAAGAATACTATATAGATAAAGATTTGGTTAGTTATAAACCATTGACTGAAAAAAGTATAAATATTAGTTACATTAATTGGGGGATATAAAATGCTAGAATTTATTGAAAAATTAGATGGAGATAGATGGGAGGAACTTTGCAATAGCTGTTATAGAAAGCGATATCAAAGAGAAAATTACCAATATGTACCAGCAGAATATCAAGGAGATTGTGGAATAGAAGGATATACAAAAACAGGAATAGTATATCAATGCTATTATCCAGAAAAAGATTATAATGACGATGTATTATATGAACATTTAAGAGATAAAATGACGACTGATATACAAAAATTGATTGATAATGCAAAAAGAATAAAAGCAATTGGAGTTGATAAAGTCATAGAATGGCATTTTGTGATTCCAGAATATAGGGATAAAAGGATTTTAGAGCATGCTGAGAAAAAAAGAAAAGAGGTATTAGATGAGAAGAACAAGAAGAAATTAGATTATATTTCAAAGGATTTTAAAATCGTAGTAAAAATTATGGAAGATTTTAGAGATGAGTTATATTTTCTAATAAAGACAGAGAAAGACTATAAATTAGATTTAGCTTTGAAACATACAAGGCAAAATATAGATTGGAAAAAATGTGATTCCGATAAAGTGAAAAATATTGAAAGAAAAATTAAAAATTTATTATCAAGTCAAAATTCAGTGATTGATGAAAATAAATTAAATGAATTAGTGAATTTGTATGTAGATTATTATTTAAAAGGTATAGAACTATTTAACTATATACAAGATAAATTACCAGAACAATATGAGGATTTAGTAAATATTGAATATACATATGGAGATGATATAAAACAAAAATGTTTAAGTAATAATGATAAAACATGCAATAAGAGCATTTTCGATGAAGTTCTTAGAGATTTTGAAAAAGATTTAAAGGAGGAATACAAATATTTATGGACGATGGCAAGTATTAAGGAAATAAAGAATGATCTGATAGGGAAATGGTTAGCAGAATGTCCATTAAGTTTTGTAGAATAAAAAAGGTATGAGTAATGAATTAGATTTTAGAGAATTAAAATTTGTTGAAAGACCTAAAGCGATACCATATAATTATAGAATTAGTTATAGAGTAGCTCAAATTGTATTAATAATAGGTAAAACTGTAAAAAAAGGAGGATGCTCATCTTTAAAAATACAGATTATTTCACAAGCGTTAAAGAGTAATGAAAATTTTAAGGAATTATTAAAATTTACAAAAGAACAATCATTATTTAATAATATTATTAAATTCGATCCAGCAATAAATAAGGCAATGGAGTATGCTTTAACAGATAACATTTTAGAAAAGCAAAAAGATGGGAAATTCAAATTAACTACTTTAGGTAAAGAAATTTTTAAAGAAATAGATGAAGATAATACTTTGATGCTTATAGAAAAGAAGAATATTAAAGAAATTGCTGATAAGATAAACGAAAATAAAATTAAAGAAATCTTAGATATATGGGGGAATTATAGTGCTAAAAATAAATAGGTTAAAAATTATTATAACTACAGCACAAAAGAAATTTGGTTTTGATGAGAAATTTGATGAAGGATTAAATTTTATATCGAGTTATGAAAATACCAAAGGAAAAAGTTCTATAATAGAATCTATATATTATTGTTTAGGAATAGAAGAGTTAATAGGTGGAAGAAATGATAAGATTCTAAAATCAGTTTTTAGAAGCAAAATAGAATTTAATGATATAGAATATGTTCCTTTAGATTGCAAATTTTATTTAGAAATAGAAAATTCAAAGAAAAAAGTTGTTACAATAAATAGAAACACAAGTAAGATTTCTATACAAGATAGTAAATTAATAACGGTGTATGAAGGGAATATAGATGAAAGCATATCAGGGAAGAGTAGCTTTGAAGAATATTATACTAATTTACCAGGATCAGCAACACAGGAAAGAGGTTTTCATGTCTTCTTGGAAAATTTCTTAGATTGGAAATTACCAGAAATCCCAACCTATGATGAAGTTGAGCGAAAATTATATATGCAAGTGGTTTTTGCTTCTATGTTTATTGAACAAAAAAGAGGATGGTCAGATATTTTAATAGGAATACCAAATATATTTAAAATAAAGGATCCTAAAAAGAGAGTAGTAGAATTTTTGTTGGGATTAGATACTATTGAAGTTGAGAAGAAAAAAGCATATATAAAGAAAATGGAAGAAGAGATAAATTTTAAATGGAAAAATTTGTATGAAGATATAATAGAAGAAATGAAAGAAAGTAATTGTAATTCAAATGATATTTATTTAAAACCCAAGATATTGCTAGATAATTATGTAGAGAATCTGAATATACAAGTAGAAGAAAATGAAGAATATATAGATATAAATGAAAAAATAAATAGACTAAATGATGAAATAACAACTTTAAAGCAAACAAAACCAAGAGTTGGAATGATAAATGATAAAATTCAAATAGAGCTTGAAGAAAATAAAGAAAAACTTAATTCACTTGAATTAGTGCTAATTAAGGAAAATGAAAAAGAAAACGCAGAGAAATTTGGATTAAATAAGTTGAATAAAATATTAGAAAATATAAATTTGGATTTAAATAATAATAAGGATGCTAAAAAAATAATGGAACTAGGATCTATAAAAAATACAAGTATAGGTAAAAAAGTATGTCCATTATGCAATAGTAAAATTGAAGATAGTTTATTGTTAAGCCAAAAGAATTATAATACTATGAGCATTGAAGAAAATATTGAACATTTAAAACAACAGAAGAAATTAATAGAATATGCTATAGATAACAGAAAGCTTAATATAAACAATTATAGCGATAATAAAACAAAAATAAAATCTGAGATTATTAAATTAAGAAGAATTATTAGAAGCCAAATAAATGACTTATATGAAAAAGATGATAGCTTATCAGAAACAAGCATATATACAAAAGTAGATTTACAAAACCAAATGGAAGAATTAGAATTATTAAAAGAAAAATATTTTAGTTATAAAAGGAAATTTTATGATTTGTCAGAAAAACTAAAGAGCGTATTAAATGAAAAAGAAAAATTGCCTAAAGATAAATTTACTGAGCAAGATAAAGAAAAAATATCTAAATTTGAACAATGCTTTAAAGAAAAAATAAAAAAGTATGGATATAAAAGTGAAAATGCATCCAATATTCAAATTTCAATGGATAAACTAATTCCAACAATAGATGGATTTGATATGAGATTTGATAATTCTGGTAGTGATAATATTAGGGCAATTTGGGCATATACCATATCACTACTAATAGTTTCTAGAGATATGTCAGGCAACCATCCTAATATATTGATTATTGATGAGCCAATGCAACAAAGTGTTATTGAGGAAGATTTATTTTCTTTTATTGAAGATTTAAATAGAATAAGTAAAGGAATGCAAGTTATTATAGGAATGACACTTGGAAATGAAAAACTTAAAGAAAAAATAAATGAATATAAAAATGTAAATATAATTTTATTAAAAGATAAAGCAATAAAGCCTATTGATTAAAAATAACTGTTATAATTAAAGAAAATTTGACTTCTATTTGTTGATAATATAAAATGTAGCAAAATGGGGGAAAATAAAATGTCATATAATATAGTAGAATATTTAAGAAAATTAAGTGTAGAAAATTTATTTGCAACAAATACTTTTTCAAGAGCTTGGAATGTTTGGAAAGATGAGATAAACAAATATGCTAGTAACAAAACTGCAAATCAAATATTAAATTTAGGAGACAATTTAGCTAATATATTTAGAAGTACTAGTTCAGCAGGTAGAACTCAAAGTGATGTGGCTGGTGGTGGAAATGCATGGGAATCCTTAACATGCTGGTATCTAAATTTATGTTTGATAGGAAGAAGGACAATAGTAATAAAACATCATAAAGGTTTAATTCCAAATCCAGTTAGTGATGCAATAACAGTTAATTATTCAAATTTTGTATCAAATACAGAATCAGACTTAATTGCAATTACTTTTCCAGATGAAGAAGAATATAAGAAAAATATTGATGAAATAGATATAGAAGATATAAATGGTAATAAAGTACAAATTTATAATGGTCAGAGAATAAATTATAAAGAAATAATAAATGCTTTATGTACTAGAGATTTTCAAAAATTAGAAATACATGTAATACAATGTAAAACGAATTGGAATGATAATGCACAAATACCAATGTTATGGAATATGGTATATGCAGCAAATGATTTTAAAGAGAACAACATTTCTGTAGGAAGAAATGGCTATTCTATTCATGATATAAAAAAATTTACATATTCATTTGTAACAGTACCTACAGTTAAATTAGAATCATTTAAGGCAAATAGTACAGCAGTTAAGAGGGTAATAAATTTGTCTGGAGGTAACTATTGGGGATATGCAACAAAATCTGGTATAGCAAATTCTATTAAAGAAATGTTGAGTAGAAATTTAGCTAGTGGAGCGGAAACGAACCATTTAAATACATTAAGGGAAGAACTTAATAAATTAAATGATGATTATAGTTATTTTAAAATAAATAATAACGCATAAAATTATGCGTTATTATTTATTGCAATAGCAATTTGATTAGCGACAGCTCTTGCTAAAAGAGGAGGAACAGCATTTCCAACTTGCGTATATTGCGGAATTTCAACCTTTCTTCTATCTCCACCAGTTGTACGTTTTCCGTAGAAAAACAAAACTATCATCAAAAGATTGTAATCTTGCTAATTCACGTACAGAAAAAATTCTGTTTTCAAATGGTGATATATAATCATCCGGTAATGTAACAACTGTAAAAGAAGGTTTATTTCTATTAAGTTTTTTTCTCATATTTTTTTTAGTAAGTAATGTTTCTAACATATCACTAGTTATTTCTCTATTTCTAAACCTATTAATAAGATCTTCGTTAGTTAAATTATATTTTTGAGATAATAAATTTAATAGAGCGGTTTTCCCTTCTAAATCGATCCCTTGCTCTAAAATTCTTCTTTTTAAAGCAGCTCCATCTTCTTCTTCTTTAAATAGTGAAAATCTTTCTTCTATTATTTCTTGATGAGTCGATAATTCTATATTACAAGGAACAAAATCACACCTTATTGGATTATTATTTATATTAGGAGTTCTACCATTTTTTGAATCTATTTGAAATTGTGTTAATACTGGATTTATTTCAGTTTTAGTTTCATCATCCGTTATTAAATCACCTATAGCTTGTAGAACAGTAACTTTATTATTTTCATCACATATTGGTTCTGGATAATTAGGAGAGTTTTCACCCTCTGCATAAGCTATAAAAATTGCTCTTTTTCTTTTTTGCGGTACTCCATAATCTGAGGCATCAAGAACTCTAGGTGTTAGTACATTATAACCAAGTAAATTAAATTCATTTATTAAGATTGTAGGAGCAGTTGTATTTTTAGGATATTGATGTCCGGTTGTACCTGTAAAATTATCAAACTTAGTATCATTAAAACCCTCAACATTTTCCATAACAACATATCTAGGATGAAGTTCACTGATAACCCTTAAATATTCTTTGAAAAGCATATTCCTAGGATCATCTGCATTTCTTTTTCCGGCTCTACTAAATCCTTGACAAGGAGGACCACCAAAAATAGCATCAATTCTATTTGGTCTTTCTATATGTTCTTCATTGAAAAAAGTAAGGTTATTAATACAATTCCATATAAAATCACCATTTAATTCTCTTACATCTCCTCTATGATAATAAGTATTGTATCCTTGTATTAATCCTAATTGCTCATGTCTATTCATATATGTTTTTTGAACATCAACATTTATATCACTTGAAAATAATATGTGAAAACCAGCCTGAATGATTCCCTCACTCATACCACCAGCACCACAAAATAAATCTATAGCATACATAGTACTACCTCCTTATAAAATTCTAACATAATAGAACATAAAAGTCCAGGCTTTTTAAAAATTTTATCATATTTTTTTATAAAAGTCCAGGGGGATTATGCAATAATTATATTATCATAAACAAAACAAATGTTCAATAGTAAATTGCGAATTTTTGAAAAAATTTTTAATAAATATCGAAACCCCTAATATTAAACAATATCAGAAGTTCCCTATGGTTTAAATTATAATTTCAATCCACTAACAATCAACTTAATCGCATCACTAAAACCAGACATATAATACTTATCATTCCAATGACTACAATAATCAATAAAGTCATCATGCATAAATTCCAATTGCTTGGAAACATAATTATAGCCTTCTTTAGTAGTATTTTTCAAAATTCTCTTAGCATAATTATCAAAGTTAAGCAAGTGTTTTTTATCTTCTTCCTCCATATGGCATAAATCTTCTTCTCTAAATTCTAACAAATTTTTACTTTCTTCATCATTTAAAATATCATTAATTTTCATTTTTTTAACCTCCATTTTTATTAAAATTTTTGGTGACAAATTGGGGACAATTATTGCAAAAAATGACCTAATTTAACCAAATTCATAATTGCACCAATTTGCTCTAACCCTATTAAAACTATAAAAACTCAAGTTAACAAAATTTCTCAAAAATTACAATCAAATCCTCATAACCCGAAGGCCGTAAGTTCGAGTCTATCGTTGACAAAAAATATTGAATCCAATTATTAAAAATTTTTATTAATAAAAAAACATTTAAGAGAATAAAAAGCATTAAAATTATAAAAAATGAAAAATTTGAAATGATTTTAACATTTTAAATTTTTTATAAAAAACAAAAGAAAAAAAGCTAATATATGATATTATATATACAACATTTTATAACAGATAATCGTTAAAGACTACTTGAAATATATAAAATCTATATATAAGAAAGGATAAAATCATGATTTATATTACAGGCGACACACATGCAGATTTTTCAAGATTTAATGAGGCCAAATTCCCTATACAAACTGAAATGACTAAAGATGATTATGTAATTATCTGTGGAGATTTTGGTGGAGTATGGAATTATATAGTTGAAAGTATGTATGAGAAATATTGGTTAGATTGGTTAAATGAAAGAAATTTTACTACTTTATTTGTTGATGGAAATCATGAGAATTTTGAAAGATTATACAGATATCCAGTAGAAGAATGGCATGGAGGAAAAGTACATAAAATAAGAGAATCTGTTTTACATTTAATGCGTGGAGAAGTATTTGATATAGATAATAATAAATTCTTTACTTTTGGTGGAGCAAAATCACATGATATAAATGATGGAATATTAAATTTAGATGAAGTAGAAAAAATATATGAATATCGTAAAAGAGGAGCTTATTTTAGAATAAGAGATTATTCATGGTGGGATTTAGAATTACCTACAGAAGAAGAAATGAAAAATGGAATAAAAAATTTAGAAAAGGTAAATTATAAAGTTGATTATATTATTACTCATTGTTGTCCTACAAGTATACAAACATTACTAAATCCATCATATGAAAAAGATATTCTAACAGATTATTTACAAGAAATATCAGAAAAATGTGAATTTAAAAAGTGGTATTTTGGACATTATCATGATAATAAACAAGTGAACAATCAATATGTTTTATTATATGAAGATATAATTCCTTTGAAATTTAAGAGTATATTTGAGTAAAAAATACGTATAACATATTATATATCATAAAAGTGAAATAGTATTAACAGCATAAAGAACAGGTTTACATTCAGACTTATTTAAAAAAATAAATGTAAAAATTATAAAGTGCAATTTTAGCATCTTAAAGTGCAAAAATTGCACTTTAAAAAATATTATTAGCATATTTAATTTGAAAAAAATTAATAAAAATCAAAAGTTTTTTCATAATTTTGAAAAAACTTGACTATAATAATATAAAAGAGTATAATAAAAATAGTTGGAGGAGATTTTATGGAGAGAATAAAAAGAGAAGATTATTTATCTATATTAAAAAACTTCAAAGATCAACAAATTATAAAAGTAATAACAGGAATTAGAAGATGTGGTAAGTCTACCTTATTAGAATTATTTCAAGACTATTTAAGAGAAAATGGAGTAGAAGAGAATCAAATTATATCAATCAATTTTGAAAATGCAGATTATGAAGATTTACAAGATAGAAAAAAGTTATATGAATACTTAAAATCAAAATTAGTAAAAGGTAAAAAAACATATATATTTTTAGATGAAATTCAAAAAGTTGTTGAATTTGAAAAAACAGTAGATAGTCTTTTTATCAATAAAGATGTAGATTTGTATATAACTGGTTCAAATGCGTGGCTTTTATCGTCAGAACTCGCAACATTACTTACAGGAAGATATATAGAAATAAAAATGTTACCTCTATCATTTAAAGAATATTTGTCAGCATTTGAAGATAAAACAGATTTATCAAGAAAATTTAGAAATTATTTACAATATAGCTCATTTCCACAAGCTATAGAATTATTTAAAATAAATCCAGAAAATATTAATTTGTTTTTAGATGGAATATATAATACAATTTTATTTAAGGATGTAATGCAAAGAAAAGGAATAACAGATAAAAATACTTTAGAAAGAGTAACTAAGTATTTGTATGATAACATAGGAAACAGAACAAGTATGAAAAACATAAGTGACAACATAGAAGGATTAGAAAAAAATAATTCATATAACACAGTTTCTACTTATGTTCAGTCATTAATAGATAGTTATATTGTATATAAAGCAAATAGATACGATATAAAAGGAAAAGAATTTTTAAAAACTCAAGAAAAATATTATGCAGTAGATATAGGACTTAGATATTATATGTTAGGACAAGGCTCTGGTAAAGATATGGGACATATATTAGAAAATGTAGTCTATCTTGAATTATTAAGACGAGGGTATGAAGTTTATATTGGAAAATATGATGATTTAGAAGTGGATTTTGTGGCAAAAAATTCAGAAAATACAATCTATTATCAAGTAGCATTAAGTACAAGGGGAACTACTGATGAAAATGATAGCATATTAGAAAGAGAATTAGCACCATTAAAGAAGATAAATGATAATTATCCTAAATATATATTAACTTTAGATGATGACTTGGATGCTGATTTTGATGGAATAAAGAAGATAAATGTATTAGATTGGCTACTTAAGAATAAATAATGTATAATATATGCATTAAGAAAGGGTGAAAAATACTTGTTAGAAGAATTAAGTAAAAATGAACTAATACAAATGATTCAAAAATTAGAAAAAGAAAATAAAGAATTAAAAGAAAAAATATATGGAAAAATAGAAGAAACTCAACAAGTTTATTCCCAAAAAAATATTTCAAACGAAGAAAAAGTTAAAATTTTTATGGAAGTATTTAAAGGAAGAACAGATTTATATGCGAAAAGATGGACAAGCAATAAAACTGGAAAATCAGGATATTCTCCAGTTTGCAAAAACGAATTTAATACATATAAATGTGACAAGTCAAGAGTTAAATGTAGCGAATGTATTAATAGAGAACTTATGCCATTAACAGAAGATATTATACTGAAACATTTAAAAGGAGAAATAACAATAGGAATATATCCATTGTTATTAGGAGATTTATGCAACTTTTTAGCGATAGATTTTGACAAGAAAACATATGAAAAAGATGTAATAGCATTTTGGAACATATGTGATGAATTAAATATACCAATATATGTAGAAAGATCTCGTTCAGGAAATGGTGCACATGTGTGGATATTTTTTGAAGAAAGTGTACCAGCAAAAATTGCTAGAAAAATGGGCAATATATTACTTACAAAAACAATGGAGAAAGAATCACTAGATTTAGATTCATATGATAGACTATTCCCAAATCAAGATACAATGCCAAAAGGTGGATTCGGAAATTTAATAGCATTGCCATTTCAAGGAGAAAGTAGCAAAAATGGAAATACAATGTTTGTAAATAAATATTTTGAAGTAGAAAAAAATCAAATAGGTATATTAACTAATATAAAAAGGATGAGAACAGAAGAAATACAGTCATTTATTGACATGTATAAAGATGACGATTACCAAGAACCAGATACAGAAGAATTATTAAATGATGATGAAATTCCTAAAAAAGATAATATAAAAGAAACAATATTTTCTAATAATGTAGAATGTATATTTGATAATCAAATATATGTAAAAAAATTAAAATTATTACCAAATGAAATAACATATTTAAAAAGATTGGCGAGTTTTACAAACCCACAGTTTTATGAAAAGCAAAAACTTAGATTACCTGTTTATAATATACCAAGAATAATAAGCTGTTTTGAAGAAGATGAAAGATTTCTAAAATTACCTAGAGGATGCATGGAAAAAATACAAGAAATATGTGAAAAAAGTAATGTTAAATTAATTGTTAAAGATACAAGAGAAGAAGGAAGTAAAATAGATCATGAATTTAATGGAAAGCTAAATAAAAAACAAGAGAAAGTAATGGAAGAATTATTAAAATATAATATAGGTATATTGTGTGCTGCTACTGGATTTGGAAAAACTGTAATAAGTGCTAAAATTATCTCAAAGTTAAAAATAAATACACTTATTTTAGTTAATAGAAATAATCTTTTAGAGCAATGGAAAGATAGATTGTCTTATTTTCTAAATATAAACAAAAAGGAAATAGGACAAATAGGAGCAGGTAAGGAAACTTTAAATGGAAAAATAGATATAGCAAGTTTTCAATCTTTAGCTAGAAAAGATAATTTGGAAGACTTAGTTAAAGATTATGGTCTAGTTATTGTAGACGAATGTCATCATGTAGCTTCATATAATTTTGAAAAAGTATTAAAAGCTATAAGAAGTAAATATGTGTATGGTTTGACTGCAACTCCAACGAGAAAAGATGGGTGGCATAAGATTATTTATATGCAATGTGGTGAGATAAGAGCTAGAGTAAGTAGCAGAGAATTAAAACAAAACAAGGAAATGGAACATATAGTGATAGTACAAAAAACTAACTATAAATATATTAGTCAAGAGGAAAATGAAAAAATACAGATATCAGATATTCTTAATGATATGTGTAATAATGTTTTTAGAAATAGTTTAATAATAGAAGATATAAAGAGATGCATTCAAGATGGAAGAATTCCGATTGTACTTACAGAAAGAATTGAACACTTGAAGTTATTAAAAAAAGGTTTAGAAAGTTTAAATATACCTATTATAATATATAAAGGAAAGATGGGAAAAAAGCAAACAAAAGAGCTAGAAGAGAGTTTAAAAGTAGCAGATGAGAATAATAATCCTAGAATAATATTAGCTACAAGCAGTTCAATAGGAGAAGGTTTTGATGATAGCAGATTAGATACACTATTTTTAACAATGCCGGTTTCTTGGAAAGGAAGAATTATACAATATGTAGGTAGACTTCATAGGGAACATGAAGATAAACAAAAAGTAATAGTCTATGATTATCTAGATAATATGAAAGTTTTAAAAAAAATGTATGAAAGACGATTAAAAGGGTATAAAATTTCAGGATATACTATATTGGATTAGGTTTAAAAAATATTTACTATATCAAAAGATTATATGAATTTATATTAGAAAGAACAGACATGAAACCAATTTGGATAAAAAAATAAAATTCTGCAGAGATTTCTGCAGAGCTCTGTAGTGAATTCTTCAGAAATCCGGAAAAATTAACAGAAACTAATACAGGAAGAAAAAGACTTCCTGTATTAGTTTTATTCTTCAAAACATCCCGTAATTATCTCCACCCCATTGCAAAATCCATTCCTATAAAACTTTTCATTCCAATACTCAAGATAATCATTAAAAGCCTTATCAAGAACTTCAAAATTCATTTTAATACAATCTTGTTTATCTTCAGGAACAGCCTTTAAAACTTCATTCATAATAGTATCAAAATAATGGCAATACTCCTTATCAGCATCATCAAAGGTAGAAATACTATCTTTCCTAATCTCTATAAATTCTTTTAAAATATCATCATTAACTTCTCTTAAATTATTCATAACAAAATACCTCCATGAATTAAAAAATAGTTGGGCTCAATTTGGGCACACCAAACATACCAACAAAAACCGACAGAAGCCTTGTAAGCCAACACTTTGAAAGATTTACTCATAACCCCAAAATCATAAGTTTGAGCTTTACTACTGTAGCCAGTAAAATAAAAGGTTCTATTAATTAACTAAAACCAAATTTTATAATTTATTCCGAAACTACCATTATATCTAGAAGGTATAGAAATATTGTTTTATTTCCAATAATTCTTCCATATCCAATTAATTTAGTATCATCATATACACATAATAAATATAATGTATTTTTAATTAATATTTTCAAAATATAACAAGAATTGACAAGAAAACACAAATTTATATTTTAATAATAAAAAATATATGATAGAATATAACAAGGAGGAGATAGAAATGGTAACACACATTCAAAAAGGGCATCCAGAAGAAGTAAAAAACAAAAGAACAATGAGAATAAAAGAAGCAATCAGCTTCTCAACTGGAACAAAAGAAGAGCCAGATATGCATATTATTGGAGAAGTGAATGGTAATAAAATATTTTTCTTAAAGCCCGGGAAAGAATTCTTTAGAGAGAAAAAAAGAAATATAAATGACATGACACCTTGTGTAGGCAATTTATATGAAAAATACTCTTTTGGAGATATATGGAAAGATATGTTAAACCTTTCTGTCCACATAAATGAAGAGACGTATAAACAATTAAATGTCTTAATATATCGATTAGCATATTTAATGGATTGTACAATAATAGATAAAAAAGTAAGATACCAGCCAGAAGGTGAGGTTCTTGAAACAATAAATAAAATACAAAATGAAATTGATACTGCTGGTTATCAATTTAAAGTATTAGAATTTTTGAATTTTATAGATATTTTAAGTTGGAATGAAGATGTAAAATACCAATCAGATTGCCTATTTGAAAAGGAAAGAGAAAAGGTAGGAAGAATCAACACCATCTTAAGTTTAATTTCAATACCATTAATATTTAAACAATTTGTTGATGAAATTATAAAAAACAAGCAATCTTTAGAAAAATTAAATTATTCATTATTAGTAGATGTTGCGCAAAACTTTTCTAGAACTAGAGGAGTGCATCCAATATCAAATAAGCAATTAATTCAATATTTGAGTCCATATTTAAGTGAATAAAAGAAGAAAACTATTGACAACAAACAAATGTTTATATATAATAATAAAAAACAAAAGAATAATATAAAATAATAACAAAAAGGAGTATTACATAAATGATAGAAAAAACAGTTTGTGAATTATTTGCAGGGGTTGGAGGATTTAGATTAGGACTAGAAAAAGAAAATCCAGAATGGAATACTGTATGGGCCAATCAATGGGAACCAGGAAAGAAAAATCAATATGCATTCGATTGCTATGTATCACATTTTGGTGAAAGTGAAAACTATGTTAATGAAGATATTGCAAATGTAGATAAAAATATTATTCCAGAACACAATCTATTAGTAGGAGGATTTCCTTGCCAAGACTATTCAGTAGCAAGAACAGGGGCAGAAGGAATCGATGGAAAAAAGGGAGTACTATGGTGGCAAATTAGAGATATATTAGAAAAAAAGCAACCTAAATTTGTACTATTAGAAAATGTTGATAGATTATTGAAATCACCAGCAAAGCAGAGAGGGAGAGACTTTGGTGTTATATTAGCATGCTTTAATAATTTAGGATATAGTGTTGAATGGAGAGTTATAAATGCAGCAGATTATGGATTTGCCCAAAAAAGAAGAAGAACATTCATATATGCAACGAAAAATAACACTACTTATTACAATTCAATAAAAAATAAAAGCTTTGAAGAAATTATTCATAAAGACGGTTTTTTTGCCAAAGAATTTAAAATACAAGAGAATACAAAAGGAATTGTGCAAGAATTCAAATATAAAGATATATATGAAGTATCAGATAATTTTAAAATGGTATTTGAAAACGCAGGAATTATGAAAGATAATCAGATATATACAGAAAAAGTAGAACCTAAATATATTGAACCAACAAAATTAAGAGAAGTACTGGAAGAAGATGCAGATAAAAAATATTATGTAGTAGGAAATATAGAAAAATGGAAAGAATTAAAAGGTCCTAAAAAAATTAATAGAGTAAGCAAAACAGGATTTAAATATGTCTTTTCAGAAGGTGGCATGTCATTTCCAGATGCATTAGATAGACCAGCTAGAACTATGCTAACAAGCGAATCTAGCGTTAATAGGAGTTCTCATATTATAGAAGATCCAAAGAAAAAAGAATTAAGAATATTAACTCCAATAGAAGCAGAGAGGATAAATGGATTTGATGACAACTGGACAAATACAGGAATGCCAGAAAAATTTAGATATTTCTGTATGGGAAATGCCTTAGTAGTTGGATTAATAGAAAAAATGGCAAATAGATTAGATGAGATATTTGCACAAGAAAATTAAGTAGAAATTTCTAAAAAATACAAATTCTATTCAATAAATTAAAGCAAGGAGGATTTCATGAAAATAATATTAGCATCAAAATCACCAAGAAGAAAAGAATTATTAGACTTATTAAACCTAGAATATGAAATAAAAGTAAGCGATGTCGACGAAACATTAGAACCAAACTTAAGCATACAAGAGCAAGCCAAAAGGCTATCGTACATAAAAGCAAAAACAGTCTTTGAACAAACCTCAGGTGATAGAATTGTAATAGGTTCAGATACCATGGTAATCAAAAACAACAAAATATATGGAAAGCCAAAAAATGAAGAAGACGCATTTCATATGCTAGAGCAATTAAAAAATACAAAACATGATGTCATTACAGGGCTAGCAATATTGGTAGAAAAGGATGGAAAATATGAAGAGCATATTACCTATGACATGGCAGAAGTTTATTTTAAAGATATGTCAAAAGAAGAAATAGAAAAATGGCTTAAAACAGGAAAAGCAATGGACAAAGCAGGAGCTTATGCAGTACAAGGGGAATTTATGGTATTCATTGAAAAAATAAATGGAAATTATTCTACGGTAATGGGACTTCCAATACATAAAGTTTATGATATTCTAAAGAAAATAATATAAAAAAAGAAGGCATAGTTTGAAAAAAAGTATGCCTTTAAATAAAGAGAGAAAGGAATTAAATTTATTATGAATTATGAAAGAGCATGTGGATGCATTATCATTCGTGAAAATAAAGTGCTATTAGTCCAACACAATGCAGGGCATTGGGATTTCCCAAAAGGGCATATAGAAGAAAATGAAACAGAAATACAAACTGCAATAAGAGAAGTAAAAGAAGAAACAAATATTGATGCTATAGTACAAGAAAATAAAAGGTATGTAAGTGAATATTACACAAAAGAAGATACTTTTAAACAAGTCATCTTCTTTCTTGCTACTTGCAAAGAAACAGCAACAAAAAAGCAAGAAGCGGAAATACAAAATATAGAATGGCTTCCATTTGAAGAAGCAATAGAAAGAATTACTTACTCTAATTCAAAAGAAATATTAAAGCAAGTAATAAATGAAATCAAACAATAATTAGAAAAAATATTTAAGTAGATACTTTTAAAAATATCAATTTCATCTATACTATTTAGTACAAAGAATTTTTTGTAGAACAAAGTCAATATTTGACGATGAAAAATGCTTGCAATACGAGAGAAAACATGATATACATAATATAGTTTTATGTAACTTAAATTTAAAAATAAAAGAAAATTAAATAATAACAAAATAAAAAACAAAAATAAAAAAGTTACAAAGTAAAACTAAAAAATAAAATATTTCAAAAAGAAAAGAGGAAATCATGTTATCAATCGTAAAAAGTATGTCATTAAATGGCCTAGATGGTTATCTTGTTTCTGTGCAAGTAGATGTTTCCGCAGGTATTCCAGCTTGGGAAATAGTGCGGGCTTCCAGATACAAGCGTTAGAGAATCTAAAGAAAGAGTCAAAACGGCCATTAAAAATTCTAGCTACGAATTATTAAGCAGAAAAATCGTTGTCAACTTAGCACCAGCAGACACCAAAAAAGAAGGCTCTTTCTTTGATTTACCAATTGCAATTGGAATATTAACTTGTCTTGGAGAAATTAGGCAAAGTAAACTAGAAAATATAGCGTTTCTAGGCGAATTGTCTTTAGATGGTCGTTTAAATCAAATAAATGGAATTCTTCCAATGTGCATAGAAGCTCAAAAATTAGGAATTAAAAAAATAGTTTTACCAATCAAAAATGCCAAAGAAGCGGCAGTAGTAAAAAATATTGAAATCATAGGAGCAGAAAGTTTATATCAAGTAGTAGAATATTTAAATTCTAGAGAGGAAATCTCACCTTATCAAATCCAAATGGAACAATTATATAAAAACAAAGAAAAAGAACAATTAGACTTTTGCGAAGTAAAAGGTCAAGAAAATATCAAAAGAGCAATTGAAGTAGCAGCTGCAGGAAATCACAATATACTGTTAATTGGAAATCCACGGCTCACGGAAAAACCATGATGGCAAGAAGAATACCTACAATTTTACCAGATTTAAGTTTTGAAGAAGCTTTAGAAACAACGAAAATACATAGTGTAGCAGGAATTTTAAGTAGAGAAAATCCTCTTATAGTAGAAAGACCGTTTCGTGCTCCACATCATACAATTTCGTCTACTTCATTAGTTGGAGGAGGTATTTATCCGAAACCAGGAGAAGTTAGTTTAGCCCATAATGGTGTTTTATTTTTAGACGAATTACCAGAATTTAATAAAAATACATTAGAAGTAATGCGAGGTCCATTAGAAGATAAAAAAATAACGATAAGCCGAGTTATGAATACACTTACATTTCCTTGTAACTTTATGCTAGTTGCATCCATGAATCCATGTCCTTGTGGATTTTATGGCTCTAAGCAAAAAGAATGTACATGCCAACCACAAGCCATTCACAAATATTTAGGAAAAATTAGTGGTCCTCTATTAGATAGAATAGATATTCAAGTTGAAGTAGCACAAGTAGAATACCAGCGTTTAGAAAAAAGCGGTAAAGAAGAAACTTCAGAGCAAATCAAGCAAAGAATTAGCAAAGCAAGAAAAATACAATTAAAACGATATGAAAAAGAAGGCATTTATACCAATAGTGAACTTACCCCTAATTTACAAGAAAAATATTGTACCTTAGGAAAAGAAGAAAGCATGCTCTTAAAGCAGGCATTTGACAGGTTAAATTTAAGTGCAAGAGCTTATGGAAGAATTTTAAAAGTAGCAAGAACTATAGCAGATTTAGATGGAAAAGAAAAAATAGAAACATTTCATATTGCAGAAGCAATTCAATATAGAAGTTTAGATAAAAAATATTGGAAATAAATATATTATAAAAAATAAATCAAAACAGAAAAGAGGATAAAACAATAGAAATACAGAAAATAGACAATACAAAACAAATAAAAAGACCAAAAGAAACAAAAAATACAAAACAAACAAAGAAATCAAAAGAAATTAAAAATACAGAGCAAACAAAAAAGATAAAGCAAATAAAATACACGGATAAAGAATATCCAGAAAAATTAAAAAAAATTAAAAATCCACCTCAAAAATTATATGTAATGGGAGATGTAAGTTTATTAAATAAACAAAGTATTGCTATTGTAGGAAGTAGAGATGCAAGTGAATATGGAAAGAAATATGCGGCACTATTTTCAAGTAGCATAGCAAACTCTAACGTTGCAGTAGTAAGTGGTTTAGCACTAGGAATTGATGCAATAGCACATGAATATTCCATGGAAAAACAAGGCAAAACAATTGCAGTAATTGCATCTGGTTTTTCACATATTTATCCAAAAGAAAATATTCCATTGTATCAAGCAATATTAAAAAATGGAGGTTGTATTGTTAGCGAATATCCATCAGAAACAAAGCCAAACATGCAAGCGTTTCCAATTCGTAATCGTATCATTGCAGGGTTATCTATGGCAGTTGTTGTAATAGAAGCAAAATATCGTAGTGGTAGCAGTATTACAGCAAAGCATGCAATAGCGCAGAAAAAAGAATTATTCTGTCTTCCACATAGCATAGAAGATAAATATGGAGTAGGTTGCAACAATTTAATTCAAAAAGGAGCAAAACTCATTACAAAACCATCAGAATTAAATAAATATTTAGGAACAAATATTAAAGATAGAAATATTCAAGAAGTTCTTACGGAAGCTGGGGTTACACAAGAAATTGTTATAGAAGATAAAATGTTCACAAAGCAAAGAGCAAAAAAGGAAGAAATAGAAACAGAACCTATTTCGTCAAAAGAAAAAATAGAAAAAATAAAAACAAAAACCAATTTACAAAGAACTATCGTAGAAAAAGAATATGCACCAATTTATAAGTTACTATCGAAAAAAACTATGACAAATAATGAAATAGCACAAAAATTAGAATGGCCTATTTCTCATGTAAACCAAATGCTTACCATGATGGAAATTAGAGGGTATATTGAAGAAATTCCAGGAAATGAATTTAAAATAAAGGAGTAAAAAAACATGTATGAAAGACATGTAACAGGAAAAGAAGGAGAGCAAATAGCAGTAGAATTTTTAAAATACCTTGGTTATGAAATTATAGAGCAAAATTTTCAAGCAAGGCAAGGAGAAATAGATATTATAGCAAAAGACAAAGAAGAATATGTATTTGTTGAAGTAAAAACAAGAACAAATAAAAACTATGGAGAGCCAATTGATGCAATTGACAGAAGAAAAATGCAACATATAAAAAGAACGATTAGTTATTATTTATATTTAAAAAAATTAGAAAATAAATTTGTTAGAATTGATGTAATAGAAATTTATGAGCATTCAAATAACATACAAATCCACCATATAAAACAAGCAATTGAATAGCATATATATAATATACTAATATAGAAATATAGAAATATAGAAATATAAGAATATAGAAAAAATATTGAATAATGCTAAAAATATACGAAAAATATGCGAAAATCTAAAATTATTTAATAAAAAATTATTTAATAAAAAATAAGTAATAAAATTTATCATTTATTACTTATTTTATAAATATATCAATATAATTATATATAAAATGCTACATTTTTATAAACTACTTCAAACAATATTTTTTTTCGTATAGCTCTTTTGCAACCTCAGGATTATGAATACCATTAAAATCTTTAATAGGAGCAAATTCGTCTTCTTTTTCTACTCTTAGAAGTTCTATTTCATCAAATAAAGAAAAAGCATCAAAAATAAAAGTTTCAAATTTATACGTATTAGGACTTTCTGGTATTTCCTTCATTCCTTCTTCGTTAACAAAAGCATTCTTTTTAAAAGCTCTATGATAAGGGAGAGAAACAGTTGCAATTTTATCTAAAGAAGAAATATGAAATAAATGGGCAAGTAAGTTAATATCTCGGTATAAGTAATGACCATTTTCATCTTTTGCAATTTTCATCTCATCAGTCAAATGGCAACTATTCATAATACAAAGTTTTCCATTCTTCTTTGCGAAAATCCAATCTTTATCTTCTACATTTTCCTTGAATAACGTTTTAGAAGCGATTAATTTTTTATGGGAAATTGTTAATCCTAAAAACAAAGGGTCAACAATTTCTAATATAACATTATCAACACCAGAAAAGAATACCCATTCTATACGTCTTTTTTTCATATCATCTAGGATGCCATGCTGTTTCATAGAAGCAAATACATCACCATTACCATTAGAAGCTTCTTTAATTTTATAAAGTTCTTCCAAAATTAAATTACCAGAAACATCAATTAAAGGAAGCTCAGATTGTTTAAAGAAATAAACATATTCTCTAGGATATCCAAAAAAATTTTTTTCTTCAAAAAATTTTTTAGTTAAAGCATCATTGTAAATACTAGTCATAATATACCAAGGAATTGTAATATGGTATTTTTCATTGGCTTCTTTTAAATGTTCGCATAAAATTTCAAAAAGAGATTTTTTAGGTTCTATGTCAAGTTCAAAAGTACCTTTTGGACCTTTATAGCCAAGTCTAGTGCCTTGGCCACCTGCCATAGTTACAACTGCATATTTCTGACTTGCAATGCAACCTTCACCAATAGAAGTATAGTATTTCAATTCTTCTTGAGATAACTCTTTCTTAATTGTATATGGCAAAGGTTCAATACTAAGATTAGGAATAATCTTATCTGTTTTAGAAGCTTCATACAAATCAAAAATTTGCTTAAAGTCAATTTGGCATATTTGGTTAATTAATTGTTCTTTTTCTTCGTTATTTAATTCATCATAAAAATTCAGCAAATGCTCTTGATTATATTGTGCAAGGAACTGTTTTGCTGTTTCATAACTTTGCATCATATTTACCATCAAATCCTTTATTATATCATATACAACAAAACACAAATTAGTGATTTGTTATTTTAAACATTTTTATATTAGATAATCATATAGCTAGTGGTTTGCAGTTATCAAAGATTTCATAATAATTTCTTTATTAGGCATGTCCGACTCTTTCAAATACTCAAGCTCTTTTTCAATGGAATAAGGAAGGCGAACAAGAGTAAAAGAAATAGAAGAAAGAACCTTGCTATCTAACTCTCCTTCTAAAATCATATAAGAAGACATAGTAGAGTATTTTGAAGTAGAATTTTCTTCTCCTTCATTCATCATTTCAACAGGAACGCCAACACTACCCACATTAAAAATAGTTTTATTCCCAAAGCGATAAATATTAGGAGTATGCAAATGACCATAACCAACAATATCAGGAACAGGATCATTTTCTGTTTTACCTATAAACTCAGTATTTTTAAACAAATCATAAGGATTTGTAATAATTTTATTAAAATAAATGGTATCTGAGTTTGGAAACATAGGATTAAAAATATGTTCTAAACTAATAGGAGAGGCATGAAAAAGACGAATTAAATGTCCACTCATAGTAAATTCATAAGAAACAGGTAAGTTATAAATAAACTTAGCCCTTTCTTCACCAATTTTATCTCTGCTCCAAAAACGTCCTTCTTCAATATTAGGGCGACAAATAATTTCATCACAATTTCCCAAAAGCATCACTTCACACTTTTGGCGCAATAAATCAATTACTTTATCAGGATTTGCGCACTTAATAACGCTATCGCCTAAACAATAGATTTTTGAGATACCTCTTTTTTCTATGTCAGCCATAACATTTTCAAGAGCTGTAATATTTCCGTGAACATCAGATAGAATTGCAATTCTTTCCATAACTTTAACTCCTTTTAAATTTATCGTTATTATAATATAAAACAAAATAATTTACAATATACTTGTCATAAGAAAAAAAGTCATAAGAAAAAAAGTATGTCATAAAAAAGTATGGTATGAAATAAAGAAAAAATGAATAAAGTAATTAAAGGAAAAAATTTAAAAAGGAAATCTTAAAAAATTAAGGAGGAAAAACAAATGTTAGAAATGATTACATTACCATACAAATTTAATGCATTAGAACCATACTATTCAGAAGAAACATTAAAATTACATTACAATATTTTATACAAAGGTTATGTAGATAATACCAATAAAACACAAGAGCAACTAAAAGAAGCAAGAGAAAAAGGAGATTTTTCAAACATCAAATGCTTAGAAAAAAATTTAAGCTTCTTTGGTTCAGGTGCCATTTTACATGAGCTTTTCTTTGAAAATATGGGGCCAAAAAGAAATACTTCACCGAGTTTATTACTAACAGAGCAAATTACAAAAGATTTTGGAAACATAGAAACATTCAAAGCACAATTTGAAGCAGCATCGGCAAGTGTAGAAGCTTCTGGTTGGTGTCTATTAGTATGGGTTCCAAAATGGAATAAGCTAGAAATATTGCAATGTGAAAAACACCAAGATTTAACCTTATGGGGCTGCGTTCCTATTTTAGTGCTAGATATGTGGGAACATTCCTACTATTTACAATATAAAACAGAAAGACCAAAATATATTAGTGCTTTTTGGAATATTGTAAACTGGGATGTAGTAAACAAAAGATGGAATTTAATTTAAATTTTAGGGACGGGATTAAAAATTTACAAAATTTAAGGCTAAATTTTAAGCCTAAATTTTCTTGATTTATGTTAAATGTTATGATATACTCTTATGCAGTAACTATTGTTGAAATAAACAACTTTAAAAGGAGGAACTATATGAAATACGACACAATGAACGAATACACTATGGCAAAGTATTTCGAAAGTTTGTGCAATAGCTTTTATATTGCATATACACAGGGGAAGCGGTTAGAAGAGCAAAGGGAGGAATTAGAAAAAAACTATCCAGATAAGGAACTGGAAATTGTAGAAAAGCTAATTGAACTTTCTAAAATTTCTAGTTCTAATGAGCTAAAAGAAAAGTATGCAGAGCAGAAATTTTCACAAGAGCAACTGGAAAAAAGAAAAGAAAAGCTAAAAATGCAGAAAGAAGCCTGCGAAGATGGAGACAGAGAAATACAATATCAGTTGAACTTCTGGTTAGGAAAAATATGGAATACAGTTAAAAACATAAAACAGCTGTTATACAGAATGAAAAATGAAAACTTGTCTATTATCATTACAAGTGAAGAAGAAATCGTAGCACTTATAGCAGTATTTAGAAGTGAATCACAAGCAATGGACAAATTTGCAAACATCATTAACACCAAAGAGGAATCTTTAAAAAGCTTTCCTACAAGTGAACTCTGCCAGGCATTTTTGAGGGCATATCAACTAAAAAATAAAGAAGAAATGGAACAGGTAATTGAAAAATATTTTTAACCACTAACAAAAAAAACCACACCAACCTTACTTAAATAAGTAGGTTGGTGTTTTCTTTCCTTTACTTTTCACAAACGTTCCAAACAAAACCAATAAAACAAAATAAAGAAAAATAAAAATACCACCATAAACTAAAAACTCTGCAAAAGAATTAGTTGTAAAAAAAGAAGAAAAAATAATATTTAAAAAGAAAATACTAAGAAAAGGCTTAATTAGCCAATCCAAAAAATTTATCTTAAAATGAGTATGCTTAATAAGAAGGCATAAACTTAATAAACCATTAACAATCTCACTCACAAATAAAACCATAATATAGCCTTTTATACCTTGCACAGGAAGTAAAAAATAAATCAGGCAAATACTAGAAATTAAATCAATAATATTAATTCCCATTACGCTTACTTGTTTATCAAGCCCCTTTAAAATATTATCCACAATATTATCAATATACATAAATACAATCAAAGGACACAAAAGCTTAATATAAAAAGCAATATCAATATTAGGATAAATATAATCATTTAACTCTTGAGCAAAGCACCAAAAAAAGCCCATAATCAAAAAAGAAAAAATAAAACAATACTTAAATATTTTGTGAAAAGCAAAATGCATCTTTTGTTCATCTTTCCTTGCATTAAGATAAGAAAACTCAGGAATAAGAAGCGAGCTAAAAGAAGAAATAAACGTGCAAGGAAAAAGAATAAGAGGCATAACCATACCATGAATCATTCCATAAGAAGAAAGAGCGCCTTCACAAGAAAGCCCAGACTTTTCTAACTGAGTTGGAATAAGCAGTTGCTTTAAAGTAGAAAGCCCAGAGCGAATATAAGAGGTAAAAGAAATAGGCAAAGAAATCTTTAATATTTGCTTCGTATAATTAGTATCCTTAAAACTAGGAGCAGTTAATTTACGCTTATCTCTTATAAACAAAAACAGTAAAAATAAAAAAGAAAGAAATTCAGAAATTAAGCTACCAAGCACTAAAGAAATACAAGCATATTCTAAACCAGAAGGGAAAAAACAGTTTAGAAAAAATGAAATAAATGTAATTTTACAAAATTCCTCTAAAACTTGAGTATATACAGTCTTCTTCACTTTTCTTAGAGCAGAAAAATAACCATTCATACAAGAAGAAAGAGCAAGAAAAGGAAGTGAAAGAGCTAAAATACGTAAAGGAAAAGGAGAAACCTTATCATGTAAGCAAGCAGTAGTAAGAAAAGGAGCACAAGAAAATAATAAAAAACATGCAAAACAACCCATAACAAGGCTATAAGTCAAGCACTTTTTCATAGCCCTCTTAATACCAGCCTCCATGCCAAAAGCCTCTTGCTCAGAAACAATACGAGTAGTAGCCAAATGAATACCAGAATTAGCAAGAACAGTAGCAAAAAGATAAACAGACATCATAAGCTGATAAACACCAATAGCCTCACTACCAATTTTATTAGAAATATAAACATTAAAAAACATACCAATACTGCGCATAACAAGCCCAGTAACAGTAAGCAAAATCCCATTAAATAAAAAAACTTGAATACGTCTCAAAATATCACCTATCCAAATATATGTATAAGAAAACTAAAAAATGTGTAAATTTTAGGGACGGGGGTTAAAATTTCCAAACTGTGGATAACTTGAAGAAAGATAAGAAAATATAGAAAAGGAATAAAACTCGCTATATTATAAGAGAAATACACAATTTAAAACTAAAGCTAAAAATATATAAGGTGAAAGGGTCAAACACACATTTTACTTTACTTCATATGATAAATTAAAGGAATGAAAGGTTGAACAATATCCTAAATATGGAATTATTGAACCGATTTTATACCTTGGAAAGGAATGATTAGCAAATATGAAAAAAGTAAGATGGTTCATATGTCTTATTGTATTTATTTTTCCAATGTACATATTAGTAGGACCAGTGTATGCATTTGGTCCATCAAGTCCTACAATTTACCAAGGAATAGATGTTAGTGGCTGGCAAGAAAATATAAATTATACTCAAGTAGCAGAAAGTGGAATTCAAATTGTATATATGAAAGCAAGTGAAGGGAGCAATTTTGTCGACCCATACTTTGAACAAAACTATACCAATGCCAAAGCAAATGGATTAAAAGTAGGATTTTACCATTACTTAACAGCAAGAAGTCAGCAAGAAGCGGTAGTAGAGGCAAACTTCTTTGTATCTACAATTGCAGGAAAAATGCCAGACTGCAGACTAGCAATGGACTTTGAAAGTTTTGGAAGCTTAAGCATAGAAGAAATCAATCAAATTGGACTTACATTTGTAAGAACAGTAGAAAACTTAAGTGGAAAAGAAGTAGTTATATATAGTGACACAAGCAATGCTTCTAGTGTATTTGGAGGGGAGTTAACAAGTTACCCTTTATGGGTAGCGCAATATGAAGTAGAAGAACCTACACCAAACGGAAACTGGGATTCATGGGTAGGCTGGCAATATACAGATCTAGGAGAAATTGAAGGAATTAACGGTTATGTAGATAGAGATGAATTTACAGAAGAAATCTTTTTAAACACGTCATCTGAAATACCACTTCCAGAAAACACAAATAAACCAACGGCAGGAAAAACAATGGAAATTATCATACAAAGAGGGGATACTCTAACAGAACTTGCCATCAAATATAATACAACAGTAGCAAGGCTAGTAGAGATGAATAACATAGCAAATCCAAACTTAATATATGCAGGAGCAACACTTATTGTACCAAGTGGAGAAACAGCTATGGATAGTGATGGAAACTCAACCTCTGGTCAAACAATTTACATTGTGCAAAGAGGTGACACTTTAGACCAAATAGCGGCAGAATTTGGAACAACAGCAATTGCCATTGCAAAAGAAAACAATATCAGAAATATCAATCTTATATATGTAGGGCAAAGACTAATCATTCCAACAAATCGCTACGACTTAAATCATATCATTTATAAGATACAATATGGAGACACCCTATACTCTATTTCAAGAAGATATGGCGTTAGCATTGCAACAATTGTAAGACTAAATAGAATTAAAAATCCAAACTTAATTTATGCAGGGCAAACATTAAGAATATGAATTTTAGGGACGGGGGTTAAAATTTCCAAATTGTGGATAACTTTATAAATTTTAAAAATATAAGTAACTATTAAAAATTCATAAAATAAGAATCAATTTATAAAATAAAAAAGCACCTAAACATTGTTTAAGTGCTTTTTAGTTAGTGATTTTTAAAACTACTTTTTTAATCTTTTTTTACGTTTTTTTTCAATTAATGTATTAATAGCTTCATAAATTTTTGATGCTTGCGCCTTCACGTAGTTTTCTTTGCATGAACTTTGAAGTATGTTGAAAGTTAAATAGTATAACCGAAATGCAATATCATTTGTTATATCTTCTACATCTTCTAAATTTTCCAAATTGCAAATAGTTACGCGATTAAGAAGTAAAGACTTTGCAAATTCGCTTTGCGTTTCATTCAACAATGTTCTTAAAATTTTAATTTCTTTTCCAATAGGAATAGATGAAATATTATTATTCGGCATAATTTTACCTCCTTAACAAATTTGTTTACGAGATTTTTAGAATCTTATTCTTTGTTTAAAGTGCCCTCCTAAAATTATTTTGCAAGTTTACGAGTTACATAATTTATAAAATTATAGCATAGGAAAATAGAAAAAACAAGTAGAATTAAAAATTATTTACACAAAATAATTAAGCTTACATAAAATATAATATATAGAAATAAAGGTAGGTGCAAGATGAAAGAAGTTTTAAAAGTAAAAGACATAAGCAAAAAATACCAAGCAGAAAATGGAGAGGTAGAAGCTTTAAAAAATATTAGTTTTTCTATTGAAGAAGGTGAATTTGTAAGCTTAATTGGACCAAGTGGATGTGGAAAATCAACAGTACTATCAATTATTGCAGGCTTAGAAGAAAAAAACTCTGGCACAATAGAAATAGATGGAGAAATTGGTTACATGCTACAAAAAGACAGTCTTTTAGAATGGCTTACAATTTATAAAAATGCGCTTTTTGGCTTAGAAATACGAAACCAAAAAACAAAGGAAAATGTGGAATATGTGGATAACTTACTTAAAAAATATAATTTATATGAATTTAAAGACAAATATCCAAACCAATTATCTGGAGGAATGAGGCAAAGAGCAGCGCTTATTCGTACTTTAGCCATAAAGCCAAAAATTCTACTATTAGATGAAGCCTTTTCTGCGCTAGATTATCAAACAAGAATAATGGTAACAAAAGATATTTATGATATTCTAAAAAATGAACACATTACAACTTTAATGGTAACACATGATATTTCAGAAGCAATAAGTATGTCAGACAGAGTAATTGTGCTAAGTAATAGACCAGCAGTAGTAAAAGAAATTCATAAAATAGAGTTTGAAATAGAAAATAGAACTCCACTAAACTGTAGAGAAAGTCCAAAATTTAGTAAATACTTTGATACCATTTGGAAAGGACTAGATGTACATGGATAAAGAAATAAAGATATCAGAAGATAGAAAAAAATATTTACAAAAGAGGAAAAGAGAAAAAATACTAATTAAAATAGTACAATTTAGTATTATTATAGGCATAATTGTATTGTGGGAAGTACTTGCAAACCAAGGAATTATTGATAGCTTCATTATGAGCCAGCCATCTCGTATGGTAAAAACATTTTTTAATTTATCTAGCAATAATTTATTGGAACACTTAAAAGTAACCTGTTTAGAAACTTTAATTGGATTTTTACTTGGAACCTTTTTAGGAGCCATTATTGCTATTTTCTTATGGTGGTCAAGGTTCTTATCAAAAGTAGCAGAACCATTTTTAGTGGTGTTAAACAGCCTTCCAAAAGTAGCACTTCGGACCAGTCATAATTATTTGGGTAGGAGCGGGAATGCCAGCCATTATTGTAATGGCATTAGCAATTTCGTTAGTTGTCACCATACTAGAAATATTAAATGGGTTCTTAAATACCGATAAAGAACTAATAAAAATGGCAAAAACCTTCCATGCCAATAAATTTCAAATATTAACAAGAATTATCATTCCTGCTAACAAACACACCTTTTTTAACTCTTTAAAAGTCAACATTGGACTATCTCTAGTAGGTGTTATTACAGGAGAATTCCTAGTATCAAAAGCAGGGCTTGGTTACCTAATCGTCTATGGTGGGCAAGTATTCCAGTTAGACTTAGTAATGACAAGCGTTATCATACTTGCCGTAGTTGCTTATATTATGTACCAAGCAGTCGTTTTACTAGAAAAGTTATTGGTAAAAAAATAAAACAAAAAAGAGGTGAAATATTCACCTCTTCTTTGTTTACAGATATTACTTGGAAACGTTACATGCCCTCCACATTTAACTCTTCTGTGCCAGGCAGTACAAACTTTCCATTTTGAATAATAGGAATGCGAACATCTCCATTGATGGCAACAATGTCACCAAGTTCGTAGTAAGGAATGGTAACGTCGGTGTGAACACCAAAATAAGCTTTGCTAGAGTCTACAGTTCTTTGCAGTGAAATCTCATTGTCTTTGGCAATAATTTCTTTACCATCTGGATTATAAACTTTTGTCTCTTCATCCATAGAATAGCAAGTATCACCAAAAGCAAAATGAGGTCCCGTTTTCTCTGCAATCAAAATGTCTAACTTGTCATTGATGTGGTACTTATTTCCCATGACATAGGCATAGGTATTAGTGCCGATAGCAAACTCACCCATAGGCAAGGTTTTGTTATCGAAGAGTAAGTGCTCATTGACATATTCCCTATTTTCCTTGTCAGTAGGAAAGTTCTTGCAAGAATACTCTGTAATCATACCGTCTTTTATCTGAAGGAATAAATCGGTAAATTTCCACCCGTCAAGATAAATTTCAGATACGTGCAAAGTGCCATTGGTACCATTTAACTTAGGAGAGGTAAAGACTTCCCCTACCGGTACATTTACATCTGCACAACAGTTTTCAAACAAAGTCTGCGTTTTAGAGTCTTCTAAACTTGCTAGAGCAACCGTTAAGTTTGTTTTATTTCCATTTTTACCAGTGATATGAACATACTTAGCAGTGTCTAATACATCAATGATACTCTGATGAATGGCTTCATACTTATCATTATCAAGGGTATTTAGGAAAATCGTATCATCGAAAATACTTTCAAAATCTTTTCCAATTTCCGGACAAGGATAAGAAATGATAGTAAAGGAAGTATTCTTTCGAATATACTCCTCATACAAAATAGCATATTCTGTATCAAACCAGCTGTTTAAAGTAGCTAACTCCTTATCCTTTTCGAAAACTTCATCACCATTTTTAGGAATAAAACGATTCTCCCCAAAAGACTCAATATAGATAGCACCTGCATATTTTTCATACGTTTGCTGATGCTCCATGAGCAATTTTTTAAAGCAAGCAAGATAACTATCTGTATAATTTTGCGACAAATAGAATTGGTAGTCATATCGATGGTTGTAAGATAATTGCTTATCAAATTTATTTCCATATAAACGAAGGACCACTTTCCACTTGCCTTCTAAAAGCATGCAGATTTTTCTAGCTAACTTCTCAAAGCCAATAGGATAAAACAGCATCACATATTCTTTGGAAGAAGCCTCAATATTAGCATGCTTCATCCCGCGCAGGAAACAATCAATAGTGCAATTTGCCATAGAAGTAAGCTTTTCCTCACTAATAGAGTTAAAGTAATCGACAATTTGCATTTGGTTTTTTGTAATGTTTTCACCATAGTAATACAAATAGTTGTAAGTATCCAAATCTGCATGGAATACAACCTGAGAAATAGGATTATCCACTACGGTTGTTCTTTCAATGATAGCACTTACATTAAAAGGAATATCCGTGAGAAACTGGAAAAGGATATCATGTAAAGAAGAACTTGCACCAGACTCTAAGCAAGAATCAGCATCGTTTAAAAAATTAAAAAAGTAAGGGCAGTCTTTATCTTTTAAGCAAAAATGATGATATAAATTTAAAACCGTATATGCCAAAAGATTATGCAGTTTTTCTTCTTCGCTTGTTTTTTGCGTAAAAATAGGACTTGCATAGAAACACTGAAAACGAGCTTGCAACCTTTGCAGTTCTACCAAAGATAGATGTGCTAAATCGGTTTCATATACCTCCTGATAAAATTTTGTTACTTCCTTAATAAAGTTAGTAATCATATGCTTTTCCTCCTAATTTAATCTGTAATTTTATAATAGTTAATAGAGACTTGCACAAAGTATATCATAAAATTATGTAAATAGCAAGAAAAAAAGAAAAATTTTTTTAAGACTAAGTTACCTTTATATTAGAAATTGAATACAATATACAAGAATGAAAAATCATTCAAAAAATAAGAATAGACTATCCTTAGTAGGTGTTATTACAGGAGAAATCCTAGTATCAAAAGCAGGACTTGGTTACTTAATAGTATATGGTGGGCAAGTATTAGTAATGACAAGCGTTGTCATACTTGCCGTAGTTGCTTACATTATGTACCAAGCAGTAGTTTTATTAGAAAAATTAGTAGTAAAAAGATAAAAAGAGGCCTAAGTTATAACATAACTTAGGTCTTAAACATTAGCGACGGCGATCAAACCAAATAGCCTTTGCCATTTGCTCACCTTTCTCTGGGTTTTGCAAAAAGCTAAATACTATGTTTTCTATTAAAGGAACAGGATATTTTTCTCCATCTATTTGCATAAAATAAAACCAATCACTATTGTACATACGAGGATTGTAAACCTTGTATAACCAATAACTTCTTTTACCAGCGCTACCTTTATATTCTAAAAGTAGTAAAACATCTCCACAAGAAGTACATGCTTGCGCATCAGGATAGTGTACTATTGTTTTAGACATATGAAATTCCTCCTTCTTTTTAAAATTTTAAATACAAGGATTACAAAAAAATACTAATAAAATATACTACAAATACGAGTATTTGTCAATAAAATGCCAGATAGAAAACAAAAACTATAAAAGAAGTCATTTCTCAATTTTCTTTCAAAACCAAGTTACCATCATAAGGAAAAGCGAATACAATATACAAGAATGATTTTTAACATTCAAAAAAATAAGAAAGGAGAAAGAAAAGTGAAAAAATACTTAATAATTGCACTTATTATAGTACTTATCGTAGTAGGGGTAATAGTTTACTTCGTAACAAGAGAAGACACGCAAACTAGCTCCCTAACAAAAATACGTTTAAACGAAGTAACTCGTTCCGTCTTTTATGCACCACAATATGTTGCAATAGCAAAAGGCTTTATGGAGGAAGAAGGCTTGGAAATTGAAATTACAACAGGGCAAGGAGCAGACAAAGTAATGACAGCCGTTTTAGCAGGCCAAAGTGACATAGGATTTGCAGGACCAGAAGCATCAATTTATGTGTATAATGAAGGAAAAGAAGATTACTGCGAAGTCTTTGCACAATTAACACAAAAAGATGGTTCCTTCTTAGTAAGCAGAGAGCCAACAGACAACTTCAGCTGGCAAGACTTAAAAGGAAAAACAGTAATTCCAGGAAGAAAAGGTGGAGTTCCATACATGACCTTTGAATATGTATTAAAACAAAATGGAATCAATCCACAAACAGATTTAATCTTAGATGATAGCATCAAATTTGACCTAATGGCAGGAGCATTTTCAGGAGGAACTGCAGACTATGTTACACTATTTGAGCCAACTGCAACTATGACAGAACAAGCAGGAAAAGGCTATGTAGTAGCATCAGTAGGAGAGGCTTCTGGTGAAATACCATACACAGCATACTTCGCAAGTAAAAGTTATATAGAAGAAAACAGTGACATCATTCAAAAATTCACCAATGCAATTTATAAAGGACAAAAATGGGTAGCAGAGCATAGCATGAAAGAAGTAGCAGAAGCAATACAAAGTTTCTTCCCAGACACAGACGTAGAACTACTAGCCACGGTTTTACAAAGCTATAAAGATATAGATGCATGGAAAACAGACCCTGTAATGAAAGAAGAATCATATAACCTATTGCAAACAGTAATGGAAGAAGCAGGAGAACTAGAACAAAAAGCACCATTTGAAAAAGTAATCAACAATAGCTATGCCCAAAAAGCAATGGAACAATGATACAAAATAAAAAATGAATAGAAGGGATGCCCCTTTTCGTTCCATTTTGGAACGCTGGGGACACCCTTCTTTTTCTATGTTTTTTTATTACAAGCTTGTTACAGTTTTATGACAAATAGTTAGTAAATATTGACAAAGAAACGTAAATAAAATATACTCAAAATAGTAGTAACTTATAAACATAAAATGCAATAAATCGTAAAAAATACTAACAAATATATTTAAGGAAAATAAGGTTAAAGTAAATTTTATTTTGATATTTTTTATGAAAAAGGGAGGAAAACAATGAAAAGAACAAAGGAAAAAGGAATTACGCTAATAGCTTTAGTTATAACAATAGTTGTACTAATCATTTTAGCAGGAATAAGCATTAACTTAGTATTAGGAAAAAATGGACTATTTACGAAAGCAAAAAATGCTTCTGTAGAAATGGAAAAAGCAAAATTTGTAGAAGATGCAGGATTAGCATATTTAGAAGCATATACGGAAAAATTAGATGAACCTAACTCTAACCAGATAACGGTAGGAGACGTGGTATCTAAATTGGAGTCTAGTTATGGTTATACAGAAGAACAAATAAAAGTTAATGAAAAAGAAGTATCACAAATAACATTAAGTGGAACTCAAATATTTTTAGAGCCAGGTGGAACAAGAGAAATATTAGTAAACTTAGAAACTGCATATTATGTTTTAATAGAAAACTTATATTATCCAATAACATTAACAAATTCAGAAATAACATTAGGAGAAGGAGTAAAAAGTATTCCAGAAGAGGAAACAACAAATAAATTATCAGCACAAGCAACAATAGGAAGTGAAAAAGTAGATATAACAGTGGCAGATGCAGAAACAGTTATAACAATAAATGCAAAAGAAGGGCAAGAAGGACAAGCAACAATAGTAGTAACATATGGAGAAATAACAAAAGAAATAGTAGTAACAATAAAAAAGATAGATTTAGGAGAAGTAACTATCGCAGAAAATACTACACTTACAAATGGATGGAAATATTTTTATGATGATGAAAAAAATAATAAAGTATGGTTAATATATGATGGAATATTAGAAGCAGAAGCTCATCAAATTAATAGTGATGGAACAATACAACTAAGCGGAAACAATGTAAAATCATCAAAAGCTAGACAAGATTTAATAAATTACTTAAATGGTACAGAAAGTTACGAAGATAGTTGGGACCATATAAAAACAGGCATAAAAAATGCATTAAATGCAAAAAAAATAAATGTCCAAGAAAGCGAAATAGAAGTAAAAGGTTCTCCAGATATCGAGCTATTCCAAAAAACATACAATCAGATGTATCCAACTGAAAATTTTAAAGTGAATAAAAATGATACAGGTTATCAGTATAGATTTGGTGCAACTGGAAATTTTACTAGTGATGTTAAAGTAAGTAATTATTTAAATAAACCATTATTCTTTTTGAGTAGTAATTACTGGTTGGCGAGTCCATCAGCTAATGGCGATAGTAGCGTGTGCAGTGTGAGCTATAGAGGAAACTTTAGTTATGGCGGCTATGGATACTCTAACATTGGGGCTCGCCCCGTAATATCCATTCCAAAAACTGCATTCGATAAATTAGTAAGTTAAATGCATTTAAAAAGATAAAATTAAAAATTTGGATATAGGAATTTCTCAAGCAAGTATGAGTCCGCTTAAGAAGGAATATATAAATAAAAATGTAAATAGTAATTAGAAAAAATGCCAAAAATTATGCAATTTTGGCATTTTTTAAATTTTATAAAAATATGAAAATAATTCTTCTTCACCTAATACAACAACTTGAACTTATTCCCACTTTTAGAAATAAAACCTTCATCAATCAAACTTTTAATCTCTCTCATCATAGCACTTCTATCTACACTTAAATAGTCGGCAAGAGTTGTTAAAGAAAAAGGAACAGTAATATTCTTGCTAAAACTTTTCACCGATAAAATAGAAAAGTAGCTAAGTAATTTTTCTCTGATAGTTCTTTTTGACAAAATCTCAATTCTTGCATTTTGGTGTACAACTTTATTTAAAATTAGCTCCAAAAGAAGAGAAATAAGACTTGCATGAAACTTACAATTATTCTTACACTTTACATGAACATCATCATATAAAAACAAAAGAACTTCACAATCTTCAGTTGCTAAAACAAACAATTCATTATTTGTATTTACAGGATAGAAAGCTTCTCCAAAAATATCATTGGCATTGAAGCGGTCAATAATATCTTTATTTCCATTGAAATCATAACGAATTAAGTCTGCTTTGCCAGAAAGCAAAATGCAAATTTGTCTTCTCTTTTCAATATAAGTAGTAATAATACTTCCTTTTGAAAAGAATTTTTTTTGCATTTTTATACAATTATCAGCAATATCTTTAATTAAAGCTAAATCATCCATATTCATTTCATCCTTTCACATTAAAAGAAGAGTATAATATATCATTTAAATTGTATTTTTTACTAAATATAAAGATAAAATTTTACTTTATTATCTCAAAAAGTAAAAAGTTTGTCAAAAAATAGCTATTTTCATTATGTTAAGATTATACCTCAAAAAGCTTGATATTGCAATAAAAATCGACAAAATTTTTTTGTAACGAAAATGTAATATTTCTCCTTTTCTTAGAAACATATAGGATACAAAATTTTAAAAAATATTTTTTAAAATTTGTTGCAAATGCAACAGAATTTAAAAAATTTTTTTATATAATAAAGGCATACAAACAAAAAACGAAAGGGGAGCCAAAGAAATGAAGGTAATAAAAAGAGACGGAAGAGCAGTAGATTATAATAGAGAAAAAATTGCAACAGCCATTGAAAAAGCAAATAACGAAGTAAAACCAAAAGAAAGAGTAACAAAAGAAGAAATTAAAGAAATTATAAAATATATAGAAGAACTTGACAAAAAAAGAATTTTAGTAGAAGATATTCAAGATATTATTGAACAACAATTAATGGATAGAAAAAAGTTCGAGCTTGCAAAAAAATATATGATTTATCGTTATACAAGAGCATTAGTTAGAAAAGCAAACACAACAGATGAATCTATTTTAGGATTAATCAAAAACCAAAACAAAGAACTAGCAGAAGAAAATTCAAACAAAAATGCTGTTCTTGCTTCTACGCAAAGAGACTACATTGCAGGAGAAGTTTCAAAAGACTTAACAAAAAGAATATTATTACCAGAAAAAATTACAAAAGCACATGAAGAAGGAATCCTTCATTTCCACGACATGGACTATTTCTTACAACCAATTTTCAACTGTTGTCTAATCAATATAGGAGACATGTTAGATAATGGAACTGTTATGAACGGAAAACTAATAGAATCTCCAAAAAGTTTCCAAGTAGCCTGCACTATTATGACACAAGTCATTGCAGCAGTTGCTTCAAACCAATATGGTGGACAATCTGTAGACATTAGCCACTTAGGAAAATATGTAAGAAAAAGCTATGAAAAATTCAAAAAAGACTTTGAAAAAGAATTTGGTGATGAACTATCAGAAGACATGATAGAAAGATTAACACAACAAAGATTGAAAAAAGAAATTTCTGCAGGTGTACAAACCATTCAATACCAAATCAACACATTAATGACCACAAATGGACAATCACCATTTGTAACCCTATTCTTAAACTTAAAGAAAGATGACCCATACATAAAAGAAAATGCAATGGTCATTGAAGAAATAATAAAACAAAGATATGAAGGAATAAAAAACGAAAAAGGCGTATATATTACACCAGCATTCCCAAAATTAGTTTATGTATTAGATGAGCACAACTGCTTAAAAGGTGGAGAATATGATTATTTAACAAAACTTGCAGTAAAATGTTCAGCAAAAAGACTATATCCAGATTATATTTCAGCAAAGAAAATGCGTGAAAACTATGAAGGAAACGTATTTAGCCCAATGGGTTGTAGAAGTTTCTTATCACCATGGAAAGATGAAAACGGAGAATACAAATTTGAAGGAAGATTCAACCAAGGTGTAGTTAGTATCAATTTACCTCAAATTGGTATCATTGCAGATGGAGACGAAGAAAAATTCTGGAAATTATTAGATGAAAGACTTGAACTATGCAAAGAAGCTTTAATGTGCAGACACTATGCTTTACTTGGAACATTAAGCAATACAAGTCCAATTCACTGGAGATATGGGGCAATTGCTCGTATGGAACCAGGAGAAAAAATAGACAAACTATTAAAAGATGGATATTCAACACTTTCATTAGGTTACATTGGAATCTACGAAGTAACTAAAGCAATGAAAGGTGTATCACATACCACAGAAGAAGGACATGAATTTGCAATAAGAGTTATGAAACGTTTAAAAGAAGCAACACAACAGTGGAAGAAAGAAACAGGACTTGGCTTCGCTTTATATGGAACACCAGCAGAAAGCTTATGCTATCGTTTTGCAAGAATAGACAAAGAAAAATTTGGCGAAATCAAAGACATTACAGATAAAGGTTACTACACCAACTCTTATCATGTAGACGTAAGAGAAAAAATAGACGCATTCAAAAAATTATCTTTTGAAAGTGAATTCCAAACACTATCTACAGGTGGAGCAATTTCATACATAGAAATACCAAACATGAGACATAACCTAAAAGCACTAGAAGATGTTGTTAAATTCATTTACGACAACATTCAATATGCAGAATTCAATACAAAATCAGACTACTGCCATGTTTGCGGATTTGATGGAGAAATTATCATTAATGATAACTAGAATGGGAATGCCCAAACTGTGGAAACAAAGATAAAAATAAAATGAACGTAACAAGACGTACATGTGGTTACTTAGGAGAAAACTTCTGGAATGAAGGAAAAACAAAAGAAATAAAAGCAAGAGTATTGCATTTATAAAAAAATCAATTTGGCAAGAGTCTTCTTCTTTAAAAGATGAGACTCTTACCAAAAGTGAGGAGTAAACCATGAATTATGCAAAAATAAAAAATTGCGATGTTGCAAATGGTCCAGGAGTTAGAGTTTCATTATTTGTAAGTGGATGCAATCATCACTGTAAAAATTGTTTCAACCGTGAAGCATGGGACTTTAGCTATGGAGATGAATTCACAAGTAAACAAGAACAAGAAATTATAGAAGACTTAAAACCAGATTATATCACAGGACTAAGCCTTTTAGGAGGGGAACCTTTTGAACAAGTAAATCAAGAAGGGTTAGTACCACTAATCAAAAAAGTAAAAGAAACATACCCAAATAAAAAAATATGGTGTTATACAGGTTTTACCTTTGACAAACAAATTCTAGGACAAATGATACAAGAAGAACATAGAGAAACCACCAAAGAAATGTTAGAAAACATAGATTACATCGTAGATGGAAGATTTGTAGAAGAATTAAAAGATCCAAAACTAAGATTTAGAGGTTCAAGCAATCAAAGAATAATAGATGTAAAAAAGAGCCTAGAACAGCATGATATCGTAATTTGGGATGGACTAAATAAAGATATAGGTTAAACAAGAGGGACGCCCCTTTTCGTTCCAAAATGGAACGGTAGGGACACCCTTTTATTTTTACTTTCCAAATCTTTCCTAAAAATAGCAAACAACTATTGACAAAAAACTATATTTTAAGATATAATACGTACGTATCAAGAAAAATACATATCCCGCACAAAGAAAGTGTAGTTACCGGAAGGAGGGGAATATTTAAATGTCAGAGATTAAAGTAAATAATGGAAATATAGAAGATGCCTTAAAAAGATTTAAAAGACAATGCGCAAGAAATGGCGTATTGCAAGAGGTACGTAAAAGAGAGCACTATGAAAAACCAAGCGTAAAAAGAAAGAAAAAATCAGAGGCAGCAAGAAAAAGAAAATTTTAAAATAAAAATGAGATTATAAAAATAATCAGAACACAAAAATTAAAGTAAGAAAAGAGGTTGTAAGTTAAAGGTTAGAAATAAACTATAATTTTCAACCTTTTTTATTTTTAGTATCCATTGGGGACGTTTCCTTTTGGTAAATCTGTCCCTAATGGTAACCAATAATACAACAAAAGGAGGAAAGAAAAATGTTAAAAGAAAAATTATTAGAAGATATGAAAGTATCTATGAGAGACAAAAGTGTCATAAGAAAAAATGTAATTCAAATGGTAAGAGCAGCTATATTGCAAGTAGAAAAAGACAAACAAGTAGAATTAAATGACGATCAAATTCTAGAAATCATAGCAAAAGAATCAAAAAAGAGAAAAGATGCTTTAGCAGACTATGAAAAAAGTGGAAGAGAAGATTTAATCCAAGCAATCAATCAAGAAATTGATATTTTAGCAGAATATTTGCCAAAACCATTATCAAAAGAAGAAATAGAAAAAATCGTAGAAGAAATAATAGCTAGTGTAGGAGCAACTTCAATGAAAGAAATGGGAATGGTTATGAAAGAAGCAAAAGCAAAAATAGGGCCAGCTGCTGATGGAAAAACCATTAATGAAATAGTAAAAGAAAAATTAAGTTAGTAGAAAAATAATCAGTAATAAAACGTGAAAAATGTACTATTACTGATTATTTTTATATATATAACTAAATAAAAATAAAACCATAACATCTTGTATAAATTTTCCATTTTGTATTATAATATGAAAAGAGTATAAAAACCATCATAACGAAAATAAAAAATTTAATAAAACAAAATTATGCCTTAGGAGGAAATAGAAAACTATGAAAAATGAAAAAATAGAAATCAAAGAAGGAATAAATTTCCACGAAATTACAACAAATAAATTCAAAACCAATTTATTTGCTATCTTCTTAACATTGCCACTAACCAGAGAAAACGTAACAAAAAATGCATTATTAACAGCTGTTTTAAGAAGGGGAACAAAAGATTTACCTTCCCAAGAAGAAATCAGTAAAACATTAGAAGAAATGTATGGAGCAAGTTTTGATTGTGGCATTGAAAAATCAGGCGATTATCATACCATAAAATTCTATTTAGAAGTCATAAGCGACCAATTTTTACCAATGCAAGAAAATATCAGTAAAAAAGGTTTGGAACTACTATTTTCTATAGCATTTAACCCTTATGTAGAACAAAATGCTTTCAAAGAAGAATATGTAGCACAAGAAAAAGAAAACTTAAAACAAATCATAGAAGGAAAAATAGACAATAAAGCAAGCTATGCTCAAGAAAGATGTATAGAAGAAATGTACAAAAATAAACCATATGGACTATACAAATATGGTTATATTGAAGACTTACAAAACATAACAGCCAAAAACTTATATGAACATTATTTAGAAGTATTACAAAACTGTAAAATAGACATCTTTGCTTCTGGCGAATTCCAAGAAAAAATGCAAGAAATTGTAAAAAATAATAAAGAAATTGAAAAACTAAACCCTAGAAAAATAAATTTAGAAATTGAAGATAAAAAAGAAGAGCAAACAGAGCCAAAAATTGTTACAGACAATATGGAAGTAACACAAGGAAAATTAGTCATGGGATATGATGTTATTTCAAACGAAAAAAATTTAAGCTATATTGCTATGGTATGTAACACCATATTAGGAGTAGGAGCAAACTCCAAACTATTCCAAAATGTAAGAGAAAAAGCAAGCTTAGCATATACCTGTGGTTCAAGTTATATCAAAAGAAAACAAACTGTTTTTATAAAAGCAGGAATAGAAATTCAAAATTATGAAAAAGCACTAGAAATTATCAAACAACAAGTAGAAGATATGAAACAGGGAAAATTTAATGCTCAAGATATCGAAAGTGCAAAAAACTTAATTTATGCTACTATTTATAATATAGAAGAAGAACAAGACACCGAAATTAGTTACTATTTTGGACAAGAATTAGCAAAACAAAATGTTAGCATTGAAGAATACAAGAAAAAAATAGAAGAAGTTAGTAAAGAACAAATTGTAGAAGTAGCAAATAAAATGAAATTAAATACGATTTATTTCTTAAGAGATTAAAAAGCAAAAATAAAAAAGCAAAAACAAAAAGCAAAAAAACATAAAATCAACACTAAAATAAAAAAATAAATCGTTAGACACACTTTAACAAAACAAGGAGGAAACATGAAAGTTATAGAAAGCCTTAAAATAAAGGAAAAAGTATATATCGAAAAATTAGAAAATGGTTTAACCATTCTACTTGTGCCAAAAGAAACCACAAATAAAAAATATGTTATGTGGTCTACACACTTTGGTTCTATAGATAACCATTTTATCATGCCAGAAACAAAAGAAGAAGTTTATGTACCAGATGGTGTAGCACACTTTTTAGAGCATAAAATGTTCGAACAACCAAATGGAACCAATAGCCTAGATACACTAATGGCACTAGGAGTAGATGCCAATGCATATACTACCAATAACCATACAGCTTATCTATTTGAAACAACCGAACACTTTATGGAAGCACTAGACGAACTAATGGATTATGTGCAACACCCATATTTTACAGATCAAAATGTAGAAAAAGAAAAAGGAATTATTGGTCAAGAGATTGGAATGTATGATGACGACCCAGGTTGGCAATTATACATGAATGCCCTAGATTGTTTATACAAAGAAAATGCAATTAAAATAGATATAGCAGGAACAGTTGAATCAATAAGCAAAATAGATAAAGACGTTCTATATAAATGCTATAACACATTTTATCATCCATCTAATATGGTAATGGTAATATGCGGAAACTTTAAGCCAGAAGAAATGCTAGAAGAAATAAAGAAAAGATTAATAGAAAAACCAAAACAAGGTGAAATCAAAAGAATATATGCGCCACAAGAAATTGATATTCATATGCCTTATAAAGAAAGCACAATGGAAGTAAGTCAGCCACTTTTCATGATAGGTTTTAAAGATTCTATAGAACAAGAAAATAAAGTACAAAAACATATAGCTATTGAAATTTTAATGAACATGTTTATTGGCAAAAGTTCTCCATTATATCAAAAATTATATCAAGAAGGAATTTTACTAGCACAACCAGACTTGGACTATGAATTTACCAATGAATATGCTCATGTGCTAATTTCAGGACAAGCAAAAGATCCTCAAAAAATTCAACAAGAACTATTACAAGAAATACAAAAACAAAAAGAAAATTTTGATGAAGCACATTTTGAAAGAATGAAAAAGAAAGTATATGGTGATTATGTAGTAGAATACAACAACATTTCTGATATTGCACGAATGTTATTATCTGATTATTTTAAAGGTATTAATTCATTCGACTATATTGAACAATTTCAAACAGTAACAGCAGAATATACCAAACAAATTTTGCAAGAAGTATTTGACGAAAAAAAATGTATTTTGTCTGTTGTAAAGGCAAAATAAAAAAATATGTCGAAAAATAAAAGAAAACATAAAAAAATGACATACGAAAGTTTAAAAAAACACCGAAAAATAGGTGTTTTTTTATTGACTAAAATGTAAAAATATGGTAGTTTATAATTAACACAAAAGAAAAAAAGATAAAAAAGGGAGGGGTTATATGTTAAATGATGAAATTTGTAAATTAAGGGACAAATTAAACGAAAGCATAATTAGTGGGCAAGATTATACGGTAACATATAAGCTTAGCATTGAACTAGACGAACTCATTGCCAAATATTATCGAACAGAAGAAAGCGAAGAAACAAAAATAACGAAAAAATCAAAAGAAAAAAGAAAGGCTAGTAAAGATTGCATACTCATTCCTTAAAAATCATTTAAAAAGCTTAAATATTTTTTTACAAAATACAAATTCAATCTTACAATAAAAAATTCCCATAACAGGGAATTTTTTATTGCTATTTGAAACGTTCATGTTTGAAAATAATGAGTAAAATTAAGATAACAAAAAGGTAAAATAAAATTGTGCGAATAAAAAAATCCCGTAATTAGTTGAAAAAGAGAAATAAATAAAGTATAATATAAGTAGAGTATGAACGAAATAACGGAGGAAATAAAAAATGAAACAAATTAGAAAAATAATATTAATAACTATATTTATATTATTACTAAGTATTACCATATCAAATGCTTCTATAGATACAAATACTTTTAAACCAAATGCTTTAACAGAAGACGATTATGATGTAGCATTTAACATGGCAGGAACAATTATTAATGCAATTACAACAATAGGAATTGTTATTGCTGTTATAATGGTTATGGTTTTAGGTATTAAATATATGGTAGCTAGTGTAGAACAAAAAGCAGACTATAAAAGAACTATGATTCCTATGATAGTTGGTGCTATATTATTATTTGCATCTTCTACATTTGTATCAATTATATATAATTTAATTTCAAAAATAGAATAGAGTAATAAAAATATAAAGAATAGGAAGTGATAAAATGACAAAAAAAATATTAATTAGTATGATGTTAGTAATAAGTATTATAACCTTGAATATACATAGCGTATACGCAAGCGATACTACTGTAGAAAATACTACTTTAGGAGATATTATAGAAGGAGCACAGGGCTTTATTGAAGCTGGAAAAACAGAAGAAGAAAAAATTAGTCAAGAAAATTTACAAAAGTTATCAAATATGATTTATAACATATTATTGGTATTAGGAATTATTATAGCGATTATACTAGGTGCTATTTTAGGAATTAAATTTATGACAGAAGGAGTAGAAGGTCAAATAGAAGTTAAGAAAGCATTGATACCTTATGTTATAGGTTGCGTTGTTGTATTTGGAGCTTTTACAATATGGAAAATAGTAGTTAATATGTTGCAATCTATGTAAAAAAATGAAAAAATAACTAAAAAATAGTTGAAAAATACAAAAAAGTATTGTATAATAAAAATTAGTAAATAAAGAGGAGGAAAATTTATATGAAAAAACAAGTAAAAGTATTATCTATTATATTAATGGTAATCATGATATTAACATCATTAAGTAGCATAGTACTAGCAGCACCTGATTTATCTAGTCAAATTACTGAATTAGGAACTGGAACAGCAAGTGGTACAGAGAAAATTATGGATCTTGGTAAAACAATAGTTGCTATTATGCAAACAGTAGGTATTGTAGTTGCAGTAGTTGTTTTATTAGTGTTAGGTATTAAATACATGATGGGTAGTGCAGAAGAAAAAGCAGAATACAAGAAAACAATGATTCCATATGTAGTAGGTGCTATTCTAATTTTCGCAGCTACTACTATAGTAAATGTTGTTTATAACTTAGCTAATGGATTAAATACAAAATAATTCATTACAATAAAATTACAAACATATTACAAAAATATTAAAAATGCACAAAAAGTGCATTTTTTTTATGTTTTTTAGTGCATTTTGTAATACTTTCTGTTATAATAGTAATAGGTGTAACTAGAATTATTATGTCATTATGCAATGAAAGGAGAAACAAATTTAAATGGGAACTTATAACATACCAAGAAATGTAAAAGGAGAAGGTAGAATATTATTCATTTTTTCAACCAAAAGCTTATTATATACAGTTATTGGAGTTGTTGTAGGGTTACCATTTTATTTCTTACTTTCTGCTTTAAAATTAAAATTAATAGGAATTGTTATTGCGGCATTTTTTGCATTAATTGGATTTATCATTGGAACTATGAAGTTTCCAGAACTAGGAGCATTCAAAGCAACAAAAAAAATAGGTGGAGAAAATATTGATGATATTATACTAAGAGCAATTAAGTTTAAGAAAAAAGGAAAAAAAATGTATTTATATACTAAGGAGGAACAAAAGAATGGATAGTATCAAATTACTAACAATCATTTTAACAATTATATTAGGCATTATATTTATGTTATTAATCGTTTTAGGTTTTGTTTATCTATCTACTAAAATGAAAACACAGTCTGAAAAGCCAATTCCACAACAAGGAAATAAACCAAACAATAAAACGAAAAAATTTAAAGAATACAAAACAGAATCTATTATGAATTTTATGGAATTTGATACTGTTGTCGATAATATGATAGTTCAAAAAAATGGAATGCGTTATATTATGGTTGTAGAATGTCAAGGAATTAACTATGATTTAATGTCAGAAGTAGAAAAAAATGCAGTAGAAGAAGGATTTTTACAATTCTTAAATACATTAAAGTATCCAATTCAAATTTATACACAAACTAGAACAATTAACTTAGATTCAAGCATACAAGCTTATAAAGAAAAAATGAAAGAAATACAATATGCATATGAAAAACAAAAAATGACTTATGAAGAAATGCAAAGATCTGAAAAATATACACAAGAACAATTAAATAAAGCTTATTTTGAATTAACAAAACAAAGAAACTTATATGAATATGGAAAGGATATTATCTACAATACTGAAAAAATGAGCTTAAACAAAAATGTACTAAATAAAAAATATTATGTAGTAATTCCATATTTCGTAGAAGAACTAGAAGATAATAATTTTGATAAAGAAGAACAAAGAAACATGGCATTTTCTGAATTATACACAAGGGCACAATCAACCATAAGAACATTAGCTGTTTGCGGAATTAATGGAAAAGTTATGACTTCAAATGAATTAGTAGAACTTCTATATATGGCTTACAATCGCGATGAAGCAGAAATATATGGAATTGATAAAGCATTAAAAGCTGGATATGATGAATTATATTCAACTGCACCAGATGTTATAGAAAAACAAATAAAAGCATTAGATAAAGAAATAGAAGAAGAAGCATTTGAAAAAGCAAAAGCAACAATAGTAGAAGTAAAAAATGAAAGACAAAAGGCTTTGCAAGAAAAGAAAGAGAAAAAAACAGACTTAATAGATGAAGTAGCACAACTAATATTACAAGAAAATAAAGGTGCTATAGGAGAAAGTATAGCAAAAGAAGCAATTAATAAAATTCAAAATCAAAAAGAAAAACGTAAAGGAGGAACAAAAGATAATGTCAAAGAACAAAAAACAAGAAGAACTAGAAAGACAAAGACAGCTTAATAATGATTATTCTAACCCAAATGAATATCAAATTTTAAAAAAACAAACCATAAAAGAATTAATTGCTCCTTCTGGAATAGATGCAAGCAATATTGACCACTTAGAAATTATCTCAAATGTAACAAGATATGCAAGGAGCTTCTTTGTATCTACACTTCCAAGAATGACAACTTTCCCAGAACTATTTAGAGATATGTATTTATTTGGAGATATTAATACATCAATTTATATCAATCCTATTGCAGAAGCAAAATCACAAAACGAATTAAATAGAACTATTAATGAGCTAGAAACAGAAAGAATTGTAGCAGCAGATAGAGGAAATATCAATAGGGAAAGTACATTAGGACAAAAAAGGTGGGAAGCAGAGCAGTTAAGAGATGAAATTGCAGCAGGTTACAATAAATTATATGAAGCATCTGTAATCTCTACTTTATTTGCATATAGTTTAGAAGATTTAAATAGATATACAAAATTATTAGCTTCTGAAATGTCAAAATCATTAGTAGGGGTTAAAAGTGCTTGGGCAATGCAAGAAGAAGCATTTCAAAGTAATTTACCACTAATGCAAGATAAAATAAAGAAAACTCATACCTTCGATAGGCGTTCTATGGGAACAGTATTTCCATTTACAACATCAGAAGTAGGACATCCAACAGGAATACCACTAGGATTTAATAAACAAACGGGAGTTCCAATTTTATTTGATAACTTCCATCCTTCATTAACCAATTACAATATGGTAATCTTTGCAAAATCTGGTGCTGGTAAATCTGTTACAATGAAAACTTTAATCTCACGTTCTGCAGTATTAATGGGAATTCAAAGTTTAGCATTAGATGCAGAAGGTGAATATTCAATTGTAGCAGAAAGCTTAGGTGGAATTAATGTAGTAATTAGCCCAAATTCAAAGACAGTTATTAACTTATTTGATATTGAACCAGAAATCATAAAAGATGAAATTACAGGAAAATCAAGAAGCGTTTTAAATGTAGAAAATAAAGTAGAAGATGTAACACAAGCACTACTTACAATGGCAAGAGGTAGTACAAGATCACAAGAAGTAAATGAGCTTACAAAACAAATTATATCAGAAGCAGTAGCAGAAGAATACAGAGAACTTCAAATTACAAGTGATCCTTCTAGTTTATACGAAATAAATGACAGAATGAGTGCAGATATACTAGGCAAGAAAAAGAAAGCAATGCCAACTATTGGTTCATGGTATAAAAGAATATTGAAAAAAGCCGAACAAAACAAAAATGAAGATTATCAATTTCACTACAGCTATTTAATTAAAGTTATGAAACAATATATCCGTGAGTATAATGGACAAATGGCTTATTTTGATGGACAATCTACCTTTGATTTATTAGATGGAACATTATTTATCAACTTAGATATTTCTCAATTAGAAGAAAGATTTGCAAGACCACTTGCACAACAAATTTTACTTTCTTGGATTTGGGAGAAATATGTTAAGAAAAATAGTGAAGATAAAACAAAAGCATCTAAAAAGAGAGTATTAGTAGATGAGGCATGGATGTTACTTCCATACCCAGAAGCGGTAGATTTCTTAAATACAATGGCACGTCGTGCAAGAAAAAGAAACGTATCATTAGCTATTATTTCTCAAAGATTTCAAGATTTTTATGAAAAACCAGAAGCACAAGCAGTTTTAACCTCATCAGATACAAAATTATTTTTAGCACAAGATAAATCCGAAATTGAATACTTAAAAGAAGTATTTAAATTAAGTTCAGGAGAAGCAAACTTTTTAGTAACATGCTTTAAAGGAGAAGGACTTTTAAAAGTAGGAGCAGATACAGCTATTATCCAGATAAAACCAACAGCAAAAGAATTTGAATTTGTAGAAACAAACATTAATAAGTTGGTGCAAATGAACGCAAGCAAGAATCAATACTAGGAGGAGATTATTACTATGAAACTTTTTACTAATAAAAACATAATACAAAAGATAATAATAGCAATTGTAATAGTAGTATTAATTAATTTTATAGCACCAAATGCAATTATGGCAGAAACAGATTTTGGAGGAGTATTATTTACACCAATTCAGTATTTAGTACTAGGACTAGGAGATGCAGTCATGTATTTTGCTTCAGTATCTGTTACTGGTGAGTTTGGTGTTGATAATGTAGTTACATTATCAACAGATGGTTTTGGCGATTGGCTACAAAAAGCATATGACTTTATAACTAAATTGACAGCAGCGGCAATAACAAATCCAATGCTAAATTCAGTTAAAAATGCATCAGCTGCTACAATAAAAGCAGTAGGAGTACCATCAGATATATTTCCACAAAAAATTGATTTACCACTTTTTGCAATAACTCCAGAAAAAATATTTTCTAATGATGTTTCATTTTTAGATATAGATATTATTAATGCAGATAGTGGTGATGATAGTGCAGCAGCAACATTACAATCTACAATAAGTTCATGGTATATTGCCTTGAGAAATTTAGCAATTGTTGGAATGCTAAGTATTTTAGTATATGTAGGTATTAGAATTATATTATCATCAACTGCTACAGATAAGGCAAAATACAAACAATTAATAAAAGATTGGCTTATTGCAATTTGTTTATTGTTCTTTATGCATTATATTATGAGTTTTGCTATTACATTAGTAGAACAATTTACTAATGCATTAAAACAAACAATTAATACGCCAGTTTTACAATTAGATTTATCAAAATTTGAAATTTCGGAAGAAGAAGAAAAAATATTCTATGCAGTAGGAAATGAAGAACCATTAGATAAAGCCAATGTTTATTGGCCAACTGATTTTACAGGACTTGCAAGGTTTAGAGCACAATTAAATTACGAAAGTAGTAGTAGTGCAGAATCAGAATATGTAGCTGAAGGTGGAAAAGCACAAATGGCATATACCATTATATATGCAGTATTAGTAATATATACCATTATGTTCTTATTCCAATATTTAAAAAGGTTAATTTATATTATATTTTTAACCATGATTGCTCCATTAGTAGCATTAACTTATCCAATTGATAAAATGAATGATGAATCTGCACAAGCATTTAATACATGGCTTAAAGAATATATTTATAATTTATTAATACAACCTTTCCATTTGGTTTTATATTGCATATTAATTGGTAGTGCAATTGACTTAGCACAAACACACTTGATTTATACTTTAGCTGTATTAGGCTTCATGCTTCCTGGGGAAAAAATACTAAGGAAATTCTTTGGATTTGATAAAGGTGCAACAGGTGCTTCTATTATGAGCGGCGCTGTCGGTGGTGCAATGGTAATGAGTGTGTTAGGAAACATTACTTCAAGAGCAAAAGGCGGAGCTAAAAAGAATTCTTCAGGTAAGGTAGGAGCTGGAAATTCACAAGAAAGAGTAAGAATGGCAGATAACAGAACTCCAGATAATAGTGTAGACGATGAAGATAGATTCTTAATGGAAGCATTAGGAGGAAGACAAGGACAACAAGGAGATTCAAGAGGAAGACAAGAAACAGAAGACTCTGATAACGGACAAAGACCACCATTAGATTTATCAAATGATGAAACAAATGACGGAAATGAAACATTTAATAAGCAAGAGCAAATAGATAAATTAGGTGAAGAATTAGATAATTATACGAATGGAGAAATTCGTATGAGCCCAGAATTACAAGCAAACCAAGAACAATATAATCAACTTACCGAAGAAAATGCCGAATTAGAAGGAAAAGGACAAGAAGTACAAACTCAACCAGCTAATGCACAAGATACATTCGAAAGACCAAGTTTACCAGATTTACCAGAAGAACAAGGGCCAGCAATCACAGGGCCATCTAAGAAATTTAGAAGACTTAGAGCTGCTGCTCCAATTTTAGGTAGAGGAGCAATAGGTTTAGGAAAAGGAATTATAAAAACATATGGTGCTGCTACACTTGGAACAATTGGAGTTGCAGCAGGACTTGCTTCTGAAAAATATTCAAATGTACTTGGTTATGGTGCAGCAGGTGCTGCAGGAGGAACAGCTCTTACAGGAGCTATTATGAATAAAGGAAAAGCACTTCCATCAGATGCTTATAGAAAATATAATAACTTAAAAGACGAATATACAAAAAATCTATACAAAGATAATCCAGCAAAATATAGAGAAGAGATGAACAAGCAAGCTGACAAAGCATTTATGAAAGACAAGCAAATACAACAACTATATAGAGATAAATTCGGAACCGAAAAGGTAGCAGATGATAAAGGTAACAAAGTTGAAAAATACAAATTTGCAATGGAAGAAGCAAAGAAATATAGAGAACACGGTATTACAGACAATGAAACTATCATAAAAGCAATGAAAGCAAAGGTAAGAGGTGTAGACGAAAATAATTTAAGTGCAAATCAAAGAATTGCAGCTGCTAAATATGCAAGTCAAATATCAAACGAAAAAGACATTCAAACAATGAGCGATAGACTAAGAAAGAGAGGAATTGGCAAAGAACAAATAGAAATACAAGAGAACATATTAAGACAAATGAAAGGATTAAATTAGGATAAATATATGGGTATTTTTAGATTATATAATCAAAATAGAGTAATGTTTTGGACAATCGTATCTGCAATTATTGTAGTTCTTCTTGTTGTACATATTATGAATTCAATCGTAAAAACTAACAATGAAAAACCTAAAAATATTGTCATTGATGAAAAATTGTATGAAAACAAATTAGATATTGATGAACAAATATCAGATGAACAAGTAGAAGAAGAAAAAGAACTAATCATTGATCAATTTATTAGATTGTGTAATTCTAAAAATACTCAAAGTGCCTATAACTTATTGTCAGAAGAATGTAAAGAAGAACTTTTCCCAACATTAGAAGCTTTTCAACAAAATTATGTAACAATTAATTTTAATACACAAAAATTATATGGTAAAAAACAATATAAAGGTAATACTTATGAAATTACTTTCTATGAAAATATGTTAGTTACAGGAACTAGTAGCAATTCACAAAAGGATTATTATACGATTGTAAATAGAGATGGAAAAAGCAAGCTAAATATTAGTAATTATGTAAAAAGAGAAAATACTAATAGAACAACAAAAAATAACTATTTACAAGTAGAAGTAGTAAAAAAAGATATTTACATAGATTATGAAGTATATGAATTAAAAGTGACAAACTTAACACCAAATACTATCATTTTAGATACAAAAGAAAATACAAAGACAATGTATTTAACAGATGAAAAAGGTATTATTTATTATTCTGCTGGACATGAAGTTTTAGACAGTAGTTTATTAATTAAACCCAAAGCAACCAATACTATTCAAATAAAATATACAAAAGGATATAAAAGTAATAATTCACAAAAATTATATTTTGAAGACATTGTATTAAATGATATGCAAAATACAAACGAAGATAAAAAGATAAAAATGGAAGTAAATATATAATATCTCAAAAAGAAAGATAGCAAGAAATGAGGTGATGGTGGTATGGAAGAAAACAACAATCAAAATGGACCAAATTATGAAAATGAAAGTGATGAAAAAATAAAACAAGCAGGAAAAGATTTAGCTAGAAAAGTAGGAAAAGTTGCTAAAACAGTTCTAAAATTATTGCTTAAACTAATACCACCATTTGTTTGGCTTATTATTGTTATAGTAATACTAGTAGTAGTATTACTAACTGCTTTTTGGTATGCTATTACGGGCAATACTTATACGTCTATTTCAAATATTGCCAAAGTCACAACTACTGATAATTCTGGCAATATAAGAAATATTACTAGTATTGATGAAAACAGTAGACAAATAGTAATTGACACAGAAACTTTTATAAAACAAATAGATAAATGGTTTAAAGATAATCATATTCGTCCTGAATTATTAGGACTAAAAAATGGAGATTATGAGAGCCTTATAACTTTCTTACAAGCAGAGGTAGTATCATCATTTCCAGACTTAAGAGAAAGACAGAAAATAGGAACTCCAGTAGGGGAAAATGAATTACAAGGAATTGTACAATTTAAAAGAAAATTTGAAGACGGAACAGAGCAATTATTGGAATATAAGCCATATACAGCATTTAGAAAAGAAGTAGCTAAATTAGGAAAAAAACTAGACGATGAAGAAACGCAAGAACAAATTTATTTTACAAAAGAAGAAGTAGAAAGTGCTTATAATAATTTAAAAACATATTTTACAATAGACAACAATTATAATGTTATTATAATTAGTTTGGCAAGCAATGAAAATACAGTACAATATAGTGATTATGCAAAAGAAGAAGGAAAAGAAGATGAAAATTCATATGAATATTATATTAGTGTAACAAAAGGAAATTATCAAAGTATTATACAACAATATACAATGCCATTTGAATTTCCACTAGCATTACTAATGGTTACAAATAATCCTAGTTTTTGTACAGAAGTAGCAAAACTTGCTATGCCATCTCGTGAAGGAGAGGATAGTACAGGAAATAATTTTGCACCTAAAATAGTAATAGATATTCAAGATAGCTTAGCAAGTACACACATTAGAGAAGAATACAGTTATAAAGCTAATTTTAAATTACAAGATTATATTACATATGATAAGGTTACAATGTCACAACTTGGAGGAGTGGAGGAAGAAACAGAACAATATACTCCATATCCAATAGAAGTAGAAAAAACAGAAGAAGTAACAAACTATAAAGTAACAGATAATTGGGTTAAGACAATAACATCCCAATTATGTATTTCTGAAGCACTTACATGGATTTCAGATTACACTTCAACTTATACAAAAATACAGAAAGACGACACAAATGAAACAAATAGTGAAGAAGATGAAAATGATAATGATAATGAAGAAGATGATAAAGAAGATAATGATAAATATGTAGAAGTTCTTGACCAACATTCATATTTGGCAAATCAAGAATTTGAATATGAACTACCAGAAGATAGTGAAGATTATAAAATTATGAATGTTGAAGAAGAAAAGAAAATTTTAGAAAAAGATACTGATAAAAAAACTAAAATCAAAACAAGCAATACAACAATACAATATAATAAAGCAAGTTCAAATATTGAAGAAAAATGGGAACGATTTTTATCACTTTTAAAAATAGATTCAGATATAGGAATATATAATATAAATGATATTAATCAAAATGATACTTATATAAAATATAAAGCAATGAATTCAAGTAATATGGTTTCGCCAGAAAACAATCTTTTAAGTGCAGAAGCTGTCTTATATCAATTATTAGAAGGTAATACTAAGACAGTCATGATAGGACAAATCATGAAAGATATGATAGCAATTTATACAGGAAAGATAAAACCAGAGGAATCAACATTTGACTTTTATATTTATGAACCAGGAGCTTTCTTTACTCCAGGTATTGGTGGAACAAGTGGAATTAATGGAATCCAAGGACAAATATATGACTTTTTACTTTCAAAAGGAATGTCTTCTATAGGTGCAGCTGCTATTTTGGGAAATATGCAACAAGAAAGTAGTTTTAATACCTCTGCTAGTAACGGAACTCATTTTGGTTTATGCCAGTGGGGAGGAAATAGATGGGAGAAACTAAAAAGTTTTTCATCAAATACTTCATGGGTAGATCTTAATACACAATTAGAATTTTTATGGTATGAATTAGAAACTACTTATTCTAACGTAAAACAACAATTAATGAATGCAACCGATTTGCAACCCGCAGTAGATTATTTCTGTAGACATTATGAAATTTGTGGAGATTATGAAGTAGAAGTACAAAGAAGATATAGATATGCATTAAATTGGTACCAACAATGGGAAGTAAGTCATTCAAATTATGGAAATGACAAGTTAGATGCAGATAAAGTTAATCGTATGATAACTTGGGCTACAGCACAATTAGGAAAATCAAAATTTTATTCTAAATACAGAGGAGGATATTTTCAATCAGCTGGTTATTGTGCTGCATTTGTAAAAAATGCATATTATGAAGCAGGATTAGATTGGATTGGTGGAAATGCTATTGATGTACCACATCCATATCAAATACCATATGATGAAGCTGGAAAAATAAATTGTGATTTATTACCAGTTGGAGCATGTATTGTATCATCAGGGACATCTTCATATGGACATGTAGCCTTATACATAGGAAATGGTTATGTTATTGAAGCTGGAGGTTCAACAGTTGTAAAAAATAAAATAGATAGTTCATACGGACGAGGCAAATTCTTAGGATGGGGTTATGCTATAAAAGAATAAATAAAAAATAGGAGAATAAAGCAATGAATAAAAAAATACCAATTATCATGATAATTATGTGTATTCTTATAATTGTAATATTAATTATATTAACTTTATTATTAAATATACAAGATAATAACCCAAAACAAATAGAAGAACAATATGCGACAGACCAAGATGTTAAGATGAATTATGAACTTACAAAAGTTAACTCAAAATATGAATTTTATGATATACAAAATTGTATTGATAAATATATTAATACTTTAAAAAGTCTAGATAAAGCAAAATATGATAATGGATATGATAGTCCAGAAGTATTACAAGAAATAGAAGAAACTTTACAAGAACAACGTGAAATATTATATGCTTTACTAGGAAAAGAATATAAAGAACAATTTAAAATTAATATAAATAATATAGATGAACGATTTTCTAAATATTATAAAGAGACAATATTTAATATAGAAAATATGAGTGTATTAGATATCAATGAAGATATATCTATATATGTTATAGATGGACAAATACAATACAATAATAATATAGAAAATTACGAATTCATAATTAAGAAAGATGCATCAAATTTAACTTTTGCTGTATATCCACAAGACTATATAAAAGCTATGGGTGATTTAAATGCAGCAGTAGAAAGTATAAAAAACAATAATAATATAGAAATAGAAAATAAACAATATAATACATATACAAGTCAAGCATATGACGATGAATATATTGCTAGTTACTATTTTAATATATATAAAAACAATATCATATCTAATCCAGAATATATTTATAACAAGTTAGAAAAAGAATATAGAGAAAAGCGTTTTGGCACTTTACAAGAATTCAAAAACTATGTTAATGAAAACCAAAATGAAATAATAAGAAGACAATTTGCACAATATTTAGTACAAGAAAATGAAAATAGTATAGAATATGTATGTAAAGATCAATATGATAATTTATATATATTTAAACAATTAAATTTGCAAGAATATAGCTTAACCTTAGATACTTACACTTTAGAACAGGAAAAATTCAATATAGAGTATCAAAAAGCTACAAATCAGAAAAAAGTAATGATGAATATTGATAAATTTTTTCAAATGATTAATGCAAAAGATTATAAGGCTGCATATTCACTATTAAATGATGAATTCAAAAATAAAAACTTTCGTACAGAAGAACAATTTAAAAAGTATATCATAGAAAATTTATTTACTTATAATGATATTAAATATATAAATTATTCAGATGAAATTTCTAGTATATTTACATATGATATCATGATAACAAATAAATTAAAAAATACTGAAAAGGCTAATATAAAAATTATAATGCAACTAAAAGAAGGAACAGATTTTGTTATGTCATTTTCTATGAATTAAAAAATACTATAGAAAAGTAAAATAGAGAATATAGTTTGTGCTAATATTCTCTATTTTTAATATTTTGAAACATTAAATAGAAAGATTTTATATTAAAAAATATGTTGAAATTGAAACAGGAAGTGTAAAGTTAAATGAATAATCAAGAATATATAGGAAAAATATTTAGAGTAAAAGTAATAAAAAAGGCAGAAAAATGGTATATAGGCAATATGGTAGATAACCCAATAATAGTATATGTAGAAGATACAGATAATTTTGAAGAAGAAGAACTAATAAACACAATCCAAAAATGTATCATTTTAGAAGAAAGAGAAGGAAAACTCATTGGCTTTATTCTTTCGAATCGAAAATTTCTTCAAGATATCAAAAAAATAGATAAAAAACTAAAAGAAAAAGAAGAATATTCTCAAATACAAGACATCTACTTAATGGAAAGATTAAAAATAAAAGGAAAAGTAGTAGGACTATATCTAGTAGATGAAGGAGACATAGGAAAATACTACTTAGACACTACAGAAATTGGTACTTATGTTAAAAAATTAAGAGCAAATAACATTCTTTTTAAAGAAAATACAGTAGAAAATGAAATAATGTCGCAAATTAGAGATGTAGTGCAATCAATTGACTTAACAAAAAAAGAAATATCCTTAAGGCAAGAACAAGAAAAAGAAAAAGAACTCATAGAAAAAGCAATAGGATTAGGAGAAGGGCAAATAACAAGAATAGCAACACTAAGTTTAAGGCAAAAAATAGGCGAGCCAACAATAAATGAACAAGAAATAAATAAAAAACAGAAAGAGCAAATAAGGGAAGAACAACAAAAGCAACAAAAAAGAGCACAAGAATTGCAAATAAATTCATCACTAGAAAACAAAGAACTAAGCAAAGTAACAGATGTAAACATTAAACAGGAAATGGACACAAAAGATAAAGTAACAGACATGAAGACCTTAGGGAAACTATTAAAAGACAATGGTAAACTTCCACAAATAGAAGGAAAAGAATTTGTTAAAATTGAAATTATAGAATCTACTCAAAGAGATAACTTACTAACAAAAGATAAAGAGCAGGCAAAAACAAATACAACAAGATATTCTTTTGTAGCCATTAGTAAAGATGGTAGCGTAGTTCCTTTAGAAATTGAGCAAGACCATGCAGAAGGAAATAACCCAAGAGAAGTAAATTATCAGGTAAGTCAACAAGGAAAAGTAAGTCAAGACTCAGTATTATCTAGGTTCAAAATAGGAGAAGGAACCTTAGCAGTAAAAAATGGAAAATACGGAGAAATAAAAGTATATCATTCACCACGAAAAACAATTGGTGGAAAAGGAGTAGAAGGAAATAAAAGTTTAGATAGAGAATTGGAAACAGATAACGTCTGGGAAATGAAAAAAGAAGAAAGAGACTTAGCAGGAGAATATGAAGATGGATATAGAAGCGTAGAAGAAGGTTACCAAGAAGCAAAATTACATGAAGACAAATCTGGAAAGCTGTTAGAGAAAGATAAAATGAAAATAGAAGATATAGATGGAGAAAAAAATACAAAATCTCATGTACATGACCAAGTAAATTACAATGCTTTAGCAGTAAAATGGGGTTATTATAAAGAAGGACAGCCAAATAGCGAAAAAGCAAAAGAAATATTTCAAGAAAAAAGAAAAGAAAATCCACAAAAACAAACAAAAGAAATTATTGAAATGGTAACAGAAGAATTAGAAGAAGAAATAGGGCATGATAGAAATAATAGATATTAAACTTTAAATTTTAGGGACGGGTCTAAAAATTTAAAACAAATCGAAATTTTATATTATAGGGACGGAGCAAAAATATAAAATAAATCGAAAATTTATATTATAGGGACGGAGTAAAAAATACAAAATAAATCGAAAATTTATATTATAAGGACGGAGCAAAAAATATAAAACAAATCAAAACTTTATATTATAGGACGGAGTAAAAAATATAAAATAAATCGAAATTTTAGAGATAGAGTTAAAATTTCTCAATTGTGGATAACTTAATAAAAAATAGCATAAAAATCACCTAAAAAAAATACAATTTAAAAGGTGATTTTTTCATGTTAAAAAAGAAAATACTTATTTTTTTATTGATATTTACAATATATTTTCCTACGCTTGCATTAGCGGATGATATAGATGAAGAAGAAATAGGAATAGAAGAAATACAAGAACTAGTAGTAGAATCAGTAGCAAAACCTACAGAAGAACCAATATTAAATGCAAGAGCCGCTATTATTTATGATAGAACAACCAAAGAAATTATATGGGCAAAAAATGAAACGCAAAAAAGAGCAATGGCATCTACTACAAAAATTATGACATCAATTGTAGTATTAGAAAATAGTAATTTATCAGACGTAGTAACAATATCAAAAAAAGCGGCAGGAACAGGTGGTTCAAGACTAAAAATAACTGCAGGTGACAAAATAACCGTTCAAGATTTACTATATGGCTTAATGCTTCGCTCACGGAAACGATGCTGCCGTAGCATTAGCAGAACATGTAGGAGGAAGTTTAGAAGGATTTGCAAAACTAATGAATCAAAAGGCAGAAGAATTAGGATTAAAAAATACTCATTTTGTTACTCCACATGGACTAGATGATAGCAATCATTATACCACTGCGTATGAGCTTGCACTGCTTACAGATTATGCTTTAAATAATGAAATATTTTGTAAAATAGTAAATACACAAAATACCAATATTACCATAAATGGAAATAGTCGAAATATCTCTAATACAAATGAATTATTAGGGTATACACCAGGAGTAAATGGAGTTAAAACAGGTTTTACAAACGGAGCAGGTAGATGCTTAGTAACTTCTTGCACAAGAGATGGAAATCAAATTATTACAGTCGTTTTAGGGTGCGATACAAAAAAACAAAGAACATCAGATAGTAGTAAATTAATAGAGTATGCTTTTAAAAATTATACAAGAATCAATTTAGAAGAAAAGATTCAAAAAGAATTTGAAAATTGGAAACAAATTAATGGCAACCGCATATATATAGAAAAAGCAGAAAACAATGGAATGGAGTTAGAATTAGCAGAAATACAAAGAAAAAGTATTCCAATCAAAATAGAAGAAGAAAAAGATATAAATATTGAAATAAATGCTATATATGAATACAAAGCACCATTAGAAAAAGGTACAAAAATAGGAAATATCATTGTAAAAAAACAAGATGAGATCATAGAAACAATTGATATTTTAAGTGCAAAAGAAATAAAAAAGAAGAATATAATATCTTATATGTTAGAACTTATTTATATTTCAGGGACGGGGCAATTTATACAAAAGTTGTAGAGAGCTATAATAAATAACTTAACAAAAAAATGATTTTGACTATTCAAAAAAATATGAAAAAAAGTATTTCGTTAAGTAAAAAAATAAATGCAATTTGTAAAATAAAATTGTAAGATAAAATTGTAAAATAAAAAAGTATTTTAACAAAAGCAGTTTAAAACTATTGACTTTTTGCAATAATTTTGCTATGATAGATATGCTTTGATAAAAAGCATATGCGGAAATAGCTCAGTTGATAGAGCGCTGCCTTGCCAAGGCAGAGGTCGCGGGTTTGAGCCCCGTTTTCCGCTCCATTTTTATAATATGAGATTAAATATTCAAATTTAAATATTCGGCGCTATAGCCAAGTTGCTGAGGCTGTTCGAGCTTTAACGAGTTACAGCGTCAGTATGCAGTGAGCGAAGCGAGTCGCAGGTAAGAAAAGTAATTCAGTTATAAAAATTTAAATATTCGGCGCTATAGCCAAGTGGTAAGGCACGAGTCTGCAAAACTCTGATCCCCGGTTCAAATCCGGGTGGCGCCTCCAAAGTATTTTAAAATTCCACAGATTTTTAATATTTCTGTGGAATTTTTATTTAATAATAAAACTAAAAAATAAAATTTAGCTCTCTTGAATAAAAAATATCAAGAGAGCTAATTAGAAATAGAATAAAAAGTTAATTTAGTACTTTTTCCAACATTTTTTCCAGCTGTGATTTTCTTTTTTCGTATGCTTCCTGTGAAATTTCTCCATTTTTACATGAATGTTTTAAATTTTCTAACTCGTTAAACATTACAAGGGAAACTCCAGCATTTGCAAAATTTTGGGTCCAGTCGCTTTTCATTTTATTTCCTCCTTTAAGCTTTTGATAATCTATAATATACCATAAAAATGTCCAAAAATCAATGATTTTAATTTACACAATGAATTATAAATTACATTATTATTCGGATAAACATATTGACATTTACAAACATTTGTTTTACAATATAAACAAAGTTTACACAAGGAAGGAGATAGGTTATTTATGAATAATCACACTAATATTGAACCAGTAAATAATGACTTAAATTTAGTAAAATATGAAAAAATAGATATTAAGAATTTTATTTATTGCATTAGAGGAAAACAAGTTATGCTAGATAGCGACGTAGCAATGTTATATCATTATCAAACTAAAAGAATAAATGAAACTGTAAGTAGAAATAAAGAAAGATTTCCAGAAAATTTTTGTTTTCAAATAACAGAAGATGAGTTTTTATGTTTAAGGTCGCAATTTGCGACCTTATTGGAAAGCGAAGATATGCGGTCGCAATTTGCGACCGCATGAGAAAAAAGAAAATAGCAAGAGAAATAAAAGTAAACTTCCTTATGCATTCACAGAACAAGGTATAGCAATGCTTTCAGGTCTATTAAAAAATGAAATTGCTGTTCAGGTAAGTATAAATATAATGAATGCATTTGTTGAAATGAGAAAATTTATTTCGATAAATGGACAAGTTTTTGAAAGATTAACAAATGTTGAATATAAATTATTAGAACATGATAATAAATTCAATCAAGTATTTAATGAATTACAAAAGAATAAAGAACAAGAATTTAAACAAAAGATATTTTTCAAAGGACAAATATATGATGCTTATGAACTAATAATTGATATTATAAAAACAGCACAAAGTAAAATAGTAATAATAGATAATTATATAGATGATACTATTCTTAAAATGCTACAAAAGAAAAATAAAAGTGTTCAAGTTATTATTTTAACTTCACAAAATTGTAATCTAACAAAACTAGATATCAAGAAGTTTAATGAACAATATGGGGAACTAAAAATAGCACGAACGGATAAATTTCATGATAGGTTTATTATTATAGATAACAAAGAACTTTATCATTGTGGAGCATCACTAAAAGACTTAGGTAAAAAATGTTTTGGAATTAACAAAATAGAAGAAATAGAATTTATAGAAAATATAAATAAAATAATTAATTTTTGATACCTTCATATAAGCTTAAGTATTGTATTTTTTGCTGTGCTTTATTAAGAATTACATACCTACTTTTCTACGGATTAGTAGGAGTTACTATCATAAATATTGCCTTGTTAATCATCATCTGTTTTTTACTACATAGGCAATAAAAAAATAACCATTCTGCTTTGGCGAGGGAATGGTTATTTAAATTATTCAATCGGCAACCACTTTCGTGGTTTCTTAATTTCCTATATTTATTATACACAGATTCTGTGGCTTTGTCAAACAAAACAATAAAAAAATAGTGTAAAATAGTTTCGGAATGCAAAAAAAGAAAAAATTTGATATAATATAAATACTAAATTCAAAATAGGGGAAAGAAAATGTACTTA
>CANRLO010000002.1 GCA_947631495.1 uncultured Clostridia bacterium
TTAGGAATGGCAGGATTAAATTTCCCTGAAAATGCAGACTATAAAGAAGAAAAAGAAAACAAAAATAATATAGCACCATTTGAATTTATTCCTTATGTATTAGCACAATGTGCAAATATTAGTGAAGTTAAAAAATTATTAGAAAGTATCAATATAGCATTAATCAACTTTAGCGAAGAATTACCAGCATCACCATTACATTGGATAATTGCAGATAAAGAATCTTCAATAATAGTGGAAAGTGTTAAAGAAGGACTTAAAATATATGAAAATCCAGTAGGTGTACTTACAAACAACCCAACATTTGACATTCAAATGTTTAACTTAAACAATTATATGAATTTATCAACTAAGCCACCTGTAAACAACTTTTCAAAAGAATTAAATTTAAAAACTTACAGTAGAGGCATGGGTGCTATGGGATTACCAGGAGATTTATCTTCTGTATCTAGATTTGTAAAAGCAACCTTTACAAAAATGAATTCCATCTCTGGTGATTCAGAATCAGAAAGTATTAGCCAATTCTTTCATATATTAGACAGTGTATGCCAACAAAGAGGTTGTGTATATATGGGAGAAAACCTATATGAAATAACCATTTATAGCTCTTGCTGTAATATGGAAAAAGGAATTTACTATTATAAAACGTATGAAAATAGCCAAATTACTGCTATTAACATGAACAAAGAAAATTTAGATGGAAATACTTTAGTAAGTTATGACTTAATAAAAGGGCAACAAATTTTAGAGCAAAATTAAGAAAAATTATTGACATAAAGCATAAGAAATAGTATAATGAATATACTAATATAGAATAGCTATTTAGTAATTCAAGTGTTTCTTAACTAAAAATAGTGAATTTAGTGAACACTTATGCTAGAACTAGCAAAAAGTTGGTGAATCCAGCCATTAAATTGGAACTTAAAAAAGCGGTGAATCCAGCCATTAAATTGGAATTAAAAAAAGCGGTGTTTCCAGCCATTAAATTGGAACTTAAAAAAGGGGATTAGGGGCAAAACTCTAATCCTTTTGTATTGTATTTCTATAGTTACTAATGTATAATTAAAATGCTGAGGAGGTAATTGTGATGATTATAAACTTAAAAATTGTTAGAGTTAATTCTGATTATTGTGATTATTTAAGAAAATATGATAATAAGGTGGCTTATAATAAAAACGAAAAAGAATTAAGACCTTTTATAGGTTATTAAGAGAACAATTAGCTTGGCTAAATGCAAATTATCATCAAGTAAAAAATAAATCTTTTAAGTTATATCAATTATATAATAAAGGGAGATTACCAGAAAACTTAAAATCGAGATGCTGTAATTTCAAATTACTAGAGGAAAAATGTATAGAATATAATAAATAGCATCGTGGCATAAAATGAATTCATTTATAAATAGGAGACAAACTATGGAAAAACAAGATTGGGAAGAATTAGAAAAATGGAACGAGCAAAGATTAGAGCAAGAAAAAGAAAAATTTGGATATTCTTATCAGGAAATAGAGGAAAAGAAACCACATAAAAAAGTAGAACAATTAGTAAAAGGACTAAAAATAACAGGAAACACCTTAAAAATATTTACTATTATAATATTTATAATAGCTGCTTTTAGTATTTTACTAATGCTATATATAAAATTTGCCAATATCAATGCACTAACAAATGCAGAAGTAATAAAAACAATTGAAAATATGTATCATACAAAAGTAAAATGTATACAAAAACAAGTAGATGAAGATGAAAATGGCACTTATCAATTAGAAGTAAAAGAAAATCCACAAATAAAATTTACAGCAATAAAAGAAAAAGGAACTTTAACAGAAGACTACTTAGACCAATGCCATAAATATTATTTTGAACATTGGGATAATCAGAAAAAACAAAACTTTATCGTAAACGAAAATATCAATCAAGGAGTACTTCAATATGAAACTTACATTGTTGTAAATACTCAAGAAGAAATAGAAAAAGACATGAATATAATAAAAGAATTTGCCACTTTCTGCAAAGAGCAATTTACACCAGCTTGGGAAATTTATTTGTTAAATGGTAATGAAAGGATTTATTCTAATTAGCATTATGATTGACAACTATAACAAATTCATTTATAATAGAAAAAGTAAAAAGAAAAAATAGAAGGAGGAGTTATCCATGAGTGGACATTCAAAGTGGCACAACATACAAGCCAAAAAAGGAAAGGCAGATGCCGCAAGAGGAAAAGTATTTACAAAATTAGGTAGAGAATTATTGATGGCAGTAAAACAAGGAGGACCAGACCCAGCAGGTAACTCTAAATTAAAAGATGTTATAGCAAAATGTAAAGCAGCTAACATGCCAAACGATACAATAAACAATGCAATCAAAAAAGCAGCAGGAGCAGGAAACAACGAAAACTATGAAGAAGTAATCTATGAAGGATATGGACCAAACGGAATTGCAGTTATTGTAGAAGCGGCAACCGATAATAAAAATAGAACAGCAGCAGACGTAAGACATGCATTTTCAAAATGTGGTGGAAACTTAGGAACAAATGGCTGTGTATCTTACTTATTTACAAAAAAAGGCGTTATTGTTATAGATAAATCAACTTGTAAATTAGATGAAGATAGTTTAATGATGCTTGCAATCGAAGCAGGAGCAGAAGACTTTTCATCTGAAGAAGAAGTATATGAAATAACCACAACACCAGAAACATTCTCAGAAGTAAGAGAAAAACTAGAAGCAGAAAACTTAGAATTCTTAGAAGCAGGGGTACAAATGGTACCATCAACCTATGTTGCATTAGACGAAGCAGGTGCAGGAAAAATGGAGCGCTTGCTAGACATGCTAGACGAATTAGATGATGTATCCGAAGTATATCATAACTGGGATGAATAAAATCAAAAGGAGAAAAAAGTTCTAAAATAATAAAAAAGACATATATATAATATATATGTCTTTTTTTGTGTCTCTTTTTGGGTTACCTTTGGGGACGTTTCCTAAAGGGAAATTGATAAGAAAAACGAAGCAAATTAAAGAGAATACATAATAAATTTAAATTTTTGTTAAAATTAAAGCAAAATCATTAGAAATAAACTTTTTTAGATTTTTATAATTTCAAAAGTTACCAAAAGGGACAGATTTACCAAAAGTAAACGTCCCCAAAGGTAACCAAAATGTAAGTCCAAAAGTTACTAAAGGATGGGAAGGAAAGAAAAAATGATTGCAATTCATCCTATATTAAAATGCTTTCCTCTAAAAGTGGCAAAGAAAATAGAAGATTATTTCCTTTCGGAAAATATCAATTTGAATTTACTAGAGGAAATTCGCATTCGTACAAATCGTCCTATTTTACTTAAAGTAGGACAAGAAGAAAGAAAAGTAGAACATGTAATTTCGCAAGAAGAAATTCTAGAGACTCTGCAACATATTTGCGATAATTCCATATATAGCTATCAAAGCCAAATTTGCAAAGGTTATATCACTATGCAAGGTGGACATCGTGTTGGAATTACTGGAAATGCAATAATTAAAGAAGGACAGGTTAGTAATATTAACTATATTTCTAGCCTTAATTTTCGTATTGCAAAACAGGTTCTAGGGGCTAGCAACAAAATTTTAAAATATGTTATTAACGAAGAAGAAAATTCAGTTTTTAATACACTTATTGTTTCACCACCAGGAGCAGGAAAGACTACTATTTTAAGAGATTTGATTCGTAAATTAAGCAATGGAATTGAACAAATCAATTTTCATGGAATAAATATAGGAGTAATTGACGAAAGAGGAGAAATTGCAGCTATGTATCGTGGCGTTCCACAAAATGATGTAGGCATTCGAACTGATGTATTAGACAATGTAAGTAAAGAAATAGGAATGAGCATGCTGGTACGTTCTATGGCGCCAAAAGTCATTGTAGCAGATGAAATAGGAAATCCAGAAGAAATAAAGCCTATCATGTATGCTATTTGTTCAGGAGTTAAAGGAATTTTTACAGCGCACGGAGCTTCTATTGAAGATATAAAATTAAATCCTACACTAAATGAACTTGCAGAAAATGGTGTATTTGAAAGAATTATTTTTTTAAACGATAAAAAAGAAAAAGGAGAAATTCAAAAAGTATATTGCTTGAATAAAATAGAAAAGCAATATGTTCTGTATAATAATTAAATATATTTATAGTTCTAAAAGCAAAATTCACTGCATATAATTAAGATAGAAAATAAAAAGGACAAGGTAGTTGCCATGCAAATAATCAAATGTGTAATTTTAGTACTTCTTTTTGCTTCTAGTAGTTACATAGGGGTGCTCATAGCAAAAAAATATCAAGCAAGAGTAAGAGAATTAAAAGAAATAAAAACCTCTCTTGCTATTTTTGCTACAAAAATAAAACTAACATATGAGCCAATTCCACAAATATTTGAAGAATTAGGGAATAGAGAACAAAATAATATATCTAATTTATTTCAGATAGCATCTAAAAACATGAAAGAACTGCCAGCAGGACAGGCTTGGCTAGAAGCCTTAGATAAAACAAATACAAATTTGAAAAAAGAAGATATAGAAGTATTAAAAGGATTAAGCAGTTTACTTGGAAAAGTAGATTTAGAAGGGCAAGTAAGCGAAATAGAATTAGTAGACCACTTTTTAGACAGACAAATAGAAATAGCACAAGAAGAAAGCAAAAAAAGTGAAAAAATGTATAAAACACTAGGTGTTACAGTAGGACTAGCAATGGTCATTGTCTTAATATAAACAAAGAATAACTCACAAAAGAAAGGAAATAGAACAATGGATATCAATTTATTATTTAAAATAGCGGCAATAGGAATATTAGTAGCAGTTTTGCATCAAGTACTAGTACGTGCAGGTAGAGAAGACCAAGCTATGATGACAACTTTAGCCGGACTAGTTATTGTGCTAAGTATGGTCATTAAAGAAATAAGTGCCTTATTTGACACAGTACGAACCATTTTTGGACTTTGATACATTAGGGACACTGATACATTAGGGACGTTTCCTTTTGTATCATTTGTCCATTTTGATACATTAATAACAAATATAAAGCGAATTAAAGAAAATATATAATAAACGGAAAACGTCCCAAAAGAATTTAAAAGTTTAAAGAAGTTTAAAAAGTTCAAAATGTTAAACAAACGAACACAAAGAGAGTGGAGGAAAAAGTAGTGGAAGTTGTTAAAATAATACGGAATTGGACTAATAGCCTTAATTTTAATTATGATATTAAAACAATATAAGCCAGAATATGTAATATATGTTTCATTACTTGCAGGAGCACTTATACTTGCATTAACTTTTTCTAAAATTTCTGGCATTATAGAACTGTTAAATAGTTTAGCAGGAAAAATTTCAATACATAAAGAATTTATAACATTACTTATGAAAATTACAGGAATTGCTATCTTAACAGAATTTGCAGTTAGCATTTGTAAAGATTCAGGAGAATCCGCTATTGCAAGCAAAATAGATATGGGAGGAAAAGTTATCATGATTTCTTTATCTATTCCAATTATTGCAGGACTTTTAGAAACGATGGTAAAGATTTTACCATAACTATTGCTATAGCTATAATATAAAAAGAAACATGCACCAAAAGGAGACACAAATGAAAAAAAAATTTACTTTTATTTTCCTTTTTTTTCTTGTACTTTTTCAATCTACTACTTGCTGGGCAGAAACAATTAAGGCAGAAACAATTAATAAGAAAGAAAACTCTTATGCAGAAATTTCACAAGAAGAAATTTTAACTTCACAGCAAGAATCTCTTAACATTGGAAAATTTATAGAGGATGCAAAAAAATATACCTCAGAAGTGTTTGAAGATACAGATTATAATGATTTACTAACTTCTGCCATGACAGGAAATATAGACAATAAAACATTAGGTAAAAATATTTTAAAAGTATTTGGAAAAGAAACGCTTGGCTCTATAAAAACGATTACTAGTATTATTATTGTTATTATTATTCATAGTATTTTGAAAAGTATTAGTGAAGGCTTAGGAAATGACGGTATTGCTAAAATTAGTTATTATGTACAATATATATTAATTGTAACTCTTATCATGAGTAATTTTGCAGATATTATTACTATGGTAAAAAATTCAGTTTCAAACTTAGTTGCATTTTCGAATACATTAATACCAATATTAATTACTTTGGTATTAACAACAGGAAATATAGTTTCTGCCAATTTATTGCAACCAATTTTATTATTTCTTGTGACCTTTATAGGAAATTTTATTATGAATGTTATTATTCCAGTCTTACTAGCATCAACGGTTTTAGGAATTATTTCTAAAATATCTGATTATGTGCAATTAGATAGACTATCAAAATTCTTTAAATCTAGCATTGTTTGGGCTTTGGGTGTAGTTTTAACATTATTTGTAAGTTTGCTATCAGTAGAAGGAAGTTTAAGTAGTACTGTTGATGGTATAACGGCCAAAACTACCAAAGCTGCAGTTTCTAGTTTTATTCCTGTAGTAGGAAAAATCTTAGGAGATGCAGTAGATACCGTAATTGGTTGTACTTCTATTTTAAAAAATGCGGTTGGTATTGTAGGAGTTATTGTTGTAATTGGAATTTGCATTGCACCTATTATTAAATTATTAATGCTCATGGTAACGTATTACATAGGTTCAGCCATTTGTGAACCAATAGCAGATGAAAAAATTGTAAAATTATTAGCACAAATGGGAGATACATTTAAAGTATTACTTGCTATATTATGCAGTTTATCAGTTATGCTAATCATTGGCACTACTTTAGTAATGAAAATTTCTAATAGTGGACTGATGTATCGTTAAAAAAGCATACATTAGAAAGGACGGAAAAATGAACTTTTTAAATTCGTGGTTACAAGGAATTATGATAGCTGTTATTGTATCAACTATTATAGAAATGATAATTCCAAATGGTAATAGCAAGAAATATATTAAAGTAGTATTAGGTGTTTATGTCGTTTTCAACATTATTACTCCAGTAGTCAACAAATTTTTTCATTCCGATTTTGAAATATCTTCTATTCTAAATATGGAAGAATATACAGAAAAAATGGAAGCATATGAAACAGATAGCAAAAATATAGAACAATCAAATGAAAACAGCATTAAACAAATTTATGTATCGAATTTAAAAAAAGACATAAAAGCAAAATTAGAAGAAAGAGGTTACAAGGTAACACAAATAAAAATAGAAATAGTAAATGACGATACATATCAAATTAAAAGTATTTTTCTTTCTTTAAATAAAAAAGAAGAAAAAGAAGAAACAAGCCAAACTACTAGTATTAATGAAATAGAAATTGAAAAAATAGAAATTCAAGTAGGAGAAAAAGAACAAAAAGAAAATACAGAAAATAATAAACAGAACCAAATAATGGAAAACGAGAAAAAAGAAATAAAAAAGTATATAGCTTCTGTGTATGAAGTAAAAGAAAGTCAAATATATATAGAATAAAAAAGTATAAATAGTAATATAAAAAAATAGAAATAAATTAAAAAGCAAGTAATTGCATATAAATGTAAAATACAAAAGAAAGCGAGGAAATAGCATGTTAGAAGAACAAAAGAAAAAGCTAAAAGAAATATTTTCAATAAAACCAGGAGCAAATAACAAAAGAAAAATAGAAAATTTAGTAGTCTTTGTTATTCTTTTAATTATCACTTTAATTATTATCAATAGTGTTTGGAGTGTAGATAAAAAAGAAAACCAAAAATTACAGAACACAACAGATAAAGTGTTAGCAAAAGAAGATGCACAAGAAGCAAATATTGAGCAAACAACTTCTAGTGATTTAGAAGAAAAATTAAAAAACATTTTGCAAAAAATAGAAGGGGTTGGTAAGGTAGAAGTATTACTAACCTATTCTCAAAGTAGTCAAACAATGGCAATGTATAATGAAGATAATACTAAAAGCGATACCGAAGAAACAGATACACGGGCGGAGGAAATCGAAAAATAAGTGAAAGTACAAATAAAAAGGAAGTTATCTACCAAGAAATAGATGGAGAAAAAATTCCAGTTACACAAAGTATTATTAAACCTAAAATAGAAGGCGCTATTATTGCCGCAAGCCGGAGCAAGTAATAGCAATATAAAAACAAATATTGTGCAAGCAGTAGAAGCTGCAACTGGACTTGCCACCCATAAAATTCAAGTATTTGAAATGGCAAACTAGTTACCATTGGGGACGTTTCCTTTTGGTAAATCTGTCCCTTTTGGTAACTCTTTTAGAGATAAATTACTCAAAAGGAATAGATACTCCAAAGGAGGACACATACTCAAAAGGGACAGATACTCGATTAGGAACAGACTTCCCAAAAGGAAACGTCCCTAATGCATCAAAAGGGAAAAAAGGAGGAAAAAATGCAAATTTTAAAAAGAAATCAAATTATTATTTTAGTAGTTGCACTAATGCTAGTTTCAGCAGGTTACTTAAATTTTGTAACAAGACAAAACGAAAATACGATTGCTACTAGTGTACAAGATGAAAATATTCAAGTTGCAGGAATAGGAGATGCAAAATTAGTAAGCAGTAATGGAATAGTTGAACAAAACGAAATAATATCTGATGATTTAAATAATCAAAATAACGTAATAGAAAATGAAATTGATGCGACTATTAGTACAAATAGCGATATAGCTCAAGACGATAGTAACTATTTTTCTTCATCTCGTTTGAACCGCGAAACCATGTATTCACAAATGATAGAAAGTTATCAAAAGATATTAGAAAATGAATCTATTAGTGAAACACAAAAAGCTATTGCACAAACAGAAATACAAAATATCAATAAAACGAAAAATAAAATTATGATATGTGAAAATTTAATAAAAACAAAGCAAATAGAAGATTTAGTAATTTTTGTAAATGATAAAAGTATTAGTGTTGTAGTAAAGGCAAATAAGCTAGAACAAGAGCAAATTGCGCAAATTCAAAATATTATTGCAAGAGAAATGGAAACAGATATTACTAATATTCATATTAGCAATAAATAATATTGAAAAATATTACTGAAAAATATTACTGCAAAAAAAATTAAAAAAATGTCTTGTAAAAAATAAAATAATTGATATAATATTTAACATGTAAAAAAATAAGAAATTTAGGAGGAAAAATTTATGGTAAAAAAAGTAGCAATACTTGCAAATGGAGGAGACGTATCAGGTTTTAATGCAGTAATTCGTGCAATTGTTAAAACAGCAGAAAGTAATGGTGTAGAATGTTATGGCTTTATTGATGGGTATCGTGGGTTATTAAAGAATGATTATATAAAATTAAGCAGTGCAGACACAGCATCTGGTATTTTACAAAAAGGTGGTTCAATTATTTCATCTTCAACAAATGCTAACGTATTTCGTTATAAAGTAGTAGATGAAAATGGAAATGTAACTTACCAAGATTTATCTGAAAAATGTGTACAAAATGTAAAAGAAGATGGATTTGATTGCATCTTTACATTAGGAGGAGATAGTACTCAAAAATCAGCAAGAGATTTCTCTTTAAGAGGAATTAATGTAATTGGTGTACCAAAAACAATTGATAACGATGTAGCTTGTACAGATATTACTTTTGGTTATAATACAGCAGTATCTGTTGCAACAGAAGCATTAGACAGACTTCATACAACAGCAGAAACACACAATAGAATTATGGTATTAGAAGTAATGGGAAGAGAAGCAGGATGGATTGCATTAGAATCTGCTATTGCAGGTGGAGCAGATGTAGCCTTAATTCCAGAAATTCCATATGATATTAACAAAGCAGCAGAAGCAATAAAGAAAAGACAAGCTATTGGCAAAAACTTTAGCATTGTTGTTGTATCAGAAGGAGCTTTCCCAAAAGGTGGAGATGTATCAGTTGCTAACCAAAGAGATGGAGGAGAAGGTGTTATTAACATTCAACTTGGTGGCGCAGGAGAAAAAGTAGCAAAAGAACTAGAAAAATTAACAGGATTAACAGCAAGATGTACAGTTCTTGGCTATATGCAAAGAGGAGGAACTCCAACTGCATTTGACCGTGTACTTTCTACAAAATATGGTGCAAAAGCAATGGAATTAGCCTTAGAAGGAAAATTCAATGTACTAACAGTTTTAAAAGATGGAAAATTAGACTATGTTGATTTAGAAGATGTTGTAGGAAATAATAAAGAAATTGGTGCTGTACAAGGTGGTACTGCAGAAAGCAATGTAAGAATTGTAACTATGGACCATGATTTAGTAAAAACAGCAAGAGATATTGGAATTAACTTAGGAGATTAAAGTATTAAGAGGTTTCTTATTTTAGGAAGCCTCTTTCAAATATTAAAAAAAACGATTGAAATTAACCTTATTTTTTGCTACAATAGGAAAGAAATAAAACACAAGGAGAAAAATATGTTAGATTTTAAAGAAGAAATAGCACAAGCTTTACAAAAGGCTACAGGCTTAGAAAAAGAAGAATTAAAAAGTTATATTGAAATTCCAAAGGATGCTTCTATGGGAGACTATGCTTTCCCATGTTTTAAGCTTGCTAAAACATTAAAAAAAGCACCACCTGCAATTGCAGAAGAAATAAAAGGAAAATTACAAGTAAACGAAAGTATCATAACTAAAGTAGAAATAGTAGGTGGCTACATAAATTTCTATGCAAATAACAATACTTTTATAAATGAAGTATTAAAAGAATATGATTCAAAAAAAGAACAATATGGGAACTCTAATATGGGAGAAGAAAAAAACATTGTAATTGAATATTCTTCTCCAAATATTGCAAAGCCATTTCATATAGGACATTTACGTTCTACAGTTATTGGAGGGGCTTTATACAAAATATACAAATTCTTAGGATACAATACCATAGGTATAAACCATTTAGGAGACTATGGTACACAATTTGGAAAGATTATTGAAGGCTACAAACGTTGGGGAGAAGAATATAAAGTAGAAGAAGAACCAATTGATGAGCTTACAAAAATTTATATAAGAATCAATAAATTGTGCGAAGAAGATGAAGAAGTATTAAATCTTTGCCGAAATAACTTTAAAAAGTTAGAAGAAGGCGATGAATATTGCACAAAAATATGGCAAAAATTTAGAGACCTAAGCTTAAAAGAGTTTAAAAGAATTTATGATATGTTAAATATCAATTTTGACTCTTGGAATGGCGAAGCCTTCTATTTTGACAAAATGGATGAAGTTATAGAAAAATTACAGAAAACAGGAAAATTAGTAGAATCAGAAGGTGCAAAAATTATTGATTTAACAGAACAAAATATGGCTCCTTGCATTATAGAAAAATCAAATGGTTCTACTACTTATGCAACAAGGGATTTAGCTGCTATTTTATACCGTGCACGTACGTACGATTTTGATAAAGATATTTATGTAGTAGCCTATGAACAAAATTTACATTTTAAACAAGTATTCGAAGTAGCAAAATTATTAGGCTTAGATGAAAAATATGTAAATGGTCTAGAACATGTGCCTTTTGGCATGGTAAGACTAAAAACAGGAAAAATGTCAACAAGAGAAGGAACGTTAATAAAGCTAGAAGATTTGCTTAATGAAGCAATTTCAAGAGCACTAAAAGTAGTAGAAGAAAAAAATCCAGATTTAGAAAATAAAGAAGAAGTAGCAAAAAAAGTAGGACTTGGAGCAGTAATCTTCAATGACTTATCAAATAGCAGAATTAAAGACGAAGTATTTGATTGGGACACCATGTTAAACTTCCAAGGGGAAACAGGTCCTTATGTGCAATATATTTATGTACGTACCAAAAGCGTACTTGAAAAAGCAGGCTATGTACCAGAATATAAAGAAATAAATACAAAAAATTTAGCGGATGAAGCTTCTTGTAATGTAATAAAAACAATTGCAAACTTTGCAGATACATTAAAGCAAGTAGTAGAAAAAAATGAACCATCAATTCTTGCAAGGTATTTAATTGAACTTAGCCAAAGTTTTAGCAGTTTCTATAATAACAATAAAATTATTGGAGAAGAAAAAGAAGTACAAGATGCTCGTTTATACTTAACTTATATAGTAGGAAATATTTTAAAAACAGGAGCAAATTTACTAGGAATAGAAATGCCAGATAGAATGTAAATAACAATAGACAAGTTATTAAAAAAATTAACTTAAATTGTCAAAGTAAAAATAAAAAACATGAAATAACACGAAATAACACGGAAATTTCTAAAAAAATTATATTGAAAATTAAAAACAATTATATTATAATAAATAAAGTAAAATATGAAAAATGAGGTATCAATATGTTAAAAAAATTCGAAGTAAAAGGATACAAGAACTTCAAAAATAACTTTATATTTGACTTCTCTGATGTGAGAGATTATGATTTTAATCAGCAATGTATAGAAAATAATTTAGTAAATAATGCCATTTTATATGGAAAAAACGCAAGAGGAAAAACAAACTTAGGAAATGCTATTATGGATGTAAAGTATAATTTTTATAGAGAATTTTACATGTTTGATGATGAACAAGACAATTATTTAAATGCAGACTCTAATACAGAATATGCAGAATTTAAATATATCTTCAAATTCGATGAAGATGAAGTAGAATATTATTATCAAAAAACAAATCGTTTCAAAATAAATTATGAAAAATTAACAATTAATCAACAATTATTATTTGAATATGATTCTAAAAATAAAATAGAAAAAACCAATAATATTGATTTAGTTAATTTAGAAACATTAAATTGGAATTTAATAAAGGAAGATGATGAAATCAGTGTCTTAAACTATATTATTAGTCATATTCCAATGCCAGAAACAAATGTACTTATGAAAACATATACCTTCATTAAAAATATGTGTCTTATTACTAATCGCAGTAGAATGTCTCCAATATTTAGAGGTTCTATTCGAAGAATTATTGAAAAGAATCAAGTAAAAGAACTAGAAAAGTTTTTAAATGATTTTGGAATAGAAGAAAAATTAACTGTGAAAGAAATACCTTCTGGAGAAAAAGAATTATATTTTAACCATAAAAAACCAATTAGAGTAATAGGAAATACATCTAGTGGAACCGATGCTTTAATTCAATTATTCCGCTATTATAAAGAAATTGAAGAACTTTCTTTTTTATATATTGATGAATTTGATGCATTTTATCATTATGAATTATCTGAAAGTGTTATTAAAATGTTGGGAAAAATCAAAAAATGTCAAACAATTACAACATCACATAATACAAACTTATTAAGTAACCAAATAATGAGACCAGATTGTTTCTTTATTATAACCAAAGAAAAAGTAGTATCTATTGTAAATGCAACAGACAGAGAATTAAAAGAAGAACATAATTTAGAAAATTTATATAAAAGTGGGGAGTTCGGAAAATAAAACATGACAAAAGTATTACTATTAGTCGAAGGTGAAAAAGAAGAAAAAAGAATATTAGAAAAAGTTCTACAAGAATACAATATAGGTTTTAATGTGGAAATATATTCATATAAAACTAATATATATGAATTATATGAAAAAATGTTTTTAGGAAGAGAAGATGATTTAGAAAATATTAAACTAATTGATTTTTTAAGAGCTAAAGACAAAGAAACTCAATTTCTACAAGAAAATTTTTCAGATATTATATTGGTTTTTGATTATGATGCACAAGATAATAGATTTTCTGAAGAAAGATTAGAGTTAATGTTGAAATTCTTTAATGAAAGTACAGAAAATGGTAAACTATATATTAACTATCCTATGGTAGAATCTTATAAACACTTTAAAAGTTATCCAGAAGATATAGAGTATAAAGATAGAAAAGTAAATGTAGAAGATATCCAAAATAAAAAATACAAAGAAATTGTTTCAAAAGAAGCCAATATTACAGATATTAGAAAATGTAAAAAAGAACATTTTAATAGCATGATTAAGCAAAACATAAAAAAGGCAAATTATATTTTGAATGGAAATTATAACATTAGCGAAGAAAATATGAAAACTACCTATTTGAATATAAATCCAGTTCAAATAGCAAAAAAACAAAATGAAGCATGGAAAGGAAATGAAGCATTTCTTTATGTATTAAATACATGTTTATTCTTTGTTTGTGATTATAAATTTAAACTTATATTAGAATAAAAACAGAATAAAAAGTAAAAAATATTGATAAAAAATAAAAAAAATTAAAAAAATTTAAAAAAATTTTGAAAAAAGTATTGCAATTAAAATATTTAATGGTATAATTATTTCAAATTCATACGAAAGGAGAGATTTTAATGAAAAAGACATTAGTAGTTTCATTACTTATGGTAGTAGTTTTAATGTTAGTTTGTACGGGGGTTAATGCAGCTAATTATAGAGATATATTAAAAGCAAAAATCCTTGAGGAAGCTAAAAACGCTGGAATTACAATTGGTGAAAACGAAATCAATGCAGCTTTACCAGCTGAAGTTTCAGAAGAACAATACAATGCTGTCGTAGGCGAAATTAACGATATGAAAGCTGAGTATGGAGAAACTAAATTCGAAGATTTATCAAAAGCAGATAAAGAAGCATTATTAGAAAGTGCACAAGCAGCAGCTAGCGTATTCGATATTACAATTACAGCTCAAAATGGTAACATAACAGTTACAAACAAAGCTGGAAACACAATTGCTTCTAGAACTTATGATGCAAACGGAATTAAAACAGCTCAACAAACAGGTAGTGACAACTTAGTATATGTTGTATTAGCTGGTGTAGCAATTATTGCCATTGCTGGAACAGTAGTAGTTAAGAAAGCTAGAGCTAATGCGTAAGCAATATTCTAAAAAGAATACAATACTAAAAGCAACTATTAGAAACATAATAGTTGCTTTTGTATATGTAGCTATCTTTGTTGGCATAATAACATTACTTTTTTCATCAAAAATTAGTAAGGCAATATCACTAATTAACATAGTTTCAAGTAACACAAGTAAAAAAGTTTTAAGTGAAGTAAAAATAGATTTAGAACATAATAAATTAGAAACATATCCAGAAATAGGAGACCGTTATGGTACTCTTACAATAGAAAGCTTGGGGGTTAACCTTCCAATTTATTATGGAGATTCTCTTTCTATTTTAAGAAATGGAGTAGGACACTCAAGTTTTAGCTATTTCCCAGGGGAAGGTGGCTCTATTATATATATGGCACATAATACAAGAGGCTTCTTAAGAAAATTGCCAGAAATACAAGTAGGGGCTAAAATAAAAATAAATACAGTGTATGGTGATTACACCTATACGGTAAATGAAACAAAAATTATTCATCAAACCGAAGAAGATGCTTTATACCTACAAAAGGATAAAGAAGTATTAATATTATATACTTGCTATCCTGTTAATAGTATAGGGCATGCAACACATAGGTTCGTTACATACTCAAGTTTAGACTAAAAAAGAAAGGGAAAATAAAATGGTAAAAAAAATAGTATCCTATTTGATTGTATTTATATTAATTATTTTATTATTAGCTAGTACAGTTATCACAATTTTATCAAATACAATACTAAAAGAAGAATTCGTATTAGGATTAGTAGAAAAAAATAATTATTATTCAGAAGTTTATCATCAAATATTAGAAAATTTTAAAGACAATACAATACAATCTGGTTTAGAAGAAGATGTACTAGATGGCATTATGACAGAAGAACAAGTAGAACAGGATGTAAAATCTTTATTAGACTATTTATATACAGGAACAGAAATGTCAATTGATACAGAAGGAGTAAAAACAAGATTACAAGAAAAAATTGATCAAGTAATTAAAGAAAATAATAAAAGAGTAAATAGTGACGAACAAATCGCTATTAATACATATGTTAATACAATTGGAAATATTTATGAAGATGGCATTACTTATGTAAAGAGTTATATTTCACAAATGCGTAATGTAGTTGAAAAAATACAAAATATTCTTGCAAAAGTAACAATTGCAGTATATATAGCAACTATAGTTACGATTATTATTCTTCTTATTATAAATAAAAAAGAAGGATTCCAATATTTAGCCATTTCTAGTTTGAGTTCTGGGGCATTATGTATTGCTCTAAAAATATTAGAGACATCTAGCATTAGAGTACAAAATATATTGATTTTTGGCAAGGCATTTTCAGCTGTTGTAATTAATATAATAGAAAGCATAATATTAAGCTTTGTAATAGCAGGTATTGTATTTTGCGTACTTGGTTTAATATTTAGCATTATAGGCAATATAAAAACTGGAAAAAGAACAAAGGAATAATATCATGGAGACAACACAAATAAAATTTAAAAGAAATTTAATATTAAAAAGAATCATATTTTTATTTTTGCTACTTGCAACATTCTGTATCATTTTTAATTTTTCTTCACAAAATGGTATAGAATCTGGAAATCTTAGTAAGAAAGTAACTACATTTATAGTAGAAATATTTTCTAAATTTAAAACTATGAATTCTAGTATGAAGCTTCATTATATAGCAAAATTACATCCTATTGTTAGAAAACTAGCTCATTTTAGTATTTATACATTAGTGGGTTTTTCAATTATGGGATTTATGTGTACATTTAATATAAAAAATAAATATAAAGTGTTTGTTAGTATTGTAATTGGAGTTATATATGCAGTTACAGATGAAATTCATCAAAGTTTCACACCAGGAAGAGGACCAAGCCCTATGGATGTTTGCATTGATTCATTGGGAGTTTTAACAGGAATTTTCATTATGATGCTTTTTGTAATATTTATAGAAGCAATTGCTGATTGGCTGAAAAGGTAAAAAAATAATTTATAATATAAAAAAGATTTTAGAGTTTTATAAAAATTCTAAAATCTTTTTTTGTGTGAAAATTAAAATATGTAATATTTTCCAAAATAATTAGTAACCAATATACATAAAAAAGTAAATTTAAAAAACTTAGATACCTAGAATCACAATAATTCTAATAAAAATAGAAGATATTTATATTTTTTTCAAAAAACTTCAAAAAAAGCTAAAAAAAGACAATAAATGTTTGACATTATATAGAAAAAATTATATAATTATATTTACTAGGGGGAATTTAAAATGGGTACAAATTTAGAACATGATAATGCCATTTTACTAGATGATGTCATACTAGAAACTCAAGTAAAACAAGAAGAAGCAGTTAGCAATGAAAAAATTATATATAGAACAATAAAAAGATTTGTAGATATTATTGGAGGTTTAGTAGGAGTAATAATTCTAATTCCAATAACAGCTATTTTATACATAGTAAACAAAATATCAAAAGAAAATAAAGGACCATTGTTTTTTGACCAATTACGCATAGGAAAAGACGGAAAAGAATTTAAATTATATAAATACCGTTCTATGGTAATGCATGCAGATGAAAAACTATGGGAATATTTAAACGAAAATGAAGAAGCAAGAGAGGAATACCATAAATATAAAAAATTAAAGAATGACCCTAGAATTACAAAGCTAGGTAATTTTTTAAGAAAAACAAGTTTAGATGAGTTACCTCAATTAATAAATGTATTAAAAGGTGAAATGAGTTTAGTAGGACCACGTCCATACCTTTATAGAGAAAAGGAAGATATGGGAAGCAAATATCAACAAATTATAACAGTTAAGCCAGGTCTTACTGGTTTATGGCAAGTAAGTGGTAGAAGCGGTGTTGATTTTGAAGAAAGATTAAATATAGATATTAAATATCTTAAAGAAAAAAACTTATGGCTAGATTTTACAATACTTCTAAAAACATTTTTAAAAGTTTTTAGAGGAGGGGGAGCAATCTAATGCGAATATTATTAGTAAATAAATTTCATTATTTAAAAGGTGGAAGTGAAAAGTACTACTTTGAATTAGCAGAATTATTAAAGGAAAAAGGACACGAAGTAGCTTTTTTTTCTATGAAAGATGAAAAAAATATTAAAACAGAATGTAAAGAATATATGGTAGAAAATACAGATATGGATAGCAAAAACATTTTTAAGGCATTTGATATTATATATTCTAAAGCTAACAAGAAAAAAATGATAGAAGCTATAGAAGATTTTAAGCCAGATATTGTTCATATTAATAATTTTCAAAGACAATTATCAGCTTCAATTATTGATGCAATAAAAGAAAAAAATATACCAATTGTATTTACTGCACATGATTTACAAGCAGTATGTCCTGTAAGTGCTATGCTTAATAAAGGTAAAATATGTGAAAAATGTAAAGGTGGTAAATATTATAATTGTTTTAAAAATAAATGTACTAAAGAATCAAGAAGTAAGAGTTTAGCTAATATGATTGAGGCATATTATTATAAATGTAAAAAAATATATCAAAATATTGATTGTATTATAACTCCATCTGAGTTTGTAAAAAGGAAAATTCAAGAAGATAATATAAATTTAAAAAACATAGAAGTAATTCCTAATTTTGTAGATATTAATAAATTTCAAAATTATCAAATAGAAGATGAAAATTATGTTTTATTTTCTGGCAGATTATCTATAGAAAAAGGTATTATCAATGTAGTAAAGGCATTTAGTAATATACCAAATGGAAAATTATATATTGCTGGTAATGGACCAGAAAAAGATAATATAACAAAAATAATAAGAGATAATCAACTAGAGAAAAAAGTAAAATTATTAGGCTTTTTATCTCAAGAAGAGTTAAAAGAATATTTAAGAAAAGCAACTTGTTTAGTATTACCATCTATATGGTACGAAAATTGTCCATATTCCATTATAGAAGCATTTGCTATGGGAAAACCAGTTATTTCAACTCAAGTTGGTGGAATTCCAGAATTAGTGAAAGAAAATGTAAATGGATTTTTATATGATTATGATAATATAGAAGAACTAACAAAAATTTTAAATAATATATTACAAAATAAGGAAAAAGCAAAAAAATTAGGGGAAAATGCTAAATTAGATGCTATAAATAGATATTCAAAAGAAGCGTATTATAATAAAATAATGCAAATATATAGTAAAGTTTTAAGTTGGGATGAAAAATGAATAGATTATTAAATAAAATAATAAGTAAAATAAAAAAAGAAGATTACGAAATAGATAAAAATATAACTTTTTTAGTAATTGTTAGTATAATTTACGAAAAAATATGGATGTTACTAAGAGGTTTTAAATACAAGCTTTTCTTAAAAAAATCAAAAGGTTTGCTATTTATAGGTAAGAGAGTAAAAATGAAAAATTGCAAAAAAATAAATTTTTTAGGTAGCGCAACCATTGAAGATGGATGTGCAATAAATGCGCTATCTAAGAATGGCATTACAATTGGTAACAATTTTTCTTTAGGAAGAAATAGCATAATAGAATGTACAGGTGTTATTAGAGAACTAGGAGAAGAATTAGTTATTGGAGAAAATGTAGGAATTGCAGCAAATGCATTTATTGCAATGAGAGGAAAAGTAGAAATAGGGGATAATACTATTTTTGGACCAGGAGTGAGCATTCATGCAGAAAATCACAATTTTGATAATTTAGAAAAACCAATTAAACTACAAGGGGCAACAAGAAAAGGAATAAAAATAGGTCAAGATTGTTGGATAGGAAGTAAAGTTATTATACTAGATGGTGTTCACATAGGTAATCATACTATCATTGCCGCTGGAGCAGTAGTAAACAAAGATATACCTGATTATGCTATTGCAGGAGGGATACCTGCAAAGATAATAAAAATGCGAAAGGAAAATGAAAAATGAAAAATAAGAAATTAAATGGTACGATTATAGTAACATATAGATGTAATGCAAGATGTACTATGTGCAATCGATATAAATGTCCTTCAAAACCAGAAGAAGAACTAAGTATTGAAACAATTAAAAAATTGCCAAAGATGTATTTTACAAATATAACAGGTGGGGAGCCATTTATAAGAGAAGATTTATCAGACATTGTAAGAGAATTATATAAAAAGTCAGATAGAATTGTCATTTCCACAAATGGTTTCTTTACAGACAGAATTATAAAATTATGTGAAGAGTTTCCAAATGTAGGAATAAGAATTTCAATTGAAGGATTAGAAGAAACCAATAATAAAATTAGAGGATTAGAAGACGGATTTAATAAAGGTTATTCTACTTTAAAAAAATTGGTAGAAATGAAACATCCAGATGTTGGTTTTGGAATGACAGTACAAGATGCAAACGCAAAAGATTTAGTAGCGCTATATAATTTGTCAAATGAACTAAATATGGAATTTGCAACAGCATCATTACATAATAGTTTTTATTTTGTAGAAGCAAAAAATATTATAAAAGATAGAATGATGGTAGGAAAAGAGTTTGAAAATTTAATAAATGAATTATTAAAATCAAATTCACCAAAAAAATGGTTTAGAGCATACTTTAATCATGGCTTAATTAACTACATTTTTGGGCAAAAGAGATTATTACCTTGTGATATGGCATTTGATACTTTCTTTATTGATCCATATGGTGATGTAATGCCATGTAATGGAACAAAAGATAAAGAAGTGATGGGAAATTTAAATGAACAATCTTGGGAAGAACTATGGAATTCAGAACAAGCAGATAAAGTTAGAAATAAAGTAAGACATTGTGACAGACAATGTTGGATGATAGGTTCTGTAAGCCCTGCTATGCATAAATATATATGGAAACCAACATTATGGGTAGTAAAACATAAATTTTTAAAATTCTATAAGAAACAAAAATATTCTATGTTTGAAAATAAGATAGTAAGAGATTATAGAGATGGAAAAGTAAGCAAAGAAGAATTAGATAAATGTTCTACTTGTGATATGAATTGTATTATTAATAATGGATTATCAGAAGCATCAAAAGAACAATTAAAAAATAAAACAGGTGAAGAAATAGTAAATGAAGATATTGCAAAGCAATTTCAAAAATAGATAAAGAAGGAAGTAAATATGATAAAAAACTCTGAAAACCTTGCGACTGTACACACAGATAATTTAAACAACAAAAGAATTGAATGGATAGATATTGCAAGAGGAATTTGTATGTTGTGTGTTATGATTAGCCATACAGGTTTGTGTCCTGTATTATATAGAATGATATTTGGTCCATTCTTTCTTTCAATGTTTTTCTTTATATCTGGGTATTTATTTAATCCCAATAAAAATATAAAAGAATATATTAAAAGAAAGACAAAAACTTTATTAGTACCTTTTATAGTATTTGGGTTAATTAATATATTTTTAAGACAGATATTAACATTTAATGAAAAAGTAGGCTTAATAGAACAATTAAAAGATTTTATATTACAAATAGGCAATAGTGCAGGATTATGGTTTATTGCATGTTTATATATTGCAAGTTTAGTATTTTACTTACTTAATTATTATATAAAGAATAATAAAGTGTATATAGAGGTTATAACTATTTTAGCAATAATATTTGCTATATATAACAAAATAATAGGAATTGAATTACCTTGGCATATTCAAAAATTAGGTTGGGCTATATTCTTTATGGGGTTAGGAAAAATATATAAAGAAACATTAGAAATAAAACTAAAAAAATATGAAAATAGTATAAATCTTTTATATGGAATATTATTATATATTGCTTTACTAATATTTAATTGGTTATTTTTTAAAAATACTTATACATCTATTAATACATATGATGCTAGTATAGTAATGCAATTCTTATTAAGTATAGTATCAATATGGGACTTAAGTCTTATTGTAAAATTATTTATAAAAAGTAAATTTATAAAATTTATAGGGCAAAATACATTAATATATTTTGCTTTTCATGGAAAAGTTCAAAGTTTATTAATGAAGGTATTAAATTATTTTATAACAATAAATTCTGGAGAATTTTTTTATAATAAGTATTATTATAACATTTGCTGAAGCATTAGTTTTAATATTACCAACAAGTATTATAAATAAATATTTTCCATGGATGTTAGGGAGAAAGTATGAAAATTGCAATGATAGGACATAAAAGAATTCCTTCGAGAGAAGGAGGAGTAGAAATTGTAGTAGAAGAATTATCTACTAGACTTGTACAAGAAGAACATCAAGTAGATGTGTATAATAGAATGGGAAAAAATGTACAAGATAAAAAAATAGACAAAAACAAAAAGAAACTAAAATATTATAATGGTGTAAAAATTATTACAATACCTACAATAAATAAAAAAGGAATAGATGCATTAATATATAGCTTTTTAGCTAGTATACGTGCACTGTTTGGAAAATATGATGTTTTACATTATCATGCAGAAGGTTCTTGCGCTATGCTATGGATACCACATTTATTTAAGAAAAAGATTATTGTTACAATACATGGTTTAGATTGGCAAAGATCAAAATGGGGAGGATTTGCAACAAGATATATTAAGTTTGGAGAAAAATTAGCGGCGAAGTATGCTGATGAAATAATAGTACTTTCAAAAGGAGTACAAAAATATTTCAAAGATACTTATAATAGAGATACTAATTTTATTCCAAATGGAGTAAATAAACCTATTATAAGGGAACCAAAAATTATAAAGGAAAAATACAATTTAAATAAAGATGATTATATTTTATTTTTAGCAAGAATTGTACCTGAAAAGGGATTACATTATTTACTAGATGCATTTAAACAAATAGATACAAATAAAAAATTAGTTATAGCAGGCGGAGCAAGCCATACTAATGACTATTTAGAAGAAATAAAGAAAAAAGCAAGTGAAGATAGTAGAGTTATTATGACAGGATTTGTGCAAGGACAAGAACTTGAAGAATTGTATAGCAATTGTTATTTGTATTGTTTACCTAGTGATGTTGAGGGAATGCCAATTTCATTATTAGAAGCAATGAGTTATGGATGTAATTGTTTAGTTAGCAATATAGAAGAAAACATTCAAATAACAGATAATTTTGCAAATAGTTTTGAAAAGGGGAATATTCAAGATTTAAAAGAAAAATTAGAAAAATGTTTAAATCAAAGATTTATGTTTAATAAAGAAATCTCAGATTATATAATACAAAAATACAGTTGGGAAAATGTTGTTAATAAAACAAAACTATTATATGAAAAAATGCAAAGATAAAGGGGATAAAAAGGTGAAAATACTAATAGTCAGACTATTTCCAAATGAAATAAATATTAATAATTATAATGTACAAGAAATAGGATTAGCAAAAGCATTAGTAAAAAAAGGACATCAATGCGATATAGTATTATATACAAAAGGAAAAGAGAGACAAGAAACAATAGAAGTTAAAGATAAAAAGTCTATAACTATTTTTTGGATGAGAGGTATTAATTTTCTAAAAAATGGATTATATTCAAATAAAATTATATATCTTTCTAAAAATTATGATATTGTGCAAAGTAGTGAGTATGATCAACTTTATAATATAAAACTTAGACGAAAAATAAATAAAAAACTTATAATATACCATGGTCCATATTATGATAAATTTAATAAAGAATATAATTTAAAATGTAATATATTTGATATGCTCTTTTTAAGTAATGAATATAAAAATGTAAAATTTATTACTAAAAGTGAACTAGCAACAAACTTCTTGAAAGAAAAAGGTTTTAAAGATGTAACTACAATAGGAGTAGGATTAGATAAAGATAAATTTATAAATAATGTTCCTAATAAGGACATAATAAATAAATTGAAAGATAATAAAAAATATCTTTTATATATTGGCAAGATAGAAGAAAGAAGAAACACATTATTCTTAATAAAACTTTTAAAGAATATTAGTATGAAGAATGAAGATGTTAAATTAGTATTGATAGGAAATGGAACCAAAAAGTATGTGCAAAAAGTATTTAATTATGCTAAAGAATTAAATGTATATGATAAAATAATATATTTTAATAAAATTGTACAAAATGAAATAAGTACATTATATAAAAAATGTGATATTTTTGTTTTACCAACGGAATATGAAATATTTGGGATGGTAATGTTAGAAGCAATGTATTTTGGACTTCCTGTAATTACAACTCTAAATGGAGGATCTAGTACAGTAATAGAAGATGGTAAAGATGGTTATATTTGCAATAATAGTGATGTAAAAGAGTGGACAAATAAAATTGAATATCTATTTAACAATAAAGAAAAATATAATAGTATAAGTAAGAAAGCAACTCAAAAAATTGTAAATCATTATATATGGGATAGTATAGCTAATAAATTTATAAAAATATATCAAAAGTTGCTAAAAGAATAACATAAGATGTAGGAGTAAAAATAAATGGAAGTAATAAAGCGTGTTCTAACAAAAATTCAATTATTTAATATATATTGTTTATTAATATTTTGTATTTTTAATGGGGTTATATATTGGAGTAAATTCAATTTAAATTATTTAGATGAATTTATAATAATACTTATATTAGTAATCAATATACTTATCAATGATAAGATAGTAATTAATAAGAAAAAAATAATATTATTGATATCTTATTTTTTAATATCTATAATTACTTTAATAATAAGAGCATATGACGTAGAAGCTTATGTAATAGATTTGATATACACAATAAAACCTTTTATATTAATTGAAGTAATATCGAGCCTAAAATTAAATACAAAACAATTTGATAGATGTATGAATTTTTTTATAATATTAAATACTTTTTCAATTTTTTATGGATTTTATAATTCATATTTGTCACATCAAGGAATATATATAACAAATGGTTTATATAGAGATTGGGTATATAGAATAGAGGGCTTTAGTGGACATCCAGCCAATATGGCATCTTTATGTTTGTTTACAATTGTATATATAGTAAATAAAATGCAAATAATAAAAAATCAAAACACAAAAAGTATTATGAAAGTTATCCAAATAGGACTTGTATTATTAAATATAGTAGCTATATATTATACGCTAGCAAGAGTACAATTATTTGCGTTAATATTATATTTCTTATTTTTAATATATAATAAAATAAAGAGATATAATAAAAAAGTTTTATTTATAATCTTGATAGTCACTATTACTATAATAGCAATAATCATAAGCATGAATATTGAAAAAATACTATATGAATATGAAGGAGATTTTGAAAATGCAATTAGATTTTATGCAATTAGTAAAATACCAGAGGTATTAAATAAATATCCAATACTAGGAACATCATTAGGAAGTTTTAGTACAGAGGAATCAATAAAAAATAATAGTTATGTATATACAGAATTTCAATTTGCAACATATATATTAAATACAGCAAAAGAAGTATCTACTTCACTCTTTGAGAGCAATTTTGCAAAACAGATGATACAAACAGGGTTATTAGGTACACTTTTATATTATTCATATTTTTATATATTATATAAAGAAAATAAAAATAATTTTCATGCAAAATATTGGATATTATTTGTAGTTGCTAATAGTATATTAAATTTGATTTATTCAGTACAAATATTAGTTCCGTTAGCTTTAATTATAAGTAATTTTAAGGAGGAAAATGAATGAAAATATCTTTTTTGATATTACATTATAAAAATATTACAGAAACAATAGAATGTATAGAATCAATTAAAGAAAATGTAAAATATGAAGATTATAGTATAGTTATTGTAGATAATGGTTCTAATAATGGAACAGGAGAAGAATTATTACAGAAATACAAATTAAATAAAAAAATTACTATTATAATAAGTAAAGAAAATTTAGGATTTGCAAATGGAAACAATTTGGGATTTAAATATATTAAAGAAAATTTGAATACAGATTTTATAGTTATGATTAATAGTGATACAATAATTGAACAACATGATTTTTGTGAAAAAATAGTAGAAAATCATGAAAAATATAAATTTGATGTTTGTGGTATAGATATATTACTGCCAAATGGAGAACATAGTAATCCCACAATACCAAGTAATTCAAGTCTAAATGATATAAAAAGGACAATAAAAATTGTAGAAAAAGAGAAAAAAATATATATACATAATTTAGGAACTTTTTATAGACTAATAAACCGATTTATTAGTAAGATAAAAAAGAATAAAAGAGAGATTAATTATAATAGGAAGATTTTAGATTGTATAAAAGAAAATGTACAATTACATGGAGCAGCGCTTATTTTTTCTAAATCATATATAAATAGGTATGATGGATTATATAAAGGTACATTTTTATATTTTGAGGAAGTGGCATTAAGGTATATAGCAGAAAGAGATAATCTAAAACTAATATATACACCAAATATAAAGATAATTCATAAAGTTTCACAAACAACGAAAAATATAAATAAGAATTGGAAAAAACGACATATTTTTTATTGTGATAATGTATTGAATTCTGCAACAAATCTTGCTAATTATATAGAAACAGATAAATCAAATGTATGGAAGAAAGAAAAAGATGAGTAAAAGTATAAAAAAGAATTATATATATAATTTAATATATCAAATATTTATTATGATTATTCCACTAATTACAACTCCATATTTATCTAGAGTAATGGGAGCAGAGAAAATAGGAATATATAGTTACACGTATTCTATTGTTACATATTTTATATTATTTGGTAGTTTAGGTATATCAACATATGCTAAAAGAGAAATAGCATATGTACAAGATAATATTAAACAAAGGACTAAAATTTTTTGGGAAATATTTACATTAAAGACAATAACTATACTAATATCAATGGTAATATATTTTTTTGTTTTTGCATTTAATAATGAATACTCTATATATTATATAATATTATTACTTGAAATTTTTGCTAATATTTTTGATATAAGTTGGTTTTTTCAAGGATTAGAAGATTTTAAAAAGGTAGTATTGAGAAATTCTATAGTAAAAATATTACTAACTATTTTAATCTTTATAGTAGTGAAAAATAATTCTGATTTATGGAAATACTTTGTAATAGTAACTTTATCAACATTTTTAGGCAATATATCATTTTTTATAGGTATTAAAAAATATTTATGTAAATTAGAAGAAAAATTAGAAATAAAAAAACATATAAAGCCAGCTATAATGTTATTATTACCACAAATAGCAATACAAGTATATACAGTATTAGATAAAGTAATGCTTGGAAGTATGATAGAGAATAAAAGTGAAGTAGGATATTATGAACAAGCAAGTAAAATAGTAAGAATAGGATTAACAGTAGTAACAACTATAGGTGTAGTTGTTTCTACACGTATAGCTAATATTTATTCAAAAGGGAATACTAAAGAAATTGAAAATAGGATTTATAAAAGTTTTAAATTTATATGGCTACTTGGTTTCCCAATTATGATAGGTTTTATTATATCAGCAAATAATTTTGTGCCTTGGTTTTATGGAGATGGATATGATAAAGTTAAAATGTTGATAAAACTCTTTAGCCCTATTGTTATTTTTGTTGGAATTTCTAATGTAATAGGATCTCAATATTTAGTTCCAACATCAAAGCAAAATAAATATACAATTGCAGTAATAGTAAGTGCTATAGTTAATGTATTTCTAAACTTTTTATTAATTCCTAAATTTTTATCAATAGGTGCAACTATATCATCTGTAATTGCCGAGTTCTTTGGTATGCTTATACAAATTATATTTGTAAGAAAAGAATTAAATATTATAAAAATATTATATTCAACAAAAAAATATTTAATTTCTGCTTCAATTATGGGAATAGTAGTAGAAATTATATCTAGACAATGGCAGTCTAGTATACTTAATACAATTATAATAGTTCTTATTAGTTGTTTTGTATATGGTGCTATGCTCATAATTATAAAAGAAGAATTTACAAGCACTTTTATAAAAAGTATCAAATATAAAATTATACAAATAGGAGGAAAATATGAAAGAAAAAATAAGAAAGATTTATTATAAAATTCTTTGGATGTTACCAAAAAAAATAGCAATAAAAATAAAGTATAGAGTTGCAACTGGTAAAAAATTAGATATGAAAAATCCTAAAGATTTTAATCAGAAAGTATTATATTTGTTAGCAAATAAGTATGGAAATTTAGAAACAAAATGTGCTGATAAATATAAAGTTAGAGAATTTGTAAAAGAAAAGGGTTTAGAAGAATATTTACCAAAACTTTATGGTGTTTTTAATGATGCTAAAGAGATAAATTTTGACGAATTACCAGAAGAATATGTATTAAAAACTAATCATGGATCAGGATGTACTATTATTAAACAAAAGGAACAACAAATAGATAAAGATAGTACAATAAATAAGTTAAATGAATCTTTAAAAATTAATTATGCAAAAAAAGGATTAGAATATCAGTATAATAAAATAAAGCCTTTAATTATATGTGAAGAATATTTGAAAGAAGAAGGAAAAACAAATCCAACTGATTATAAATTCTATGGCTTTAATGGCAAAATAGAATGCATTTTATTATGTAGTAATAGGGATAAAGATTTAAAATTAGATTATTATGATTTAGATTGGAACGTAATAGATAACTATTCAAAAAAGGAGTATCAAAGTAATATTACATATGAAAAACCAAAAAATTTAAAAAGAATGATAGAAATCAGTTCAATTTTATCAAAAGATTTTCCATTTGTAAGAGTAGACTTATATAACATTAATGGAAAAATATATATAGGTGAAATGACCTTTACTCCTTCAGGTGGAATTCTTAAAACTAATACTCAAGAATTTTTAGATTACTTTGGAACATTAATTCATATCTAGGAGATAGTGAAATGAAAAATAAAATTTTTTTCGCAGGAGATTTTTTAATATCACATGGAATTAATAATTATAAAATAATAGATGAAAAGTTACAAAAAAAGATAGATGAATGTGATATAGTATGTTGTAATTTTGAAGGACCTATCGTAGTAGATACACAAGCAAAAAAGAAAAAAATAGGACCAAATATAAATAATAATAAAGAAAATGCAGAAAAACTAATTAAAAGTAATTTTAATTTGTTTTGTTTAGCTAATAATCATATATTTGATTATGGGATAGAAGGCATAACAAATACAATAAATTTTTTTAAAGAAAGAAATGTAAAATATATAGGAGCAAATATAGATACAGAAGAAATATATCAAGAATTTATAAAAAAAATTAATGGTATAAAAGTAGGAATCATAAATGTTGCAGAAAATGGTTTTGGAGCTGCTATAGAAAATGAAGAATATGGTTATGCTTATATGTTCAATAAAAGAGCAATAAATAAAATTAAAGAAGTTAGACAACAAGTAGATAAATTAATACTTGTTGTACATGCAGGTGCAGAACACTGGGATATACCACTTCAAGAAATTAGAGATTCCTATAAAATGTTTATAGATATGGGAGTAGATATAATCATAGGACATCACCCACATGTGCCACAAGGAATTGAACAATACAAAAACGGTTTAATTGTATATAGTTTAGGAAATTTTGCATTTGATAGAGGACAAGGACCATTGAATAATCATACATATTCCATTATAATAACTTTATTAAATGATAACACTTTTGAATATGAATTAGTACCTATTACATTTGACAATAATGTTATAAGTATTGATACTTCATCTCAAAATGTTTTAGAAGGCAAATTTGAAAAATTATGTGCTATTTTAGAAAATAATGAGCAATATAAAGAAGAAATGAATAGAAATTGTATAACATATTATGAATACTATAAAGGAACCTATAGCAGGATATTTTGTATCTATAAAGGAAGTATAAAAGAAAGAATGAAAGGTTTTATAAAAAAATATATACTAAGACAAAAATTTCAAGATATCTGGTTATATCATAATATTAACATAGAAACACATTTATGGATATGCAAAAGAGCAACAAGACTAATATTAAAGCAAAAAAATATATTGTAATAAAAAGAATAAAAGGAGAAATAATAATGACGGAAATGCTTGATACTGTACACACACACACACACACACACACACACACACACACACACACACACACACACACAGATAACTTTAATGAACAAGAAAAAACGAAGCAACGAAAATCAAACTTGGAATTATTAAGAATATTTAGTATGTTTTTAATTATAATTTCACATTTTTCATACCATAGTGGATTTGATTTTGGACAAGATATAAATTTTAATAGAATTTTCATTAGAGCGTTACAAATAGGGGCAAAAATAGGTGTTGATTGTTTTGTTTTAATATCAGGATATTGTATGATTAATTCAAAATTTAAAATGAGTAAATTAATTAACTTAATAATAGAAGTGTTTATATATTCGTTATTGGGTTTGACTTTAGAATATATTTTGAAACCAACAGAATTAAATTTTAAAAATATAATAAAATCATTCTTTCCAGTAACATTTGGAAATTATTGGTTTATTACTACCTATATTGTTTTGTATTTATTATCACCTTTTATCAATAAATTCATTAATATGGTAGAAAAGAAATTTTTTCAAAATTTACTTATTATATTAATATTTATAGAAATTATAATTCCAACAATTTCAACTTCAGAAGTTAGCGTACATGGAATTATTTTATTTATTACATTATATATGATTGGAGCTTATATTAATAAATTTCCTAATAATTTATTTAATAGTAAAAGGGTAAGTGTAATTTTAACTATTATTATGTATGCACTACTTATGATATCAGTTGTAGTTATAGATTTTATTGGAACTAAAATGCAATCTATAAGTTCTCATATATATTACTTTACTAAAGAAAATTCTATACCAACTGTATTATGTAGCATATTTATCTTTATGAGTTTTAAAAACATAAAAATTTTTTATAATAAGAATATAAATAAAATAGCAAGTACAACATTAGGAATATATTTAATACATGAAAATATGTTTATTAGACCAATTATATGGAAAGATATTTTTAAGTGTAATGCATATATAAATTCACAATATTTGATTTTAAATGCAATAATTTCCATAATAAGTGTATTTATAATATGTATAATTATTGATATATTAAGACAAGCAACTATAGGAAGATTTATTAATAAAGTAGTAGAATATAGTATAAATAAATATAGAGATAAAATAAAAGTTCAAACATAAATTAGGAGGAAACACATGAAAATCGCAGTAGCAGGAACAGGATATGTAGGACTATCATTAGCAACACTATTAAGCCAAAAGAACGAAGTAGTTGCATTAGATATAGTACCAGAAAAAGTAAAGATGATAAACAATAGAATATCACCTATCAAAGATAAAGAAATAGAAGAATATCTACAAACTAAAAATCTAAATTTAAGAGCAACTTTAGATTACAAAGATGCTTTTAATGGAGCACAATATATTATTATAAGTACTCCAACTAATTATGACGATGTTACAAATTATTTTGATACATCAAGTGTAGAAGATATTATACAAAAGGTAATTAGTATGAATATCGATACAACAATGGTAGTCAAATCAACAATACCAGTTGGATTTATAGAAAATATGAAAGAAAAATATAATATAGATAATATTATGTTTTCACCAGAATTTTTAAGAGAAGGACGAGCTTTATACGATAATTTATATCCATCTAGAATAATAGTAGGCGAAAAAAGTAAAAGAGCAGAAATATTTGCAAACTTATTAAAAGAATGTTCTTTAAAAGAAGATGTAACAATAAAATATATGAATAGTACAGAAGCAGAAGCGGTTAAACTATTTGCCAATACATACTTAGCATTAAGAGTATCTTATTTTAATGAATTAGATACCTATGCAGAATTAAATGGATTAAATACACAAGATATTATTGAAGGAGTAGGATTAGACCCTAGAATAGGAACTCATTATAATAATCCATCTTTCGGCTATGGTGGTTATTGTTTGCCAAAAGATACAAAACAATTATTAGCAAATTATAGTAAAGTGCCACAAAATCTAATAGAAGCTATTGTAAAATCAAATGATACCAGAAAAGACCATATAACAAATATGATAATGAAGAAAGAACCTAAAGTAGTAGGAATATATAGACTAACTATGAAAACAAATTCCGATAATTTCAGATGTAGTGCAATACAAGGAATTATTGAAAGATTAAAAAATGAAAATGTAGAAATTGTAATTTTCGAACCAACATTAAAAGAAAATACATTTAATGGATGCAAAGTAATCAATGATTTTAATGAGTTTAAGAATATAGCAGATGTTATTTTAGCAAATAGAATAGATGAAAGTATAAAAGAAGTACAGTATAAAGTATATACTAGAGATTTATATAGTAAAGATTAAATAAAATTAGTTAATGATAAAAAGAAACACATATGAAAAAAGCATATGTGTTTTTTTTATATTCATTTTTTAATTTGAAATCATATACTTTTACATACAAAAAATTTCGTAAAGTTAATTCCTTTACGAACATCAAAACTATTATAGCTGAAAAGAAAACAAAAAGCAAGTTTTTTCTATAAATTTCGTCAAAAAATAAGTAGAAATATGTTTTCATAATGCAATATATAAAAAAATCAAAATTAGCTATTATAGTATAATTTTGTAAGTATAACCTTTTAAATAACGAAAGAAAACTAATTTATAAATAAAATTTTTAAACTAAGTTGCCCACAGACAGAGGCAAAATAAGGATAAAAACTAGTTTGAAAGAAATAATCTTTCGTTGCTATGTTTGCCTTGTGAGCAAAGCCAGAAAGGGATGTAATTTAAAATGAACATTTTAACACTAAAAGTAAAAAAGAATAAATCAATAACATTAGAAGAAATTATTGATAGTTGGCTACTCTACAAAAGATGTAAACTAAAGGAATCTACTTATTATCGTTACCAGTATATTATAAAAAAATATATATTGCCTAGCTTAGGAAAGGAAAAAATAGTATACCTACAACATTATGATTTTAATCTTTTTATCGATAAACTGATAGATAGTTTATCACCTAAAACGGCAAAAGATATTATCATTGTACTAAAATCAATTCTAAAATATGCAGAAAGAAAATATAATTTTGATTTTAAACTAGATTTAATAACACTACCTAAATATCAACCAGAAGAAATCCAAATTTTAAGTAAAAAAGAGAAACAACAATTAGAAGAAATGTGTTATAAAAATGCAACATTCCGTAATATTGGCATTCTAATTTGCTTGAATACAGGAATACGCATTGGAGAAATTTGTGCTCTTACATGGAAAAACATTAACTTAGAAAGAGATACCTTAGTTATTAATAAAACAATGCAAAGAATTTATAAGGATAAAAATAATACAATTATTTTAATAGATACTCCAAAAAGTAAAAAATCGATTCGTGAAATACCAATTTCAAAAAAACTCCATAACCTTTTATTAGAAATAAAAAATAACAATAAGTTTAATGGAGATGAATTTTTTCTCACAGGGGAAAATAACAAATTTATAGAACCTAGAAATTATCAATATATGTTTAAAAAATGCCTGAACGAATGTAATATAAAGGAATATAACTTTCATGCATTAAGACATACATTTGCTACAAACTGTATTGAAATAGGAATGGATGTAAAATCTTTAAGTGAAATTTTAGGACATGCAAGCGTTGATATTACTTTAAATAAATATGTTCATTCTTCTTTAAAAACGAAAAAAATTTATTTGGAAAAACTATAAAAACTATTATGAAGTGAAATACAAATTTTCATTTCATAATAGTTTTTTCTTTTTGCCTAAAAGTATTTCGTAAAGGAATTAACTTTACGAAAAAAAATTAGGTGATAGCAAATGGAAGAAAATGCAGTCAAAAAGCGGGTTTTATACTACAACTTACAAAATACGACTTTATACAAATCATTTAAATTACATCAAAAATACTGAAGTAATTTATAACGAAACAATTCTAAAGTACTACAACTTATTATTTGACAATTTAGAATTTTTAAACCTATCAAATCAAAATTGTTTGAGAGAGTTAGAAAAATTAACAATCAAAAGTAAAACAGGAGAAAAGCCAAAAGATTATATAGAACAAGATATTCCTATGTACTTAAGGAGAGCAGCTATCAATCAAGCAATCGGATATGTTAGAAGTTATCAAACTGCACTTAATAATAAAATGTCAAGTAATAATCTAGAAAATACAGAATTGCTTAGGAATTCATTAAATGAAAAACAAAAAACAAAGATAACGATTAATAAAGCAACAGCATTTCATTCTTCAATTATGCTCTACAAAGGAATGTATAAAGACTTATATGAAGATAGAATCACAATAAAACTTTTTGATGGCGAAAGTTGGAGATGGTTTCCAACCAAAATAAAAGGTAGAAAAATTAATGAAAATGCAGAGATTCTATCACCAAGTATTGTTGTAAAAAAAGACCTTGTTATGCTTCATCTTCCAGTAAAAGAAGAAATAGAAGATGTAACACCAATAAAAGAAAGGATGCAACAAGAACATATTCAAGTATGTGGCATTTCGTTTTCAAACACAGATAGTTTTGCTATATGTGTGGTACTTGATGAAAGCAAAAACATAATAAAAGCAAAATTTATTAAAGGTGGAAACGAATATAGAAATGCAACACACACCATATTAGCAAAAATTAAAAAACATAAACAAAATGGACAAAAATTTTCACAAAGAGACCATAAACATTATTGGGAAAAATTAAACAACATAAGTGATTATTATGCTCACAAAGTAAGTAAAGAAATTATTAATTTTTGTATTGAAAACAATGCTCCAATTATTGCTATAGCAGACATGGAAGAAGATGTAAGTAAGCATTTTGGCAAGAAAGTAGGAAAGTATAGTCCAATTTATCTAAGAAAAAGGATTATTTCCTATTTACAATATAAGGCATTCAAACAAGGAATTCTCATTACAAAAGTAAGAAGAAACTATACTGCAAGCAAGTGCTATATATGTAGGACAAATATCAAAAGGAACGGAAGCAAATACAATTGTGAGAATGGGCATCAAGGAGATTATTTTTTTAATTCAGCAATGAATATAGCAATCATGTGCTTAAAAAAATTTGGCAAATAATTTCAAAATAAATTTAAAACTAAAAATTAAATTTGAATAGAATTCAAATCCTAAGAAGAAACACTTAGGTATGCAATAAAACTATATGCTTTATTGCATGTGTTGAATATCGCAATTTTACATAGTCAAAGTGTAAATAAAGAACGGAGTAATCCAACAATATTCAGAGATGCCAAATTGAATCATTTCAAAAAGAGGGGACAAACATGAAAAAGGGTTATAAATACATAAAAAGAGGAATAGATATTCTATTTTCTACAATTGCACTAATTTTATTGTTACCAATTTTTATAGTAGTAGCGATTGCAATAAAAATAGATTCAGAAGGACCAATTATATATAAGTCAAAAAGAATAGGTAAAAACTGCAAACCATTTTATACATATAAATTTAGAAGTATGAAAACAAACAGAAAAGAATTAGATGGAACATTAACACATGAACAAATGGTTACAAGAGTAGGAAAATTCATAAGAAAGACAAGCATTGATGAACTTCCACAATTAATAAATATTTTAAAGGGAGATATGAGTTTTATTGGGCCTAGACCATGGATTCCAGAATACTATGAATGGTTTACAGATGAGCAAAAAAGAAGGGTAAGTGTATTACCAGGAATTTCAGGTTTAGCTCAAGTAAAAGGGAGAAACGGAATTAATATCTTTAAAAAAATAGAGTATGACTTAGAGTATGTAGATAACATAAGTTTGTGGTTAGATATAAAGCTTGTTTTTGAAACTATTGTACAAGTGTTTAAAAAGACAAATGCAGAAATATCAGAACAGGGAATAAAGGAAGAAATTGAAGATTTAAAGAAACAAGAAAGTTATTCAAAAGCAATATAATGTTAGAAATTAGGGCTCTGTAATAAAATTATTAAGTGTTCAAAATAGGAGTTGAAATGATGAAAATATTAGTTGTATGTCAATATTATTATCCGGAACCACTAAGAATTACTGATATATGTGAACAACTTGTTATTGCCGGTCATGAAGTAACCGTGATAACTGGTTATCCAAATTATCCTATGGGTGATATATATGATGGATATAAAAACAAGGATCATGTTAATGAAACAGTAAACGGTGTAAAAATTCATAGATGCTATACTATTCCAAGAAAAAGAGGAGCAATAATGAGAATTTTAAATTATTATAGTTTTGCTTTATCTTCAGTTTTATATGCAAAAAAAATAAAACAAGATTATGATGTTGTTTTTGTTAATCAATTGTCTCCAATAATGATGGCAAATGCTGGTATAGTATATAAGAAAAAACATCATAAACAACTTATTTTGTACTGTTTAGATATTTGGCCAGAAAGTTTAACGGTAGGAGGAATAAAAAAGAAATCATTGATATTTAAATATTTTCACAAGGTTTCAAAAAAAATATATACTCAATGTGACAAAATTTTAATTACTTCTAAAATGTTTGAAGATTATTTAAAAGAAAATTTTAATATTGCAGATGAAAAAATATTTTATTTGCCACAATATGCTGAAGAAATATTTGACAAAGAAGAGTGTAAAAAAATCAATAATAATGAAGAAATAAATCTGGTATTTGCTGGAAATATTGGAAAGGCTCAAAGTATTGATACTATATTAGAGGCTGCAAATATTTTAAAAAATAATAGAAAAATTATTTTTCATATTATAGGTGATGGGTCAGAATATAAACATTGTTGTATGAAAATAGCTGAATTACATTTAAATAACATTATTATGCATGGAAGAAAGCCTCTTAGTGAAATGATAAGATATTATAAAATGGCTGATGCCATGTTAATAACTTTATCTGGAAAATCTTTAATATCAAAAACATTGCCCGGAAAAATTCAATCGTATATGGTTGCAGGAAAGCCAATAATTGGTGCTGCTAATGGAGAAACTAAACTTGTAATAGAAGAAGCAAATTGTGGGTTTTGTGGAAGTGCAGACAATGCGGATGAATTAGCAGAAAACATAGTTAGATTTATAAACTGTGAAAATAAAGAAGAATTAGGAATAAATTCATATAAATACTATGAGCAAAATTATTCTAAAGAAAAATTCTTAAATAAATTAGTCGAAGAATTAAAAAAAGTTAAGGGGGAAAAAATAAATGAGCATTTTTAAAGATAAAGTATTATTGATAACCGGAGGAACTGGCTCATTTGGAAATGCAGTATTAAAAAGATTTTTAGATACGGATATTAAAGAGATTAGAATATTTTCTCGTGATGAAAAGAAACAAGAAGATATGAGAATTAAATATAAAAATGATAAAATTAAATTTTACATAGGCGATGTAAGAGATTACAGAAGTATTGATGACGCTATGGATGGAGTAGATTATATTTTTCATGCAGCAGCTTTAAAACAAGTACCTAGTTGTGAATTTTATCCTATTCAAGCTGTAAAAACTAATATTTTAGGTACAGAAAATGTTTTAGAAGCAGCTATTAATCATAATGTAAAAAAGGTAATTGTTTTATCAACAGATAAAGCTGCTTATCCAATTAATGCTATGGGTATGAGTAAGGCAATGATGGAAAAAGTGGCTGTAGCTAAAGGAAGAGATTTAAGAACTAACCAAACAATTATCTGTAGAACAAGATATGGAAATGTTATGGCTTCGCGTGGAAGTGTAATTCCTCTATTTTGTGAACAAATTGAACAAGGCAAGCCTTTAACTATAACTAATCCAGATATGACTAGATTTATGATGACTTTAGAGGATGCTGTAGATTTGGTTATATATGCCTTTGAAAATGGAAAACAAGGAGATTTATTTGTTCAAAAAGCTCCTGCTGCAACAATAGATACTTTAGCAAAGGCTGTTAAAGAATTAAAACATAGTGATTTACCTATCAATTGTATTGGAACAAGACATGGCGAAAAACTTTTTGAAGTTTTAGTAACAAAAGAAGAAATGGTTAATGCTGAGGATATGGGGAATTACTATAGAATCCCTGCAGATAATAGAAATTTAAATTACCAAAAGTATGTAGATCAGGGAAATGCTGATATAGAAAATATTGTTGATTACAATTCACACAATACTTATAGACTTAATATAGAAGAAATGAAAAAATTATTACTAAAATTAGATTTATTTAATGATTGTAAATAAGGAGAAGTTAATGAAAGTACTAGTAACTGGTTCAAATGGGTTTGTAGGAAAAAACTTAATAAGCAATTTAAGTTTAAATGATGATATTGAAATATATAAATTTGATATAGATAATACATTAGAAGAATTAGATGCATATACCAAAACTTGTGATTTTGTATTCCATTTAGCTGGAATAAATAGGCCACAAAATCCACAGGAATTTATGGAAGGTAATTTTGGATTTACAACAACATTATTAGAATATCTAAAAAAAAATAATAATAAATGCCCAATAATGATATCATCATCTATTCAAGCTGAACTAGACAATGATTATGGCAAGTCTAAAAAAGCTGGCGAAGAATTATTATTTAACTATGGCAAAGATAATAATGTAAAAGTATTTGTATATAGATTTCCAAATTTGTTTGGAAAGTGGTGTAAACCTAACTATAATAGCGTAATAGCCACTTGGTGTTATAATATTTCACATAATATAGAGGTAAGTATAGATGTTCCTTCAAAGGAATTACAATTAGCATATATAGATGATGTTTGTGCAGAACTTATTAAATGTTTAAATAATGAAGAAACTAAAGATGGAAGGTATTGTATTGTTCCTACTACTTACAAAAAATCATTAGGAAATATATTATCTTTAATTAAATCTTTTAAAAATAATGATAGGGGAATTATGGTCCCATCTACTGGTGATACATTTACTAAAGATTTATATGCTACCTATATAAGTTATGTACCTTTAGAAGAGTTAGTAGTTGATTTAGAAGAGCATAGAGATAATAGAGGTGTATTTTGCGAGCTATTTAGAACTAAAGAAGCAGGCCAAGTGTCAGTTTCAACAACAAATCCTAATATTGTTCGCGGTGGACATTATCATAATACTAAAATGGAAAGATTTATTGTAATTAAAGGTAAAGCAAAAATTGAATTTGAACATGTAATAACTCATGAAAAATATAAATTTGAAGTAAGTGGAGATAAATTACAATATGTAACTATACCTGTTGGATATCAACATAGCATCAATAATATTGGAGATGGTGAATTAGTTTTAATACTTTGGGCTAATGAATTGTTTGACCCTAATATACCGGATACTTATGTAATGAAGGAGGAAAAAAGTGAAACTGATAAAAGATTACAGTAACATTAAGTGGAAAGAAAACGGAAAATTAAAATTGCTTATTATAGTGGGAACTCGACCAGAAATAATAAGGTTATCAGCAGTTATAACAAAGTGTCGAAAATATTTTGATTGCATTTTAGCTCATACGGGTCAAAATTATGATTACAACTTAAATGGTGTTTTTTTTAAAGATTTAAAACTTGAAAATCCTGAAGTTTATTTAGACACAGTAGGTAATGATTTAGGAGAAACAGTTGGAAATATTATTGCCACTTCCTATAAATTAATGGAACAAATTAAACCAGATGCATTACTAATACTAGGAGATACAAATAGTTGTTTATCTGCTATAAGTGCAAAAAGATTACATATACCAATATTCCATATGGAAGCAGGAAATAGATGTAAAGATGAATGTTTACCAGAAGAAACAAATAGGAGAATTGTTGATATTATTTCTGATGTGAATTTAGCTTATTCAGAACATGCTAGAAAGTATTTACATGAATGTGGTCTTCCTAAAGAAAGAGTATATGTAACAGGATCTCCAATGGCAGAAGTATTGCAAAATAATATCAAAGATATTGAAGCATCAAATATACTTACTAGATTAAAACTAGAGCCTAAAAAGTATATTTTACTTTCTGCTCATAGAGAAGAAAATATTGATACTAAAGAAAACTTTGAAAATCTATTTACTGCTATCAATAAGATGGCTGAAAAGTATGATATGCCAATACTATATTCATGTCACCCAAGAAGTAAAAAAAGACTTGAATCAAGTGGCTTTAAGCTTGATGAAAGAGTAATAATGCATTCTCCACTTGGTTTTCATGATTACAATAATTTGCAAATGAATGCATTTGCAGTAGTAAGTGACTCAGGGACTCTTCCAGAAGAATCAAGTTTTTATATAAGTATAGGAAAGCCATTTCCAGCTATTTGTATTAGAACAAGTACTGAAAGACCTGAAGCACTAGATAAAGCAACGTTTATTTTAGCAGGAATAAATGAAAAAAATTTACTTCAAGCAGTTGATACGGCAGTAGAAATGAATAAGGATAACAATATTGGAATACCAGTCCCAGATTATGTAGAACAGAATGTTAGTATAAAAGTGGTTAAAATAATTCAAAGTTATACAAGCATAGTAAATAGAGTTGTATGGAAAAACGAAAAATAGGTTGTGTGAAAAAAATAGATGACATAACGACTATGATTTTAATAAAAAAGAAGAAAAAATATAGAAAAATGTATTAAATTATAAATAAGAAAATGTGAGTAAAATTAAGAAAAGCATGATATAAAAAGAAGTGTAATAAGTCTGTACGGAATGACGATAGAATTAGAAATTTATAAAAAATACCAAATAAAGAGAAAAAGCATGAGCCAAAGAACTATGAACAAATGATAAGAGTGAAAAAGAGTATAAGTAAATGTAAAGAATATGAGCTTTGTAAAAAAAAATTACAGAAATAGATGAGTATATTTTTTATTAAAATTAGAAAGTTTAGAAATAAATATTTTGAAAATAGTAAGCATTTTTAACAATATCAATGCCAACATAAAATATAAAAATACCACTTTTCAAAAATATTAATAATGATGATAAGCTTCAATATGTGTTTATTCTTATAGATTTGTGTGACATAAAAGCTCAAAGATAAAAAGACTGAGGTTTATTCAACCAATAAATAATTAAAAGAAAAAAATGAAAAATCTAAAGAAAAAACATATTTATTTTAAAAATATAAGTCAAATATAGATAATTAAATTTAGTTGTTGATAACTTTATTATAAATAACGGTATAATATTTCAGATAAAAAAGGAGAATAAAGAAATTATGAAAATAGCAGTAGCAGGAATAGGATATGTAGGACTATCATTAGCAACACTATTAAGTCAAAAAAATGAAGTAGTTGCATTAGATATAGTACCAGAAAAAGTAGAGATGATAAACAATAGAATATCACCTATCAAAGATAAAGAAATAGAAGAATATCTACAAACTAAAAATCTAAATTTAAGAGCAACTCTAGATTATAAAGATGCTTTTAATGGGGCTCAATATGTAATAATAAGTACACCAACTAATTATGATGATGTTACAAATTATTTTGATACATCAAGTGTAGAAGATATTATACAAAAGGTAATTAGTATGAATATCGACACAACAATGGTAGTAAAGTCAACAATACCAGTAGGATTTATAGAAAACATGAAAGAAAAATATAATATAGATAATATAATGTTTTCACCAGAATTTTTAAGAGAAGGACGAGCTTTATACGATAATTTATATCCATCAAGAATTATAGTAGGAGAAAAAAGTAAAAGAGCAGAAATATTTGCAAACTTATTAAAGGATTGTTCATTAAAACAAGATGTAACAATAAAATATATGAATAGTACAGAGGCAGAAGCGGTTAAACTATTTGCCAATACATACTTAGCATTAAGAGTATCATATTTTAATGAGTTAGATACATATGCAGAGATAAATGGATTAAATACACAAGATATTATTGAAGGAGTAGGGTTAGACCCTAGAATAGGAACTCATTATAATAATCCATCCTTTGGGTATGGTGGTTATTGTTTGCCAAAAGATACAAAGCAATTATTAGCAAATTATAGTAAAGTGCCACAAAATCTAATAGAAGCTATTGTAAAATCAAATGATACCAGAAAAGACCATATAACAAATATGATAATGAAAAAAGAACCTAAAGTAGTAGGAATATATAGATTAACTATGAAAACAAATTCTGATAACTTCAGATGTAGTGCAATACAAGGTATTATTGAAAGACTAAAAAATAAAAACATTGAAATTATTATATATGAACCAACATTAAAAGAGAATACATTTAATGAATGCAAAGTAATCAATGATTTTAATGAGTTTAAAAATAAAGCAGATGTTATTTTAGCTAATAGGATAGATGAAAGTATAAAAGAAGTAAAAGATAAAGTATATACTAGAGATTTATATAGTGAAGATTAATAAAAAAATATTATGTAAGGATTTAAATACTTATTTCAAAGTGAAAAAATCATAAAAGTACTGATAAAAAGTACGGTTGAATGTCAATAGTTAGAAAGAAATATGAAAGTGGTGATAAGATGAATATATTAGCATTAACAAGTGTATATCCACAACCAGATGATGGTGAAACTCCTGCAACATATACTGTACAATATTTTTGTGAACAATGGGTTAAAAAGGGTAATAATGTTATAGTAATTCAAAATTCGAGTAGATTCCCAAAATTTTTTTATAAATTATCAAAAAAATTTGAAAAGAAATTAGCAGCTAGATTAGGTTTTAATGTTCCAAAAAAGGAATCAATAAAAAATATATATAGAGTGGAAAATGGTGTCAAAATATATAGATTTCCTATGAAGAAAATAATTCCACATTCAAAATTTCGAAAAGGAGAAATAACTAGACAAGTTGATATTATTGTTAAAACATTAAAAGATAATCATTTTAAACCAGATATTATTATTTCTCATTGGGTAAATCCACAAATTGATATTATTATAAAATTAAAAAAATTTTATAATGCAAGAACTTCACTAGTATTTCATAATGATTGTACGAAATACAATATAGAAAAATTAGCATTAAAAGAAAAAATATTAAATATTGATGCAATAGGTTGTAGGTCATTAAAAAGTAGTAAAGATGTTCAAAATCTTCTAAACTTAAAAAAAGAACCATTTGTATGCTATTCTGGTGTGCCAGATGAGCTTGCATATAAATATAAAGACAAATTACCAAGTAAGAAAAAAAATTCATTTATATATGTTGGAAGATTAGTTAAATATAAAAATGTTGATAAAATATTAATAGCACTTTCAAGAGCTTTTCCTCAAAAAAATTTTGAATTGAAAGTAATTGGTGTAGGAGGAGAATTAAAATCTCTCATTAATTTATCAAAATCGTTAAATATTGAAAAAAATGTTTGTTTTTTGGGACAAATAAGCAGAAAAGAAGTTTTTGATTTCCTTTCAAAAGCTGAAACTTTTATTATGATTAGTAACAATGAAACATTTGGAATGGTTTATTTAGAAGCTATGGCAATGGGATGTATAACTATTGCATCTAGAAATGGTGGTGTTGATGGTATTATTAAAAATGGTATTAATGGTTATTTATCTGAACAAGGTAATGAGAATGATTTAGCTAACGTGATAAATATAATAAAAAAATTGAATAATAAAGAAAAAGAAAATATGCAAATGAATGCAGTCAAAACAGCAATAGAGTTTTCCGATTCAAAAGTATCAGATAAGTATTTAGATAACATAAAGGAATGGTAAAATTATGAATAAACAAATAGAATTTATTATTTTTTGGATAACAATAATTATAGTTATATTATTTTCATTCATTAGTTATAAGATTAAGAAAAAGGAACAAAAAATTATTGTGTTTTTATTTATGGCAGTATTTTGTTTTTTATATTCGTATAGAACTTTAGGTATGGATATTAAAAATTATATTCAATCATATGACTATTTTACTGTAGACCACTTATTAAGAAGATTAGAATTACCATCCCTATTTTCTTATGAATATGAGCCTTTATATTTTTTGATATTATTTATATCAAAAAATATGCTTTTTACTTTTCAACAATGTCAATTGATATTTTATTCAATTTCTAGTCTTATATTTTTTTACTTTATTTGTAAAAAAACTAATTATCCATTAATAGCTTATTTTTTATTTATGATAGAAATGATGTTTCATTTTGACTTAACAAGATTCTTTATTGCTGCTTCTTTTATATGTATTGGATTTTATTGTAATAAAAAATTTTTTAAATACTTTTTCTATTTTATTGCATTTTGCTTTCATTATTCAAGTATATTCTTCTTAATTTTAGAATTATTGACTAAACTATTTGCTAAATTAAAAAATAAAAAATTAATTCTTATTTTTTATATGCTTATATTTATATTTTTTATACTTTTGAAATTTGTTGATTTATCATTTTTAAGTAATTCTAACTTTAAGCTTTTATTTAAATTTCAATATTACATGACAAATAAAAATTCATCTTTTTCAGATATTCCTGTTATGAGATTTTTATACATATTAATAAATGTTTATCCGATTTATATGAGTTATAAATTAGTTAAGCTATTAAATAAAGTAGATATATTAGATAAGCATAGAAATATGATTTCTACTATTTCTTCAATTACTCAAAATGGCATTTTTTTAAGTTTGTTATTTCTTTTATTTTTTCAAAATTATCAATTGGCATTTAGAGTAGTACTATTATCATATTTTATGATTTTTATTCCATTATCTGATATTGTTGGTAATGGCTTGAAAAATGGGAAAATTTCAAAGAATGCATTAAAAATTATTTTTAATTTATTCTTTTTTGATATATTAATGTCAGCCTATTATATTGGAATATCAATTGTTTATTAAAAAAATAACTAAAATTGAAAGTGAATTTATACTAAATTAATCATTCTAACAAAATTTATAAACTATATTATACAACTAATTGTATAATAAATATTAAATAGAAAGGATTAATCAATTATAGAATAATTACTATTTCTATAAAATGATTTATTAGGTGAAATATGATATCACAAATATACCATTTTTTAGATGGAAAATATGAATCTAAAATTTATATTTATTATTATAGATTTTTTAAATTAATAATTAATATTTTTTATCCTCTGTATATAAGAATAACTAAAAGAAAGAAATTAAATAGTAAATCTAATTTAATAGTGTCACTAACATCATTTCCAACAAGAATAAAAAAAATATATTTAGTAATAGAGTCATTATTAAGACAAAATGTTATGCCTAAAAAAATTATTCTTTATTTATCTTTAAAACAATTTAATGGATATGAGGACTTACCTAAAAAATTAAAAAAATTATGTGAAAAAGAGCTACTAAATATAAAGTTTGTTGATGAAGACTTTAAATCTCATAAAAAGTATTTTTATACTGTGAAAGATATGAACTGCGATTTTATTACAGTTGATGATGATATGATTTATCCTGAAGATTTAATTGAAATATTTTTTAATGGTCAATTTAAATATAAAAATACAATTTGTTGTTTATGGGCAGATAAAATAACAGTTTTTAATCATAAGGTAGATTTATACAAAAATTGGAAAATAAACACTAAAAAATGTGAACCACGCTATGATATATTGCCTATTGGTTGTGCAGGAATATTTTATCCTAAAAATTGTTTTCAAAAAGATCGATTGTTAAATTATAAAGATTTCATGAATTTATGCCCAAGTGCTGATGATTTATGGTTAAAACTTAATTCTGTTTTGAGTGGTATTAAATCAGTGCAACTTGATGATTATCATCATTTTGTATTTATAGATTTGCTAATAAAAAATAATAAGAAATTGTGTAATGAAAATGTTAAAAATTCAAAAAATGATGAACAATTAGAAAAAATGTTGATAAAATATCCTAATTTTGTTAAAGAAATTGAAACGGAGGTAAAAAATGAGTAAGCTTAAGTTGAATGTTATATACAATTTTTTATATCAATTTTTTGTTTTGTGTTTTCCGTTAATAGTTGCACCTTATTTATCAAGGACACTAGGCGCAAATGGGATAGGTATTTATTCATATAATTATTCTATTGCATATTATTTTGTATCTTTTGCAGCACTTGGATTAAGTAATTATGGAACAAAAGTAATATCATCCAAATTAAATGAATCAAAGGAAGTGTTATCAAAGACATTTTGCGAAATATATTGCGTACAATTTATTTTTGCTATTTTGTCCATAATTCTTTATGTGTGTTATCTTACAATATCAAAATTTAATATATATTCTGTTATTTTTAGCTTTTATGTTTTATCATCGCTATTTGATATTACTTGGTTCTTTTTTGGAATAGAAGACTTTAAAAGTGTTTTAAGAAAAAATATATTGATTAAGATTATAACAACTATTTTGATATTTAGTTTTATTCATTCTGATAGTGATATCAAAATCTATTGCTTAATTATGTCAATCAGTTTTTTAATATCTCAATTATTACTTTGGATAAGATTAAAGAGATATGTACAATTTGTAAAAGTAAATATTTTAAAATCAATGAAGAATCATTTGCCTGGAAATTTTAAATTATTTATTCCAGTTATTGCTGTAAGTATTTACAAATATATGGATAAAATCATGCTAGGTAGTATTTCTTCAAAATTAAATTTAGGGTATTATGAAAATGTTGAAAAAATTGTTAATATTCCAGTAGCTTTTATTACAGCACTTGGAACCGTTATGTTATCAAGAATTTCAATGTTACATGCAAACGGAAATATAAAAAAAAGGGAAGAATATTTACATACGTCAATTGTTTTTACAGGATTTTTATCATTTGCAATGATTTTTGGCATTTTGGGAATAGCAGATTTATTGATACCAATATATTTTGGAAAAGGATTTTTACCATGTATTAATCTTTGCTATTATATGATTCCAACAGTTATTTTTCTTGGATTATCAAATGTTATAAGGACACAGTATTTAATTCCTTTAAACGAAGAGAAAATTTATATTTTATCCGTATGCTATGGTGCAATAATTAATTTTATATTGAATAGTATTTTAATTCCTATAAAATCAGCTAGCGGTGCAGCTTTTTCTACTTTAATAGCTGAAGTTGTTGTTTTTTTGTATCAGTTTATAAAAACAAAGAAAAAGATTAATATTAATAAAGAATTAAAACAAATTGTGGGATTTATGATTATTGGAATTATTATGTATATTACAATCATAAATATTCATTTTTTTAGTAATAATATTTATAATTTACTTATAAGAATTTTTATAGGTTCTATAATTTATATATGTTTGTCGTTGATTTATATATCAACAGTATTGAAGGAATATAAGAAATATTTTTATTTAAAAAATTAAAGAAAATGGAGAATAATTATGAAAAAAATTAAAATGATAATTAGAAATTTTGACCCCTTATATAGAGTATATTCAAAATATATTGAAAAAAAATACAAGAAAAAATATGAAAAAGCTGTAAAAAGTGATAGTTTGTTAAAGTTGCTTGATAATAATTATTATAAAAAAACAGGAAATAGATTATCGAACCCTCCAAAAACCTACACAGAAAAAATTCAATATTCAAAATTATTTGCTCTTTCACCAGAAAAAACATTATTATCAGATAAATATATGGTAAGAGAATGGGTTAAGAAAAAAATTGGAGATAAATATTTAATTCCATTATTAGGTGTATGGAATAATTTTGAAGAAATTGATTTTTCATCTTTACCTGATAAATTTGTGTTAAAAACAAATCATGCAAGTGGAACAAATGTTATTGTCAAATCAAAAAAGGATATTAATTTAAAAAAATTAAAGAAAAAATTTAACTTTTGGTTACATCAAAACTTTGCTTTTGCTGGAAAAGGATATGAAATGCATTATTCTAATATAAAGCCCAAAATAATATGTGAAAAATATGTTGTTGATAAAAAAGGTGAATTAAATGATTATAAGTTTTTATGTTTTAATGGTAAACCTTATTATTGTTGGGTTGATATTGATAGAAATACTAATCATAAAAGGAATGTCTATGACATGAATTGGCAATTACAAGAATGGAATCAATTTTTTCCAAATAGTAATAGAAATGTTAGTAAGCCTGAAAATTTTGACGAGATGGTAAGAGTAGTAAAGGCATTATCAGAAGGATTCCCACATGTTAGAGTTGATTTATATAATGTAGATGGCAAGATATACTTTGGAGAGATGACATTTACCAATGGTAAAGGATATGAACGAATTTATCCTGAAAAGTATGATGAAGAATTGGGAAAATTATGGAAAGAAGATTTTAATATAACAAAAAAATAATTTTCTTGTAATATTTTAAAATAAATAATGGTTCTATAATATTAGTTGAGACAAAAAATTGGTTGAATGTCAATAGTTAGGGTAGAAAACTTTGAAAGCTTTCTACCTAAGCTTTTTTAATGAAATTTAATGTTTACATCTAAAAATAGCTGAAAATATGTAATTGAAAGGATATTTAAATGACCAATTAATAAATTGGCTATTTAAAGTTATTAAATTTATTTTTTTATCTGTTTAATAATAAAATTCTAGTTTTTAAATGTAGAATATCTAGTTTTCTATAATCAACACGAAGTTTTTCAGAGTAATTTATTAAAATATAAGATAGTTCGTCTTTTTGGTCATCTATTTTTAAATTACACTGCCTAGAAAGAAGTAATTTTCTTGAATGTTTAAAATAAATTCTTTTACTTTTAGGTAAGTTTTTTTGTACTTCAATTCTAATTTTATTAACAGAATCACAAGCATATCTAAAGAAATTTTTTAAAAATTAAGTATAGAATTAATAGAAAAAATTAAAAAAAAGGAAACAACAAAGGTTAAAAATATTAGTGAACTTAATAAAAATGTATGGAATATAGTATTAGATAAAGAGAAAAATCACCTGCTTAAAACAATATAATATAGTTATGTTAAATAGTATAGTTACTAGCAAAAACTATACTATTTTTTTATATAATATTTAATAAGCAAATTTTTCTAAACCAATTGACGATTTTTAAAACATAATATATACTAAGAAAAAAGTTAGAAATTGAAGCAAGTAATATATAATAAAGTCGAAAAATGTCGAACGATTCTTATTGAAAATTATTGTAAAATATTGACAATTGACATAATACAGAATAAAATAATAAATGAAAAATAAACTAAGAGAAAAGGAGAAATTTATATGGATAAAAACACTATAACTCGTCAATCTTTAAAATCTAATTTTCTTAGACAAACAATCATTAGAATAGACCATGATATGTTATTTGATAAAGACATTCAAAACTATATAGAAAGCATCTATCCATATTTAATAGAAAATAGTTACAAAATGAATTCCAATACAATGTCTAACTATAATGTAAATATAAATATGGATGAACTTAATAATATAGCCAACTCAATCAACACAAATACTGAAAACTATACATCATTTAAAAATGAAATGAAAGATATCATAATTGATATTACAAAAGAAGCTACTACTTTAACAATTTCATATAATAAATATGAAAGCTTTGAAGAAATTTATAAAGTATTTAGCAAATTAGTAGAAGTGTTATCAGAAATAAGAGTCGGTTTTTCTTTTAATAGAATAGGTCTTAGAAAAATTAATGTATTTTTTATCAAAAATATACAAAATATTAATAATTATTTAGAAGAAACAGCATTTTGTTTAACAAATTTTATAAATAATAAACCAATAAATTTCGAAGTAAAAAATATAGTAGAAACTTTTAAAATCGAAGAATATAAAGTAAATAAAAATGTAACAGCAGCAAAAGGAGTTTTCTTAGACGAAAATAAGCAAGAAAAAGAAGCATATCAAGTTATGTTAGATATAGATATTTATAATGATGAAATGAGAGATAACACTGAAAATATTATGAATATGAATGACATCGTTTTCGAAATATATAAAGATTCATTAAAATATAAATTTTTACAAGAACTAAAAAACGAAAATTATAGAGATGAGGAGATATTAAATATATAATGGAAAATAATTTTAGAATAACAACCACCAATATAACAGTATCAAGTCCAATTAGAAAATCAACAAATATCAAACCAAATATTATATCAATGTCAACGTCTGAAACAGAATTTGGCAAAGTAATTTCCTATAAAAATAAAAAGGAGTATGAGCAATATAGAAGAATATAAAACAACCCATATAGTAAAAGAAGAATTAATATTAAAAATATTTGTTATTGGCTACAGCCCAATGGGAGAAAGCATTGTAATATTGGTTATGGCAGATAATATAGTGAAGTTTTCAGCAGTAATCGATTGCTTTGAAAGTTCAACTACAAACTTAACATTAGATATATTAAAAGAATATAATATAGAAGAATTAAATTTAATATGCTTAACTCATCCCGATAAAGACCATTGCAAAGGGTTAGAAAAAGTATTAGAAAAAATTAATAGTAAAACTAAAATATTATATCCTACTAATATATTTAACGATTCTTATTATGATAGAGATGTGAAAATAGCAGTAGGTAAAATTGGAGAATTATTTGCATTAAGGAAAGATGATTCCAATAAGCCAATATTAAAAGGATGTGCTGGTAACAATTTAATACAAACAATGGAATTTCAACATGAAACGAATGGTTATAGATATCCATTATATATCAATACATATTCTCCAGTATCGGAGATTAATGATAGATATAGCGCTAAAAACTTCTTAAAAGGAGAGAATATCTATCATAATGCTCATAATAATTTATCTATAATGTCATCCTTATCGTTAGGAGATTTTAAAGTATTATTATGTAGTGATATTGAAAATGATAGTATAGATATTGTAAAAAGGGATTTAAATCAAGATGGTAGAGATTTTTTTTCTTATGCAATTGATTTTTTTAAAATACCACATCATTGCTCAAATGGCTCAAAAAATATATTAAACTTACTAAAAAATATTCTTATTCCAACTTCTGTTACAACAGTCTATCGAGTGGGAAATGTTAGCTTGCCAGATAAGCAAATGTTGGAACAATATAAAGCAAAATTAGATACAATATATTGTACAAGCAATATTAAAGAAAATGAAAATAAGTATGGCTATGGAATAGTAGAAGTTACGGTTAATATATTTAATCGTACTATCAAAATAGAAGATATGAAATATGATTCTGTTCAAATAAAATAAATTAATTCAAATTTTATTGACGTTTTCACAAACATAATATATACTGAAAAAAGAAATGGAGAAAAAAATATGGCAATAATTATGGATGGAAAAGCACTTGCAAAAAAAATAAGGGAGCAAGTAAAAGAAGAAGTAGAAACATTAAAACAAAAAAATATAATTCCAAAATTAGCAGTAATCATGGTAGGAGAAGACCCAGCATCAAAAGTATATGTAAGAAATAAAAGCAAAGCATGTAATGAAGTAGGCATTGCATATGAAGAATTTTTACTAAAAGAAAATACTACAATGGAAGAACTTTTAAAAGTAATAAAAGAATTAAATGAAAGAAAAGATATTCATGGAATTCTATTACAAAGTCCTATTCCAAAGCCTTTAGATATTTATACAGCCTTTGAAACAATTGATTATAGAAAAGATGTCGACGGCTTTCATCCAATTAATATTGGAAGACTAACACTAAAAAGACAAACTTTTATTTCGTGTACACCACATGGAGTTATGAAATTACTAAAAGAATATAATATCAATTTGCAGGGGGCAAATGTAGTTATTTTAGGAAGAAGTAACATTGTAGGCAAACCACTAGCACAATGCTTACTTAATGAAGATGCAACAGTTACTATCTGTCATTCAAAAACAAAAAATGTAGGAGAAATTACGAAAAATGCAGATATAGTCATTTCTGCCATTGGAAAACCAAAATTTGTAACAAAAGATATGGTAAAAGAAAATGCAGTTGTTATTGATGTTGGAATTAATAGATTAGAAACTGGTTTAGTAGGAGATGTCGATTTTGAAGAAGTTGCAAAAAAAGCATCATATATCACACCAGTGCCAGGGGGAGTTGGTCCAATGACAATAGCAATGTTACTACATAATGTAGTTATTGCAGCAAAATATTTAGAAGAAAAATAAGTAATAATATATATAAACAAAGAGTAAAAGTATATATTAAGAAAAATAAAATTTATATAAAAGGGCTTAATTATTAAAATTAGGCTCTTTTTATATTTTAGGGACGGAGGAAAAAATATAAAAATTTATTACTATGTGACCTTCAAAGCAAAGTGAGAAAGGAATATAAAATGGAAGATTTAAAATATTGGATATGGTTATCAAAAATACCGGGATTAGGAAGTATCAAAACACAAAGGTTATTAAATATTTATCATAATCCTAAAGAAATTTGGAAAATCGAAAAAGAAGAATTAAAACATATAGAAGGTATAGGAGAAAAGCTAGCAGAGGAAATTTCAAAACAAGAATATAGAGAAAAATTAGATGAAATACAAGAAAAAATGAAAGAGGAAAAAATAGAACTAATTACTTTTCAAAATGAAGCTTATCCTAAAAATTTAAGACAATTATATGATAAACCAATTAGTTTATATGTAAAAGGAAATAAATCAATTTTAAATCAATTTTCACTAGCTATAATTGGTTGTAGGGAGAATTCTACTTATGGAAAAGAAGTAGCAACAGCAATAGGAAAAGGGTTAGCTAAAAGAGGTATTATAACAATTAGTGGCTTAGCACGAGGTATTGATAGTATATCTCATAAGGCAACTATAGAGGAAAATGGAAAAACAATTGCTGTTATAGGGAGTGGAATTGATTGCATTTATCCTGAAGAAAATACAAATCTAGCAAAAGAAATTGTAGAAAAAGGTGGTATTATAGTAAGTGAATATCCACCAGAAACAAAAGCAGAAAAAATGAATTTTCCTGCCCGAAATCGAATTATTAGCGCATTATCTTCTGGTGTTATTGTAATAGAGGCAAAAAAGAAAAGCGGTACCATGTCAACTGTAGATTTTGCTTTAGAACAAGGAAAAATGGTATTTTCTATTCCTGGAAATATTACGAATAAAAATGCAGAAGGAACAAATGATTTAATTAAGCAAGGGGCAAAATGTGTTACTTGTATGCAAGATATTTTGGAAGAATATTATTTTTAAAGAAAATTATGTAAAATACTTGAAAATAAGAATATAATATAGTATAATCAATATACTAAGAAGGATGTTATAAAAAACATCAAAATGAGAGAGGTCCTGCTATAGTGGACGATTTAAAATTGGAGAGGTCTTGCCTTAGTAGACGATTAAAAATGAGAGAGGTCCTGCTTTAGTGGACAATTTAAAATAGGGGCTATTATACGGTTAACGTATAGTAGCCTTTATTTGTTTGTAATTTTCTACTATTAGAACAAAAATGTAAAGAATATCACACAAAAGGTTGCACAAAAAAATAAGGTTTGTTATAATGCAGGTAGAAATAAAATAGGAGAAAACAAATGCAAACCGAAAGTACAATAGAAGAAATAAAAGAAGATTCAAAAGAAGAAAAAGAATTACAAAGAAAAAAAGAAAATAATATAAAATTATATCCCATTTACAAAACGCTTTCATGGGATTTATTATTCTATTATGCTATTATTTATCTATTCCTAACCATAGAAAAGGGATGTAGTGCAGCACAAGTATTAAAATTAGATGCTTTTTATATTTTATTTAAATTTTGTATGCAAATACCATGCACTTTATTGATTCAAAAAATAGGTAAAAGAAAGAGTTTAATTGTTGCTAATCTTGTTTTAGCTATTCACATATTAATTATTATGTTTGCAATTGATTTCAATATGATAATTATATCTCAAATATTATGTGCTTTTTCTTTTATTGTTAAAGGTACCTGCGAAACAGATATGTTATACGATTCTTTAGAACACGGAGAAAAAAGAGGAGTAATTTTTGCAAAAATAGATGGAAAAGCAACGTCAAAGTATTATTATATTGATGCTATTTCTGCGGTACTTTCTGGATTTTTATTTGTCGTAAATCATTATATTCCAATGATACTATGTTTTGTAATTTTGCTTATATCCCTAGTTTTATCTCTTAAATTTGAAGAAGTTCATACAGAAAAAGGCAAAATGCAAATTAAGGAAGAAATTAAAAATATTAAATTTGGATTTAAGAGTATTTGGCAATCAAAGAGATTAAAAAGCTTGCTTATTTTTAATGCTATTTTTATAGGAATTATTAAAATTTTGCAAAATATCAGAAATACTATTTTATTAGAAATAGGAGTACCAGAGCAATATTTTGGTATTATTATCGCTATTTTCGGAATTGTTTTAGGAATTACTGCTAAAAATCAAGGAAGAATCCATAAAAAATACCATAATAAAACTCTTACTGTTATATCTCTTCCATTTGTTATTTCTTTCATTATGGTAGGCACAATATTATTGTGCAATTTCAGCAAACCTGTTACTATTACACTTGTTTTAATTTTCTTTGCTATACAACATGCAGTAAGAGGACCATATTATGTACTAATAAAACAATATATGAATAATTTTACAAATAGCGAAAAACGAATTAAAATTGCAACTGTAAACAATTTAATCGAAAATATTGTTGCTTCTATCCTAGTATTTGGTGCATCTTATATGGTAGATGTGTTACCAATAGCTTATACAACCATAATAATAGGCTGTATATCAACTGTTTGCTTTATTCTATTATTAGATCATATGAGAGGAACAGTTGGTTTAAAACCAGAAGAATATAGTAAAAAAGAAATTTTATAAAAGTAGAAAAATAAGAAAACATATACAATAAAAAATAAATTAAAATTTTATAAAAGTAGAAAAAAGGTTTGACAAATAAAGAAAGTTAATAGATAATAAAACTATCAAAAGAAGAAAATTTTTCGTTGAAGAAAATCTAATTTTCAATTACGAAAAATTATGTTTTAAAGTTACAAAGGAGGAAAATAAACATGTACGTGTTTAATAAAATCACGGTTAATCCACAATTACCAAAAAGAATTGAAGAATTGGACAAAATTGCAAATAATTTATGGTGGTCTTGGAATACAGAATTTTTAAGACTATTCAAACAAATAGATATAGATTTATGGGAAACAGTTGAAAAAAATCCAGTTAAATTTTTAAAACTAGTAGCACAAGAAAAATTAGAAGAAGCTTCTCAAAATCCAAGCTTTTTAAAAGCTTACGATAAAATGGTAGAAAATTTTGAAGCTTATCAAAATAGCAAATCAACGTGGTTTTCTAGAAATTATCCAGAAAATAAAAACGATTTAATTGCATATTTTTCAGCAGAATATGGATTAGACCAAATCTTATCCATTTATTCTGGTGGACTTGGCATTTTATCTGGAGACCATTTGAAATCTGCAAGTGATTTAGGTATTCCACTTGTTGCAGTTGGTTTGTTATATAAAAACGGGTACTTCCATCAAAAAATTAATGGTTATGGAGACCAAGAAACTGAATATAGAAAATTAGATATTTCTCATCTTCCAATAAAACCAGTAAAAGATGTAGAGGGAAAAGATTTAATTCTTTCTTTAAAATTTCCAAAGAGAAAATTGTATTTAAAAGTATGGCAAATACAAGTAGGAAGAGTTAATTTGTATTTAATGGATTCAGATATTGAAGAAAATCATGAAGAATATAGAAATGTAACCACAACCCTATATGGTGGCGACCAAGAAATGCGTATTAAGCAAGAAATGGTACTTGGAATGGCAGGAGTAAACTTACTAAAAAGTTTAGGATTAAATCCAACCGTTTACCATATGAACGAAGGACATTCTTCTTTCTTAATTATAGAATTAATCAAAAATGTAATGAAAGAAAAGCAAGTTTCCTTTGAAATGGCAAGAGATATTGTTTCTTCTAAAACAGTATTTACTACACATACGCCAGTTCCAGCAGGAAATGATATTTTTCCATTAGACTTAGTAGAAAAATATTTTAAAGAAGAATGGGAAGCCTTAGGAATTTCTAGAGAACAATTCTTTAAAATGGGAATGGAACCAGATCCAAAGCCAAATGCAGGCTTCAATATGGGAATTTTAGCCCTAAAAGTAGCAGGTAAGAAAAATGGTGTAAGCAAGCTTCATGGAGCAGTTTCCAGAGAATTATTTAATGATGTATGGCCAGAAATTGCAGCAGATGAATCTCCAATTACGCATGTAACAAACGGAATTCACACATGTTCATGGCTTTGTCAAAATTTAAAAGAATTATATAATGAATATTTAATGCCATATTGGCAAGACCATATTTACCAAGATAGTACTTGGGAGAAAATTGAAGATATTCCAGATGAAAAATTGTGGAATGCACATATGGAAAGAAAACAAAAGCTAATGGAAGTAGCAAGGCAAAATATTACTGAAAGGCTTAGAAGAAGTGGCTATCGTTACGAAGAAATTAACGCAATTACTTCAAAATTAAATCCAAATACACTAACCATTGGTTTTGCAAGAAGATTTGCAACTTATAAAAGAGCAACCTTATTATTCCGTGATTTAGAAAGAATTACACAAATTCTAAATAATGCAGATAGACCAGTACAAATTATCATTGCAGGAAAAGCACATCCAGCAGATAAAGAAGGACAAGATTTAATCAAATATATTCATGAAATATCTATGAAGCCACAATTTAAAGGAAAAGTATTCTTACTAGAAAATTACAATATTGCTATGTCTCGTTACTTAGTAAGTGGTGTTGATGTTTGGTTAAATACACCAAGACGCCCAATGGAGGCTTCTGGCACAAGTGGACAAAAAGCTTCTGTTAATGGTGCTGTAAATTTTAGTATTCTAGATGGTTGGTGGGCAGAAGGCTACAATCAAAAGAATGGTTGGGCAATTGGAACAAATGCTGAATATGAAAACTATGAAATACAAGATAATGCCGATAGCGAAAGCATTTATCAAATTTTAGAAAATAAAATTATACCAGCTTATTATGAAAAAGACGAAAATGGTATTTCTAAAAAGTGGATGGAATACATGAAAAATTCTATCATGTCCACAGGTGGAAAATATAGCACAGCAAGAATGTTAGTAGATTACACAACACAATTATACATGCCACTTGCAAACCTTTACCATAAATATTATGAAAGTTTAGAAGAAGTAGCAAAATACAATAGCTTTAAACAAGAATTATATAACAACTGGGATGATATTCAAATTACAGAAGGAAACAATTTAGATAATATTGTTATGGATGCAGGAAACAACATTGAAGTAACGTGCAAAGTAAAACTTCCTCATATTATGCCAGAAAATATCGAAGCACAAGTATATTATGGAAAAATTAGAGAAAATGGGGTAGTAGAAAAAATTGCAGTAATTCCAATGGAATTAGTAGAAGGAAATGAAGAAGAAAGGACATATACTTATAAAGCAAAAATTGAACTTACTACTGGTGGAGATTATGGCTATACCTTCCGTGTAATGCCAAAACACGAAATGTTATTAGATTCTGAAAATTTGAATTTAGTAAAATGGATTGTGAAATAGACAAAAGCTAAATATCAATAATTATGATAGTAAAATAAAAAAGTTAAATATCAATATTGGTGGAAAACTTTAAAAGAAAAGCCTCAGGGAGTTTATCCCTGAGGCTTTTCTGCCTGAGTAATTTCAAAATTATTCCCGAATGAATAGGTATGCCCAATAAGATTTACTGTTACATCAAGTTTAATGCGCTTCATTAATGCTTCCATTTGTTCCTGATAAAGCATAACATTATAAATCTTAAATACTTGAGGCAGTTCATCGGGATGAAGTTCGTTGTTAAATGCAATAGAAATTAACTGAATAAAAACTTCATTCTCATACAAACCTCTGTGTTCAGCACGATTTTCATCGCGCAACTGTGCAAGTGTGTCATAAAGGTTACTCATAATATTTTTCCCTCCTATAATTATAGTGTAAGGTTTTTGGTTACAAATAGCATATTGCTAACAATAAAGTAATTTTATCATATCTTACATAAAAGCACAAGTGCCTTAGAAAAAAATATCAAAGAGAATTATAAATATAAATGTTTGTAGTAAAGTGTGACATATGTTTGAAAAACCTATATTGAGATTAAAAATAATTTAGAAATTGTTGTATTACAATTGATGTGAAACAAAGTTATAAAAATTGAATAAGTGATTAAAAATAAATTAGAAATACTATTGAAGCAAAAAAATAATAATGATATAATTTAAATCGGTTAGAATATAATAAAAAGAAAAAGAAAATGCTTAGGAGGAAATAAAAAATATGAGAAAAACAAAAATTGTATGCACAATTGGACCAGCAACAAAAGAAGTAGAAACATTAAAAAAACTAATTTTAGCAGGAATGAATGTAGCAAGAATCAACTTTTCACATGGAAATTATGAGGACCAAAAAGGATATATAGAAGCAATAAAACAAGCAAGAGAAGAGTTAAACATGCCAGTTGCTTTACTTTTAGATACACAAGGGCCAGAAATAAGAACAGGAAAATTAGAGCAAATGCCAGTAGAATTAAAAGCACATGATATTTTCACTTTAGTTAATGAAGATATAATAGGAAATAAAGAAAGAGTAAGCATTAGCTATAAAGAACTATATAAAGACATAAAAGTAGGCACACAAATTTTAATAGATGATGGAAAAATAGAATTACAAGTAAAAGAAATTAGAGGTAAAGATGTAGTATGTGAAGTCATGAATGGAGGAATGCTTGGAAATAGAAAAAGCATTAACTTACCAGGAACTCATGTAAACTTACCATCATTAAAAGAAAAAGACATTCAAGATTTAAAAGATGGATGCAAAGCAGACTTTGACTTTGTAGCAGCTTCATTTGTAAGGTCAAAAGAAGATGTAATAGCAATAAGAAAAGTACTAGACGAAAATGGTGGAAAAGAAATTAAAATTATTGCAAAAATAGAAAACCAAGAAGGAATTGACAACTTAGATGAAATTATAGAAGTAAGCGACGGAATCATGGTAGCAAGAGGGGACTTAGGAGTAGAAATTCCATTTTACGAAGTACCAATCATGCAAAAAAGATTCATACAAAAATGCAATGATGCAGGAAAATTAGTAATTACAGCAACACAAATGCTAGACTCTATGACAGAAAATCCAAACCCAACAAGAGCAGAAGTAAGCGACGTAGCAAATGCTATCTTTGACGTCACAGGAGCCATTATGCTATCTGGAGAAAGCGCAATGGGCAAATATCCTGTAAAATGCGTGGAAACAATGAATAATATAGCACGTGCAGTAGAAGGTTACATTAAATATTGGAAAAGATTCACCAGAAGAGAACACGACTTAAGTGATTTAGATTATGAATTTAACCTAAACCATAGTGTAACAACAACAGCTATGGAAATGAAAGCAAAAGCAATCTTTGCATATACCGAAACAGGAAACACACCAAGAATGCTAGCAAGCTTCTTGCCAGCCTGTCCAATATATGCGCTAACCAATAATGAAAAAACTTATCGCCAATTAGCACTTGCATGGAACACAACACCAATCTTAATAAAAGGAAAAAATAAGCCAAACGACATAATAGCAGAGGGGCTAGAAGAAGCAAAAAGACGTGGCTATGTACAAGAAGGAGACATCGTAGTACTAGCAGGTGGAGCCTCAATTCTAACTGACCACGACGAAGCCATGAACAGAACTATTGGGGGAGTACTAAAAATTTAATTTTGGAAATTTTAGGGACGGGTCTAAAAATTTAAGACTCGTCCTTTTATTTAAATTTTAGGGACGGGTCTAAAAATTTAATATAAAAAAATTAATATTCACTATAATAAAAATGTAGAAAAATATAATTTTATGTCAATAAAAAATAGTTGAAAAAATTTTATAAAACTGATATAATTACTAATATTTATTTCAAAATGTTTAAAATCAAAAAGGAGAATTATGCCAAGAATTTCAAGAGAAACTTTTCGTTCTGGTTTTTTTCATATCATGGTACAAGGAATTAATAAAGAATATATTTTCAAAGAAAAGGAAAATAAAGAAAAATACATGTATCTTATGAAAAAATATTACTCAAGTTATAAATTAAAAATAATTGCATATTGCATTATGAATAATCATGTTCATTTAATTATCTATTCGGATGATATTAATCAAATTTCAGAATATATGCATAAAATAAATTCTATTTATGCGATGGATTATAATAGAAATCATAAACGAGTAGGTTATTTATTTAGAGACAGGTATAAAAGTCAGTATATATATAATAAAGAATATTTATTAAAATGCGTAAAATATATTCATATGAATCCTGTTAAAGCTAGAATAGTTGTAAATGAATGCGACTATTTATATTCTTCTTACAATGACTTTAAGAATAAAAGTAATTTTGTAGATGATAGTGTAATAAACTTAGTTTTTAGCAATGAAGATGAGATAGCATTTTTTAATAATATGACAGATATTGATATAGAAATTATGGATATAGATAGAGATGATGAAAATTTCAAAATAGCAGTAAAAAATTATCTTAAAAAAAGAAATATAAGTATGGAAGAAATTAAAAATAACAAAGAATATATACATGATTTTATATATAATTTAATGAAAAAAGGTTATAAGCAAAAACAAATTGCAAAGGAAATAGGAGTAAGCAATGCTACAGTATGTTTAATAGCTAAGAAAAATAAAAATAATTAAATTTTTAGACCCGTCCCTAAAATTTACAAAAACCCCTTTTAAAATAAAGAAAAATATTATAAAATAGAGAAAATTATTTAGAATTAGAAAAAGAGGAAATTATGAATAAAAAATGGGAATGCCATGTTGCAGATGAAGAAAAAGTTAGAAAAATTGCAGAAGAATATAATGTTAGCACTTTACTTGCAAAAATTTTAGTGAATAAAAATTTATTAGAAAAACAAGAGATTGATTTATTTTTAAAACCAACTAGACATGATTTTTACAATCCGTTTTTAATGCCAGATATGGAAAAAGCAGTAGAGAGAATTATAAAAGCCATAGAAAGCAAAGAAAAGATGATTATTTATGGAGATTATGACGTAGATGGTATTACAAGTATTACAGTATTAAAAAAGTTTTTATTAGAACGAAATGCAAATGTATCTGAATATATTCCAAGTAGATTAGAAGAAGGCTACGGGCTAAATAAAGAGGCTATTAAAAAAATAGTAGAAGAAGGAAATACTTTAATGATTACAGTAGATTGTGGAATTTCTGGTATAGATGAAATTGAATATGCCAATTCTTTGGGGCTAGAAACCATTGTAACAGACCATCACGAACCAGGAGAGATTTTACCAAATGCCTTAGCGGTAGTAGATGCAAAGCGTAAAGATAATCAGTATCCTTTTAATCAACTAGCAGGTGTAGGGGTTAGCTTTAAGTTAATTCAAGCTCTTTCTCAAAAATTGAATTTAGACGAGAAAGAATATTTGAAATATTTAGATATTGTTTGCATAGGAACGATTTCCGACATTGTGCCTTTGGTAGATGAAAATAGAGTAATTGCAAAATTGGGCTTAAAGTTAGTAGAAGTAACTAAAAATATAGGGCTTAAAACTTTATTAGAAGTTTCTGGCTACAAACAAGTAGATTCAACTACTATTTCTTTTGGACTAGCTCCTCGTATAAATGCTTGTGGAAGAATAGGAAAAGCGCAAGAGGCTTTACAATTATTTTTAACAGAAGATAGAAGTGAAGCCAGACAAATTGCAGAAAAACTAAATGAATATAATAAGCAAAGACAAGAAATTGAAAAAGAAATTTTTGAAGAAGCAAAAGAGCAAGTAGAAAAAGAGAAACAAGAAAAGCAAGTCTTGGTATTAGGAAGTGATGGCTGGCATCACGGAGTAATAGGAATAGTAGCTTCTAAAATAACAGAATTATATTTTAAACCAAGTATTCTTATTTGCTTTGAAGGAGAAGATGGAAAAGGCTCTGGTAGAAGCATTCCAGGTTTTGATTTATATGAAGCATTAAGCAAATGTAATACCTATTTAGAAAAATATGGTGGACACTCTATGGCAGTAGGTGTTGGAGTAAAAAAAGAAAATTTTGAAAAATTTAAAGAAGATTTTGAAAAATATGCACAAAATAGCAATATATGTGATATAATACCGATAATTCCTATTGATGAGGAAATTTCTCTGCAAGATGTAAGCTTAAAAGCAGTGCAAGAATTAAGTTTATTAGAGCCTTTTGGAGAAGCCAATAAAATGCCAGTATTTTTATATAAAAACTTAAAAATACACTCCATTCGAACTTTATCAGAAGGAAAGCATATTAAATTAACTCTGCAAGATAACAATTTCTATATAGATGCCATTGGTTTTCAATTAGGACATTTAGCAGAAGAATATCAAATTGGAGATAAAATTGACGTTGTAGGAACATTAGAAATCAACGAGTTTAATGGAAGGCAAAGCGTGCAAATTAATTTGAAGGATTTGAGAAAGTCGTACTAAAAAACAAATAAAAAATCAACAATATCTTTTTTTGATATTGTTGATTAAAAAAATTAGTTCATGCAATTAACTTAATTTAATTGCTAAAAGTACTATGTACAACAAAAAAGTAATACATAGAAAAAAAAGTGAAATAATAATTAGCGCTTTTCCAAGCAAAGCAAGTGAAGGTAGAAATAAATAGATAAGACACCCCACAATGCAAGTTATAATAGTAAATATAATGGGCGGAATAAAATTTTTAAATGTTTTCATAGGGAACCTCCTTTATGAAACAAGCTTGTAAAAATAGTTCATTTTTACAATTAACAATTGGTAACACAAGAATAATATCATAAAAAAATAGAAAAGTCAACATAAGGAAGTGAAAAAATGCAAGAAGCAAAAGTACAATACACTATAGATGATATAGTAAACAAAATGAAAAAGAATAACAGAAAAACAGATACAAAGCTAATTTTAAAGGCTTACAACTATGCAAAGGAGAGCCACGCAGGCCAACTAAGAAAATCAGGAGAGCCATATATTATTCATCCTGTGCAAGTAGCCTATACATTAGCAGAATTAGGTTTAGACGATGCAACCATTTGTGCAGCGCTTCTTCATGATGT
>CANRLO010000003.1 GCA_947631495.1 uncultured Clostridia bacterium
TATTTTATCCATTGGTACCATAGAAACAATTTCTTGTGCATTTTTTGAGTTTTTAAAGGTAATTGGGCCTGCAAATGAAATATAATATCCTAGTTTTAGTGCTTCTTTTACCAACTCTCTATTTAGTGGGCAACAATGAAAGACTCCTCTTTTCTTTACCTCGTGCTCTTTTAACATTTCTAATGTATCTTGAACCGCTTCTCTTGTATGAATGACAATTGGTAATTTATATAAATTTGCAAGTTCAATTTGTTTTTGAAACATTTCCTTTTGAATTTCTTTATTTTCCTTATTCCAATAGTAGTCCAGACCTATTTCTCCTACTGCTACTATTTTTTTATTTTCATTTTGCTGCAACATGCTTTCTATTTCTTGTAACATTGCCTTTATATTTTTATTATTCTCTGGTACATCATTTGGAGATATTCCACAAATGCTATATATAAATGGATATTTTTTTGAAAGCTCTATACTAAATTTTGAAGATGTAATATCATATCCGAACGCAATTCCATTTACTTATTCCTTCTTCTTTCGTCTGTTTTATAATTTGTTCACGGTCATCATTAAATTTTTCATCATTATAGTGTGAGTGTGAGTCAAAGAATTCCATTTTTACCTCCGTTTAACTTTATAATACAACAACTCAAGAAGTAATACCTCCTGAGTTGTTCTAAAAGTTAATAGTTACATATTGTATTATAGCTTTTATAAAATGTCAAACATATATTATTTTACAGTAACAACGCATGTTGCTATTGCATATTCTTTTAAATGTGAAAGACTAATGTCTATTTGCTCTATGCTAGTACAAAATTTTTTATTTAAAAATTCTACTTGTGGCTTTCCTTGTTCATTATTTACGATTTGTACGTCAGTCCATGTTATTTCATATTTGTTTTCTAGTGTTTCTGAAATTGCTTTAAAAATTGCTTCTTTGGCTGCAAAACGAGCTGCAAAATGTTGATATTTCATTTGTTTTTTGCTATTGCAATATTCTATTTCAAAAGGAGTATAAATTTTGTTTAAAAAGTTTTCTCCTAAGGTTTCAATTGATTCTTGAATTCTATTAACTTCAATTATGTCTGTTCCACAAGTGATTTTCATTGTTTAGTTTTCCTTTCCTGTGTTCTAATTAAATGGCTAAATTTATTTATCAAATTAAGTAAAATATAAAATTTTTCTATATCTTTTAGTCTAAATTTAAAAATAATAATACAAAATTCACAATATTAAAAATTAAGGCTCCTATTAAAACAACTAATAAAATACGATTTATTTTTTGCGTTTTTTCAATATTCAAATCTTTATATGCTATATCATATTGTTCTCTTATATTTTCAGACAAGTCTTCTAATTCTAATGTTTGTTTCCACTTGTTGCAAAGCATACTTCCTTGTTCGTTTTGAGTAATTTCTTGCATTTCTATATTTTTCATAAAGTTTAATAATTCTTCTCTTGCTTTTTTTATATTTTTGCCTTTTTTTAATTCTAATTGAATTTTTTTTAGGTAAATTTTCTTATATAGTAACAATAAATATGTATATAGATATTCCTGCTCATATGCAAATGGTAATTTCGTATAATTTTCAGTGTTAATGCTTGAAGTAAGCATGGCAGTACCTTGTTTAGTGAAACCAATTTTTACATATTTTAGTGGTTCTATTGTTTGTTTTTCATATATTTCTTCCGTATAATTCACTTGATGATTGCTTGGCAGAATATTACTAAATTTCATAAATTCTTCTTTTAAATTATTAAAGTCTTCTTCTTTATTCCAATTTTCTTGTTCTAAACATACATAAGAATAAGTAAGAAATCTCTCTTTTTCGAGGTTCATTTCTTTTGCATCTTTACTTGGAAATGTAATGTTTTGAATAATATTAGTTAATTCTTTTATATCTTTTAAATCATTAGTTTGAATGCGAATGTTTTCATAGTTTTTCAATGAATTGCTTTTAGAATTAATATCTCGGAATTTATAATTAAAATTTAATACATCTTCAAAGTCATTTTCATTTTCAATGATTGTTTTAAATACTAGAAAACATATTCCTGTTTTAAAGCATACTATTTCCATTTTTGAAATGTCAAAAAAGATGCCATTTTTTTCTCCTACTTTTCCTTGTACTTCTTTTCCTAATGTATATTCAAACATATTGCAAGAATACTTAGCAAGTAAAGCAGATTTCATACCATTATCTAATTTTTCTAACTGCTTTCTTTGTTCTTCATTATAAAGGAAAGATGAAAATAAATAATTTCTTACGCTTGGTAAAAAATAAGTATAAATATTGAAATCTTTTTCTTTTTCCCATATTTTTAATGTGCAATGCTTATCTTTTAATAATTTTAATAAATATTGTTCATACTTTTTTTCGTCAATTACATAAGGATAAATAAAATAGGAATATTGGTATTTTATCTTTCGTTCCATCTCTTCCTCCTAAACACAACGTTTAAAATTTATTATCATAGGAAATAGGGCTAGTTTATAGCCCTTTTCCTTATTTTGTATAATAATTTGCATTAATATCTGCTGCTAAATGCCATTGATTTATAAAATCGACTACTAATACATTTTCCAATGTATATTTACATTCACATACAACTTTTCCTTTGGCATCTAAGCTGCCCCATTTTCCATCTTTTTTAACTGCTACATAACCATATTTATTTTGCTCAGTTGCATCTTCATAAATATAATCTACAACGACAACGCCTTTTTCATTTACATAGCCGTATTTACCGTCTTTTTTGCTTAAGAAAATAGTATTTGTTGCTAGCATTTCTGTATTTTCTTTTTGCTCTAATTTAAAGTTATAATATTTGTATTCTCCATTTTCTCTTACACGAATATAGTTCTTGTCTTGATTTATTTCTGCAATTAAACCTGTTACTTTTACATTAAAGTTTTTATCTAATATTTGTGACTCTATGCTATCACTCTTTTCTACTTGGAATACTCCTATATTAGATAAATAGGTAATATTGCTATAGTCAAATGGAAGTGCTTCTTGTTTATCTATTGTTATAACTCCATATTTTCCATCTTTTTGTGCAATATAATAGTTAGAAAATGCATAAGTTAAATTTTCATATTCTGCTGGGATTTTTTCTTCTCCTTCTTTATTAATAATGCCATATTTTTCATTTATTTTTATAACAAAGTTATCTACATTTATTTCTTTTACTTCATTAAATTTATTTTCTATGAAGGACTCTCCACTAGCATTTACTACTTTTACTATATTTGCATCTCTTACTACATACATTCCATTTCCATAGATATGGCTTATTTCATCATATTTTGGTTCTATAGCTACTGTGGTATCATAATTAATAATTCCATATTTACCTTGTTCATTTTTTACAATAAATCCATCTTCATATTTTTCTGTAAGAGATGTAATTTCTACATACTCATTTAGAATGATTACTTTTCCCATACTGTCTACTAAGCCTTTTTTTCCATTTGTTGTGGTAATAAATACAGATTTAGTTCCTATAATTGGCTCAATTGCATCTTGCGTGCAACTTAAAAGTTCTTTTCCTTCTAAGTTAATAAGTCCGTATTTTCCATCCTTTTGTACTTTTAATACATTATTTTCATACCATAAATTATTGTTTTTATCGTGATTATCAATTGCTTCTACTTTGTCATATTCTCCAAATATAACTTTGCTTTTTTCATTGATTGCTTTTGAAGTATAAGTACCATCGTTATAATTTACATTTTCTGTACAAATGAAAATTGGTTTTGTATTATCTGGAATGGTAATCATTTCTTCGTAAGTTGGTTGTATTACTCTATTTCCTTTGGTATCAATTACTCCCCATTTGCCTTCTTCGTAAACCGTGTAATAAGCTAACGAGAATGCTTTTTCATTAAGGTTCGAATCTCCTTTTAATAATTCTCTAATTCCTATAAAAAACATAATAATGACTAAAAATGCCATAATTACTGCAATTACTTTTTTTATATTTAGCTTTCGTTCTCCATTATACCTTCTGGCTCTAGCTCTTCTCATATTTTCTATCAATCCCTTCTTGCTTATAGCAATATTGTACATTTTATAAATTCATTTTTATTATTCATTATGAAAATTGTATAATTTTGCTCAGCAATTTTTCTTTTCTTTACTATACCATATTTCGCCATAAAAAAACAAGGTTTTACACCTTGTTTCTTTTATTTTTCTTATTTTTTTGTTCCAAAAGGGACAGATGACACAAAAGGAAACGTCCCTTTTGTATCATTTTATTTTTGCTACGATGACTGTCATGTCGTCTTTTGGCTTGCCATAGTTGTTATCTATAGCTTCTTGCAATATGATGTCTGCTATTTTTTGTACGTCGTCGGTTTCTATTTCTTCTAGTAAGAATTTTAACCATAGTTCTTTATTCGTGTATTCTTCTGTAGATTCTATGATTCCATCTGTGCACATTACTAATATATCGCCTGTTTGTAAGTCTTTGTCATATACTACTAGGTCTATGTCATTTAAAATTCCTGTTGGCAAGGATAGTGATTTTAGTACTTGTACATTACGTCCGTTTTTTACATAGGTTGGGCATGCTCCGTTTTTTATGAATTCTAAGTTTCCTGCATATAAGTCGAAGATTCCCATATCTAGTGTAGCATACATATCTTCTTCGCTAATTGTATTTAATGTAGAGTTAATTAGTTTTAAAGAAGAATCTTTATCAAAACCTGAGGATAATAATCTTTCTAGCATTGTTATTGCTGTTTTACTTGCTTTTTGTGCTTCTTTTCCTGAACCTTTTCCATCACTTAGAGCAAGTAGATATTTTCCGTCTTCTAATTTTGTTTGTAATAAAGTATCTCCTGAAATGTTAGAGCCTAATTTTGTTTGCTTTGCTATTCCAATTTGAAGTGTTTGTTTATCTTGTGATATGTAGGTATAGGCACATTCTTGCATTTTTGCTCTAAGAGCACATTCTTGTTTTTGCAATATCATATTTTCGCCATATATTTTATTTAAAATTCTTCCCATTTTCTTTACATCACATGTTGGCTTTTCTAGTGTATCACAAGGTTTTGTATATAATACTACTTTTATTCTTCCAGATGGCTCTTTCTTTATAGTAATATTTTGTACTTCTATTTCTTTCTCTTGTAATAATGTTTTTATTTTTTCTTTTTCTTCTGCAAATGGTGTTTCTTCTTCTTTTTCTATTTCACTTGCTAAGTTTCCAATTGCTTTTGATACTTCTTCTAATTGGCTAGATACTGATTTTTTATTTTCATCTAATTTTTTCTTCCAAATGAAGTTTAATTTGCTTACTTTATAAGAATAGTTAATGGTTTTTACTATTTGTTCTATGTCTTGTTCTACTTGAGCATTAATATATTCTTTTTCATAACCTATAATATAATTATTGTGTGAAGCTAGCGTATCTAATAAGTCCCTTCTTGTTATTTTTTCTTTTTCTAACAATAATTCAAAAATATCTTCTAATAAATTTTCTTCTGGCATGTATATATCATCAAATAGTATGTTTTCTTCCATGCCCTCCATATCATTTTCTAGTTCTTTTTCAAAAATGGTAAAATTGTCTTCTTCTTGTTTTTTTAGTTGTTCTTCATCTACAATGGTTGCAGCTGCTTCTTCATAAGTTTTTGCCATTTCAAAAATGGTTTCTGACATGCTATTTAGTCTATAAATTGCTTCTTTATTTTCTTCTAAAGTTCTACCTGCCGTATCTGGTAATAGTTTTACTTTTCCATATAAATCTTCAATGTTAATTTTGATACTTTTTGGAACAGCAAGCAAGCCTAAAGATGCTATTAATATTTCTTGCATTGCAATTAAAGATACGGTATTTCCATTTGTTACATACGAAATCAAAATATTGCCTAAAATAAATCCTAAGATAACACCTATTTTTCCTAAATGATTGAAGATTCCAGCAAACATTCCTGATAATGCATAAGTAGCAATAATGCTAGGTTCTGCACCGCCTATTATTCCTACTACACTTCCTATTGTAATACCTGAAGTTGCTCCTACTAGAATGCCGTTTTTCCAACCCATTATTAATACTATTAAAATACATAATATATTACGAACGGAGTAACCATATATACTAATATTTCCTATAGAACATATACTAATTGCTAACATTAAACTAGCACCTAATACTTCTTCAATAGAATAAGCTCTATTTTCGCCAATATTCATAATGATTGTAATACTATTTACAAATATTTTATAAAAGATGTAAGTTGCAATACTATATATCAATCCAAGTAATATGTCATATACCATTATATTTTTGAAAAACACTGGTACAATTTGTACTATTAAACAACTTATAAATAAACGTAGCCCTAATTTTCTTTTTTCATTATTTTGTGAGTCATATTTTGGTGCTTTTACTAAAATACTAACAAACACTAATAATAAGCTTAATAGCATTTTTAGCATAGCATTTCCACCAAAGGATACGCCAGTACCTATTAAAACAAAAATGCTAACTATTCCAATTGGAATATTACTTGCTAAAATTGCTACTAACATTGCCATTCCAAAAGGTGCTAATTCTTCATTTCCTCCAAAACTAACAAAAGAAAGTAAAAAAGACGTTATATATAATAGCACCATTTTTTTTGTAAAACATGCCTTTAATACTTCTTTTATTTTTTCTTTTCTATTAAATTCAACATCCTTATCAAGATTTTGATTTTCATTAAAATCTTTTGATATATTTTGAAACATCCTTTACCACCTCTTACTTTTTTAATTTCATTTTCTTATTTGTTCTAATGCTTGTCCTATTGTAAAATTTTTTCACTGCCTGTACTCTTATAATGTAAATTTTTATATTACTTGTACTCTTATAATGTAATTTTTTCATTGCTTGTACTATTGTAGTACAAATAATTCTCATTATTTGTCGTTTTTAAGTATGAAATTAAAAAAGTTTTTTACAACTTGTGATATATTTTTCTCTTTTTTTATTTTTTTATTTCTTATCCTTCTTTTGTTTTCTTGTATTTTATCGTAAAATAGGGAAAATTACAAGAGGTTCTAAGAAAAAAGCAACCCTTTTTCCATATTATACAAAAAGAGTGGTCTTCAAACCACTCTTTTCGTGTAACCTTAAGCTGTTTGCAAATAGACAGTTGTTTCATATTCAACACCATCTAATGTTAAAGTTAAGGTAACTTCTGTAGGTATTGTTAACGCTTCTTGTATATCCATACTATAAAAGCATTTTCCTTTTCCTACTGAGCATGCTATGCCAAAACCCATTGCAAGCTTTGCCTCTTTTTGTTCGTTAAAACATAGAACTAATTTATCTCCTTCTTGAAGTGTATAGTTTTGTCCATCTTCTAACAAACAACCTTCTTTTGTAATACTATTCCAAATGGTTAAAACAGGTTCTGTTCTTTCTACTGATTCTGCCCATTTCAATGCTGTTTGAAGTTCTTTGGAATAGATTTCATTACTTACTTGCTCTTCCGCTATTTCCTGTTGGATGAGCGGCCCTGGCAGTTCTACTTTAGGCTTCCTATCCGTTATTCCTATTGCCCGGATAATAAAGATAATAAGAAAACCAATAAGTATCATTTCTGCCAAAATTGCTATTTTTTCGGTGCATGCTTTGAATGTTGTCATTTTTTAAATCCTCCTTATTTAAAGAAAATTTTATATACCTACTATACCTTTTATTATACCACTTTTGTAAGAATTTGTCAAAGTTGACTCATTCTAAAATCAGTTCACTCTAAGGATAGCTCAATTTTTCTCAAAAAAGCGAGCCTAAGATTTTCTAGCAAATAGAAATTTTAAGAAAATCTAAGGCTCGCCATATTCAGCCGTCTATTTTTTATTTATATTATTGTTTTAAAACCTTCTTTTTAATAAAGATGATTCCTCCTACAATAATTCCTGCTGCTACAATTACAACAAATGCAATTATCATGTAAATACCTGCATTACCAAATGGTGGTAAGATTTTTACTACTTCTGCGCGGTCGGTATCAATTTCTTGTGGTTCTTTTGTTGGGTCTTGATTTCCGACAACTGAGAATTCATTTCTTCTACCTGCTGTATTATTTGTTTTTACAATTTCTACGATGTTGCGATAACTTAAGTCATCTGTAGTATTTTCTGGTGTAATAACTTGTGTTAATACTAATGAAATACTATCTGTAGTGTCTTTTGCATTTTTGTTTACTTTATCTTTATATACAGTTGGTACTAAATATTCATTTAGTTTGTCTGTAATAAGGATTGTATTATAGTTTTCTACTGCACTTTCAAGTCCTTTATTAATTAAACCACTACTAATTAATGCATCTTTGTTTGTTAGTGACCAATCTAAATTAGCATTATCATTTGCATTAAATTGTAAATTGTTTGCTACATAGTCTACGACTTGTATTGCTTTTGTTTTTACAACTGTGTTTACGTCTTTAACTTGACCTGTATAGTAGAAACTATTTTCTTGATAATCTACCTCTCCTATATTACCTGCTCTAATAGCATAGCTAATTTGAATTGTTGCACCATGCATTAATTCTTCATCCATACTAATTTGAACTAAACCAACTCTTTCTGCATTTTGTTTTCTAATGTTAGCTAAAGTTCCAAATACAGCTGGGTCCATTAAGGTTTGGTTATTACTATATGGTTTATGTTCTTTCCATAATACATTTGTTGTTGGTCCTGTTGTATCAAATAGAATTGTTCCATCTGCTAGTGTAAGTTTAACACGTGTTACCTTTTTATCAATTGCAATTTGTGCTTTTGGTCTTTCTTCTAGTCCTAAGTCTAAGTTATTTAAAGCATAAGTTGTTTTATTATTTACTTCTTGTCCTCCTGTTTGCTCTCTGTTGTATTCTATTTCCATTACCATTACACCAGTTTCTGCTGTCATTTTTGTGTTATCTATTAATTCCTTAATTAGAGATTCCATTTGAGCTTTGGTATATGCTTTTCCTGCATAAGTTGGTAAGTCACGGAAAGAAGCAAGTACTTCTGCTTGACGGTTCGTAATGTCACCTTTTGAGTAATTTACTACTTTATCTCTTATACTCTTAATATCTTTTGCATCTGATACATTAGACTTTTTATCTGATTCAGTTGTATCATATAAGTAAGTTCCTGTTTCGTTGTTAGATGCATCTGCTTTAAATGTAGGGATTTCTTTTAGAACTCCTCCTAATGTTTCTTGTCCTAAATTCCATGTAGAATTGTTTCTCCATGTATAGTTTTTATTTTGAGTAATTCCTGCTTGGTAAGTCGTTGATTTATAATCTTGACCATTATAAGATTTTTCATTTAATCCTGTTCTTCCTAATGTTTTATTTACATCATTAGCATCTTTAGTTAATACAGTTTTTTCTGTATCACCATAAATGAATCTTACAATATATTTACCTGGTATGAAAGATTTGAATGCATATGCTCCATCATGGTTTTCTCCAAAGTTATAGTTTTGTACTAATCCATTATAGTCAATAATTGGTTTAGTACTACTTGCTGTTCCAGAACCATTTTCAAAAGTTCTCCAAACGAATTCTCTACCATTATCCATTATTTCTACTAATTGTACAGTAACACCATTGATACGTTTTTCATTATCTTGTTTTATACCGTCACCTGTTGTTGTAGCTCCAATTGTTTTTGTTCTTTCATCTTCCCATACAACACCAGATATAACTCTGTTTGCACTATCTTCTCTATATAGTTTTAAGCGTAAGTTTGGCGCTTTATCGGTATCGTCTTCAAAGTTTTGATAATTAATTGTTTTGTCCTTTGGTACATCATTTGGTTCTAGATTTCCTGGTTTTGAATCTACATCAATAATTCCTGCTGGTGTATTTCCTACATCTCCTGCATTTGGAATTCTAGTTCCTGATGCATATCTTGTATAATATCCATTTATTTCAACAATGTTTTCTTTTCCTACACCAATAGCATTTCCATTTTGGAAATCCTCATCTAATTTTAACCATGCTTCGTTATCTCTAACATCTTTCTTAACTCTAAATGTTAAATATACATATGCTATTTGACCACCATTTAAGTAAGTACCATCTAATCCTTCAATATACATCTTATTATATCCATTTAGATTAATTTCTGTTGTAGAACCATAACGACTATTGTTTTGTGTTCTAACAGATGATTTAGAACCATTTCTACCAATTTGAATATAAGAACGAGAATCTATATATTCATAATCTGAATCATAGTAATCTACTAATTCATTTACTCTCATTTGAATACTTAATGATTGGTTAAGTACCATAATTTTATAAGTAACATATACTTCTAGCTCATCATTTTTTGTTTTTCCATAGTCTGCAAAGTTTGTACCATAATTAGTTACTTTATATAAGTAATCTGATTTGTAAATTTCTCTTGAATAGTTAGTATTATAATAACTATCAGATAATCTTACACTAATATCCCATGTTCCATCTGCGCCTGGCTTATTTTCCAATGTGTTATATGTATATTCTTGTTTTTGTCCATTAATTTCTAAGCTTACTTTTTCAATATCTTTCTTTATTGCTAAGTCTGCTTCTTGTCTTGGATGTAAACCAAGGTTGATACAAGAAATATTATTACTATTAAAATATAATGGATAATATGGACCTAGTTCTGGTGATTTACTTGCCAATATTGCATTGTTAATTACAAATTCTGGATTTACTGGATACAAATCATGAGCACCTGTTCCATTTCCTGTACTTGCTGTGATTTGACAATCTTTTACAAATTGAATCATTTTTTGAGTTAATGCATTGCTTGAATTTTGTAATATTAAGTTTCCAAATTCATCAATAACTGCATCTCTTGTTTTCTTATATTGTCCATCTGCACCTAAAGTAAGTCCTAATAATTCATTTTTACTAAAAGTTTCCCTATTTACTCCATTTACAACATAGTTTGCTGGTGATGAACCAATATGTTCAAATTTTGTATTATATGCTCTTCTTTCTGATGCAACATCAGTTGCATTTGAATTTGTAGACCATTGAGGGCTTCCCCATGTACTAGAAGATGCATAAGTTGTTGGTTCATAATATTGTCCATTATAAGTAAATGTTACATAGTATCTATCCATAGCATTTAAGTTATCAAATCTATATTGTCCGTTTTTATCTGTTGTTTGAGTTCCCATATGAGTGCCATCTTGTTTATATAGGTCTACTATTACATGTGGTACTCTTTTTTCATTATTATCTAATAGTCCATTTGCTAAACTTTCTTTTCCACCATTAGAATCTTCCCAAACGTAACCACCTAATGACATTCTTAAATCTATTGAATTTGGGGTTGTTATTGAATCTTCTGACCATGTTCTGCCAATTGTTTTAACTTGTATTAAAATTTGAGATTCATAATTTCCAATCTTAAATGGTTTAGCATAACCATTTACTTCTGTATATGTACATTCTACCCATTTACCTGCACTATTTTTTATATTATGTTTCATATCATCTCTTTGAGTATAATATGCTACATATGTCCAAATTTCTCCACTACCAGTATATTTATCATATTGTGCAGTAGTTTCAGATAGATAAGCAAATTTTACTTGAATTTGAACAGAAGTAGGATTTCCTAAAGCATCTGCATTAAATTGTAAGAAAAATAACTCTCCTGAATTTGGATATTTGCCACTACTCGTAATAACTGTTGGTTTAACACTTTTGTTACCATTTAATACATATATTGTTTGAACATAATAGAATCTAGTATCTGATGGATAATTTAATTTGTATGGTCCTATCGTATATGTTCTATTCGTTTGATTTACTATTACTTGAGGTTGTATATTTGTATCAAAAGATGCTTTTCCTTTATTTAATAATCCATTGTCAACATATGTTTGGTAGGTTTTTGCTTCGTTTAATAATGCAATTGAATCAGCTGTTTTTTTAGTATAATCATTTCCTTGATTCAAGCCAGGGTTATCTGTCCATATTGCATCTTGAATTAATTGTGCATTTGCACTATCACTTTTTGTTCCAGGATAATTTCCCTGTTCAAATCCATAATCAGTTGGTTTGGCACCATTCCAAGAACCTGCACTTAGTAAATAAGATACATAGTCATTTTTATATGATTTATTACTTTCTGCCAGCGTATATTGTTGTTCTTTTGTAAAATCATTACCATAACCAACATAAGTTGCACCAGAAACGGCATTGCTTAGTAGCTCTTTTATTTTATCTTCACTTGATTTATTAGTCCAAGTTTTACCATTATCGTTTCCATTATACTGATAAAATGCACTTGTTTTGTCTTTTACTGCACCTGCTACAGTATGTGTAGATGGTTTAAGACTATTATATAAAAATTGACCCACACCATCTTTCGTCGTTGTAATTTCAGTTTGATTTCCAGGATAATAATGTTCGCAGTTTGCATTAAAGTGAACTTCACATCCATTTATTGTTGTTGTTTCAATTTTATCTGGTGTAAATCGTAGTGGCCAACCTCTTGTAATACAGAAGGTACCACCTGCAGCAGACGTTTTACTGTAAAAATTCGGATCTCCTTCTTTTTGTGGTACTAATTCTTGTATTCCTGTGTACATATCAGTATGAGCTTCATTAATTGCTTTAAATGCAAATGATTGTTGTGCTATTGTAAAAAATAAAGTAAATACTATTAAGCTAATTATTAGTTTTATTTTTCTATTCATACTTTACCTCCTTCCTATCTTAATACCTTCTTTTTAATAAAGTAAGCTCCGACGCCTATAATTGTTATTATTGATATGCTTAATCCTATAAATAGGATTGCTTCACCTGTTTTTACTGAAACTAATACATCTGCTGAAGAAATATCATCTTCATTTGATGTTTGATTTCCTGGTGTTGAATCTACATCTTTTAAGCCTAAATCATTGTATGCTTCATAAATTTCTGCTGTATTTGAATAAATATTTAAGTTATCTTCTGTCATCTTTTTACTTAATAGTAAGGTTACTTCTTTGCTTTCACCTGGATTTATTAAAGTATTTGCTAAACTTGAATTGTAAATTGCTCCATTTTCGTTAGAATACCAATCTTTGTTTAATTCTGAACTGAATTTCATTTCAGATGGTAGATAATCTACAATTTTCTTTACATATCCTGAAATTGCACCTTGGTTTGTAACTCTAATTTTATATTCTACTAAAATGGTGGTTTCATTAATTCTTTTTGCTACTAAGTCTCTTTTAGCAAGTTTTGTATCTTCATAATTGTAAATTGTTGTTCCAGTAGAATCTTGCACTGTTATTTTTGAAACCATTTTATCTAATTTTAAGTCAAATTTAGGGTTTTCTACTAATCCTAAGTCTATGTTGTATATATTTTTATCGTTAATTGTTATTTGTTCTGTTATAGCTGATATTCTTTTTTCATTATCTAATGTAATTTCTGTATCTATAGCATCTGAATTTTTAGTTTCATCAATTCCATCTGCATGATAAGTAGTTGCACTGAAGTTTGCTATATCATATAAGAAAATAACTGTATAATTTCCTTGTTTTAGTCCAGAAAATTCATAACTTCCATCTACATTAGTTACTTGTTTTATTCTATTACCTTGCGCATCTGTTACTAATTCTCCTGTTGTATTATTAAATAATAGAACTTCTACATTAGCTACTGTTTCTTCTTCTATGTCTTTTACACCATCATTATTTTCATCTTTCCATACTTGTCCTGCAATTCTTCTTGTTGTTTCTACAGGATTGTCTGGATTTCCTGGGTTTTCTGGTTGAGCATAAACTGCTTTTTCAATGGTATGTGTTATTTTATTTGAAGTTAATGTTCCTATACTACTAGAAGAAATTGTTGCTTCACTTGTTATAGTTTTAGCTTCTTCAAGCTCTTTTGCATAAACTTCAATAGTAATTTTTGCGGTTTGTCCTTTTAGTAAATTAAAGTTTACTTCTATTTCATTTTCATCTGTAATGTTATAATAACTATTTGTAAATTCTCCTATTTCTACATTCGTTTGTACATATTGTAATTGTTCTGGTATTTTTGTTTTGAAAACTAAGGAATTTGCTTCATTTCCTCCTGTATTTTTAACTTCAAATTTGTAGCTATAATCTTCTCCTGCTGATATTTTAGCATTATTTGCAATAGTAGATGTTTGAGAAATAGCTATTTTTTCTTTACCTATCATCATTGTTATTTTATTAGAAGTTTCTTCTTGTATATCATCAGCTTTAATTTTAATACTAGCTTCTATTTGTTTTTCATAAACATCTTGTGGAAGTTGCTCTACTGTTGTGTTTATTTCGATTGTGTCACCATTTATTTTCTCTAGATGAATTATTAGAGTTCTTGTTTTTGCGTTATATTCAATTCCATCTCGATTATATATTACTTTATCTTCTTCTAAAATATAAGTTCTAATTGCAGCATCTTGATAGCTTAATCCTTCTGGTATTACCATCGTAATAACTGGATTTTGCACTGTTCTGTCATAATCATATAATTTAACATTATAATTAAATGTTAATGTTTCTCCTTCTTTTAAAATATAGCTAGAACCTTCTTTATTTGTATAGTATTCTATTTTAAAATATGCTTTGGTTACTGTATTTTTTACTTCTTTTGTTTGAATTTGTTTTTCTAAGTCTTTTGCATTAATTACTACCTTTATTCCTATTTGGGTTGTATAATCATTGTCTGTATGAGGATAATCGCCTGAATTATGATATCGATTTCCTTCATGTTCTATATAGTGGTCTTCATTTTTACAAATATCTTCTACTGTTAAATTATTTACAACTACCCAAAAACTTTGTGTTTTGGTTTGACCTACTTCTATATTTCCTAATTCATAATAAAGTGATTTTTGAGTACTATCTTCTGTATAGTAGCCTATTCCTTCTTCGCCTTCTGCAAATTCAATATGAGAAATACAATTTGGTAAATCTATAGTTGCTGTTACATCTTCTGCTACTTGTTTTCCAATGTTTTTTACACTTACTGTGTATTTAATAAATTTACCAGTTGGAACTTCTATTGTTTCTGCTACGTTAGAAGAAATACTTGTTTCTAATACTGGTCCTGCTAGTGTAGCAACTCCTGTTTTAGTTGCTATTACTTTATCGTCAATTGCTCCTGTTTCTAAGTTATTTTTAAAGTATACAGCATATGTTTCATAAGCAGCTTCATTATGTTGTAAATTAGCTGGTATTTCTGCTGTATAACTAAAGTTTATTGCTCCTGATTCCTCTAATGTTGTATTTTCTATTACTATTAAATAAGATTTTACTTCTTCTAAGTTCTCTGGTTCAGAAACCCAAGCATTTGAAGCTACACCTAATTCTTTTGTTGCATTAGCATTAGTAGAATAATAAATTTTTACTTTGCTTTCTTCTATATCACTTACTTCAATTTTGCTTGTTAATTTCATATTAATAGTAGAACCTAAATCTGCTCCAGTATCAATATCTTTGTTTCCTTTAAAAGGTACTCTTCCTAAAATAGAAATATTTTCTATTGTATTTTTGTAATTGTTTATAACGTTCATAGAAAATTTTGCAGTTCTTGCTTCTGCAATTGTTTCAATAGTTGCTGTTTTTTCTTCTCCACTAATAGAAGTTAATGCTTCTGCTCCTTCTGCATAATCAGAAATTGTAGTAACAGTTACTACTCCTGTTGGTGCTACGAAGTTTATTGGTGCAGATACTTCGTTGGTTTTTGCAATGCTTCTAGTTACAGCACTGTTAGCATATTGCATTATAACTTGAGCTTGTTTATTTGGTGTTAATCTTTTAACAGTAATATCAGTTGTAATAACTACATTTACTCCTTTTGATACTGCTGCTAATGTATATTCTGATTGTACCCCTTCTAATTCTACTAAAATTGTTTTTGTTCCATTTGCATTTTGTACTACTTCATATGATTTTACTGTTAATTTAGAATTTTCTCCAGTAAATAGTACTTCTATATCTTTTATTTTGATTTCTTCTACGTAGTTTGGAAGTGTAATTCTTAGGGTAGGATTTTGATATAACATACAATCTAATGTATCTGTTTTTAAAATTGCTGTTATTTTTACATTTTGATTTGTAACTACAGTAGATAGATTGTTATTATCTATAGTTAATTCTGCTTGTAATGTTGGTTCTATTAAAGTAATTTCTTTGTTAATTGTTTGTTGTGCAAAGTTTGTTTCTTCATTTACTGCAGTTCCTACTATGTTTAATTCTAATTTATTCATACTTTGCATTTGTGTTTGTGAATATTGTGTTTCTGCTTTCATTGCTTTTGTAATAGTGAAGTTTATTGTTCCTTCTACTTGTGGTTTACTTGTTTCTATTTTTAAGGTATTTACGTTATATTCTGTTAAATCAACACTTAGCTTTCCTTGTTGTTCTTCTGTTTGTGCATCTATTTGAGCTATTTTTTTACCGTTTGCAAAAAAAGCGATACTTCCTTCTTGTCCTAATATTTTTTCAAAGTTCTCTTTTTCTATGCTGATTGTTTTATAATATGTTTTTGTTGCTTCTGCTTTTTTATTTGTGTTTTCAATAAAATTATCAATTGATTGTTCTAATATAATTTTATCTGTTAGTTGTGCAAGTCCAATATTTGCTGATATTGTTTCTTCATATTCTGTTTCTACTTTATTGCTTGCTTGATAATTTGCATAAATTTGTCCTTTGCTTAATTCTGATGTATTTGTCATTTGGAAATCAATTAAGCTACCAATTTGGTCTTTTAATGTAATTTCTCCTTCAAATGTTTTTGTAATTTTCTCTTCGCCTTCATTATAAATAGTTAGTGTATTAACAGCATTAATAGAAACTTTACTGCCTTCTTCTGGAAGGTTATCTAAAGCTTCTTCTGGGTATAAGTATGTAATAACAAATTCATCTTGTGCTTGTTTTTTCCATGAAATTTCGTTTTTCGCATTTGGTTCATTTTTTGTAGTAATAACTAATTTATTTGCTTCTAAATCATATGTATAATTATCTTGTGTAAAGTGAATTCCACTTTCATCTCCATCTGTTGCGTTTGTATTTTTTGCTACTACTTTTACTTGCTCTGGTTTATAGTTATTAATACTTGGAATTTCAATTTCAATGCTGTTTTCTTTTACTGGTAAAATATTGTCTTTTAATGAAGATTGTACTATGGTTTGTAGAAGTAAACCTTTGTTATCATTGATGTTGTATGGAATAAATTTAGCAACTTTCATATTGAATTGTGCTTCTTTTTCAGTTGCCCATTCTAATTCTAATGAAATTTCTTTTTCTATTTGTTTTTCTTTTCCTTTACCATCTACATAGGTTGCTGTAAATTTAACTTTATTTTCTTTGTTCCATTGTTCTACTGAAATACTTTCATTTGGTACTATTTCAATAGGAAGTGCTACTTCCATGATATTGCCATGTTTGATTTGACGAAAGAATATTTTATTTTCTTCTATCTTTTCAATTTGTGCGTTATTTTCTGTAGCTTTTACAATAAAGTTAGCATTTTCTAATGTAATTACTGCATTTTTTAGATAACCTGCTTCTTTTACCTTAATAGCAGAATATAAGTAGTTTTCTTTTCCTATTGTTTTGGTAGAAGTATATCCTTTTTTGTTGCTATCCATAAAATAAGCATCAAACTCTACATTTTTATTGTTTGTTGGTTGTAGTGTTTGATTCTCCAAATTACTTGCAAATGCTTCTCCTAACATGCTTACATTTGTCATCATTAGCATAAATACTAAGATACTTGCTACAATTTTTTTGCCTTTTTTATACATAGAAATTTCCTCCTATTTTCTTTTCTATATAAATTTTACTTTTCTAAAGTAAAAATAATTATTGACTATCTTTTATTATACCTTATTTTTTAGCATTTTTCAATACTTTTTTGTAGTTTTTAAAACTTTTTATGTTGAATTGTCGTATTTTTTATTTTTATGTCGAATTATTGCTTCTTTTGTCTATTTTAGACATAATACCCCTTAATTATTTATTTTTATATATTGTCTTATATTTTTTTTTATTTTTCAAGTGGCAAAAGGCTTGTTTAACAAGTTATAATTGTTTTTCCTTTACGGAAGCTCTCTTTGTCCTTTTTATATTAAATTTTTATTACAATATTACAATATTTGTAACACTATAGTGTTTTATTGCATATGATACTATTAAGAGGTGATTATATAATGAAGAATGAGAAAAATGAGAACATTGAATTCCCTGATTTTGAGCAATTTACGTCTTCTTTTGACTCGAATGACACTACTTTTTCTAATTCTGATACAAATAATCCTTTTTCTAATATTGATATGAATACTATTTTAAAAATAAAACAAATTATGGAAAAAATGAAGCAAAAAAAGGACGACCCCAGAGCAAATTTACTTTTGTCTTTGAAGCCTTATTTAAAACCTAGTAGAAAGCAAAAGGTAGATAAATATATTGAACTCTTTCAAATGGGTAATATGATGGAGAATTTAGGTCCTATGTTTATGGGTGGTGAGAATACAAAATGATAAATCCTTACCCTTTTTTTGGCTTTTCTCCATTTCGAAGACCTTATCCTTATCATTATTATAACTCTTTACATAATATTAATATAGAAAAGCAAAATTATGTCTCTAGCCCCAGTAGCCCTAGCGTTTTCTCTAAACATCAAAGTAAAAATTTGCAGAATTCTAATGCACATCAACATGAAAATTTGCAAAATTCTAATGCTTCTACTGCTAACATTCCAGATTCTGAGTATAAACAAGATGAATGCTTTGAATTTTTTGGCTTAAAACTTCATTTTGATGATTTGCTTTTGATTGCTTTGCTTTTCTTTCTTTATCAAGAAGATGTGAAAGATTCCTATTTATATGTTGCACTTATTTTATTGCTTTTAAGTTAAAAAACAAAAAGCGAGCCATAGATTTCATTACAATTTTCATTTGCTAGAAATTCTATGACTCGCTATATTTTATTCTAATACTATTTCATTTTTTTCATTAATATATGCATAACTTAATTTTGTTTCTTCTGTTTCTTGTTTTTCAAATTCTTTAATTATATCTGCAATACGTATTTGTGGACATTCAATACCATTAGTAGCAATCATGGCTTTACGATTTCCTTTTGCTCCTGCATGTGCTAAACCTCTTAGTTCACCTAGTATAACAATGTTTTCACCTGCTACAATTTCAGCACCAGCATTAACATCTCCAAGTACTACTACACTTCCTTCATATTCTATTTTTTGCCCTGAACGTAAAGCACCTTTGTAAAAGGTTGTTTCGGAAGATTTGATTTCTTGCTCAAATCCTTTTTTTATACCATGAAGTCCTAATGTTGTTGGACTTTCAAATTCAATTTCTACGTCGATTTGTTCTTTTATAATACTTTGTATTTCTTCTATTTCTTTATTTTTCAATATTTTTCCTACTATTTTAATAGGGGTAGTGTCTCCTTTGTATAGCTTTTTTAAGTCTACTAATTTTTCTTTCAAACATTCTGTAATTTCGTTTTCTTCTGCTTTTTCATCTATTTTAATCCATATTTCGTTTTTCTTTAGTTGAATAGTTATACAATTTTTCATTTTTGATTCATTCCTTCCTAGAACTATTTTACACTATATTTTATTTTTTTGCTATATTTTTATTTAATTTTGTATTTGTGTTGTTGGTTTTGCACTCATATCTTCTGTTACTTTACTAGCATTCATACCAAAGTACTCTGCTATCATGTCTCTTGCTGGAATTGCTGCATTACCACCACTTTGTCCATTTTCTATCATTACAACTATAGCAATTTCTGGTTTTTCAAATGGTGCAAATCCTACGAACCAAGCATTTGTTATATCTTTTCCATTTTGGTCTTTTCTTTCTGTTTGTGCAGAACCTGTTTTTCCTCCTACCTCTATATTAAAATTTTTAAAAATTGAATAGGCAGTTCCCCCTGATTCTGTAGTAACTCCTTTCATACCTTCTAATATAGCATTTAAATTTTCTTGTTTAAAGGTAACTTCTTGTTCTGGCTCTTCCTCTATACCAATACGATTTTTTAAATATTGTTCTAATTCTTGTTTTGGTATTTCGTTACCATTAGAATCAATCACAGACTTAATTATACTTACATCAATGTTTTTTCCTCCGTTGGCTAACATACTTGTATATTTTGCCATTTGAATTGGAGTAAAGCTATTATTTCCTTGCCCAATAGCTGCTGGAAGTGTATCTCCTCCATTCCATGTTTGTCCAAATTTTTTTGCTGTTTCTGGAGTTGAAATGTAACCTGCTTCTTCCCCTAATAGTTCTACTCCTGTTTTTTTGCCTAAACCTAATGCTTTTGCATATTTTTCTAAATTTTCAATTCCTACTCTGTAACCTACTTCATAAAAGAAATAGTTGCAAGAATGTACAATAGCTTCTGTTACATTTAAAGGACCATGTCCATATCCATATGCATATGTCCAACATTTTGGCTGGTAATCTGCATATCGTCTATAAATTCCTACGTCATTAATTTTTTCGTTTAGAGTAATTGCTCCTGTTTCTAAACCAGTTATGGCAGTTACCATTTTAAATGTGGAACCTGGTGAAGTTGTAGAGGCAATAGCTCGGTTGAAGAAGGGTTGTTTTTTTGCATAGGCTGATTCTTCTTGCTTTGTGTAGTAATTCCATTTTTCAGTGCTTATACCATTTGCAAAGTCACTTGGATTAAAATCTGGATAGCTTGCCATTGCTAAAATTTCCCCTGTTTCTACTTTCATTACAACTGCTGATGCACCTGTTATTTCAACGTTTTTTTCTTGTTCTATTGTTTGAATACTACTTTTTAGCGTATTTTCCGCTACTTGTTGTAAGTTGGCATCAATAGTTAGAATAACATTACATCCACTAATTGCTTGTTCTGCTACATATTCATCGGTAACTGTTCCATCTACTGCCATATCAATTTGTCTTTTGCCATTTTTTCCTTTTAAATAATCCTCCATGATATATTCTATACCAGTTCTTCCAATTATGTCATTCATGGTGTAACGCTCACTTTTTTCTTTAAATTCCTCTGCATTAATTTTTCCAATATAACCTAATATGTGAGAAGCTAGACTTCCAGAGGGATAACTTCTGATTGGTTTTGTGGTAACATTAACCCCTGGAAAATTTGCATTTTGTTCATTTAATTGTGCAATGGAGGTTTCACTTAAACCACTTGCTAATTCTACTGACCTTGTACTACTATAACCATTTTGTGCAATATAATAGCGAAGTGTCATTATTTTTCTTGCTTCTTGTACGTTTTCATTTGTAATTTTATATTTTTCTTTTAAGATGTTAAAACATTCTTCTGCTGTTTTATTTTCTTCTATTTTATTTTCTTTTTTCCATTCTATTTGAGCTTGCTCTTGTAATGTAAATTCATAGGGTTCTACTTTGATTGGTAAGGTGTCTACATAGGCATCATTGTTATTTTCTAAAAGATTCACTATTTTTAGTAATGTTTCATTTAATGTTTGTGTATCTATTTTGGTTTTATATAATTCTAAGGTATATCCTAGCTTCGTAGTTGCTAGTTTGTTACCAGATTGGTCTGAAATATCCCCTCTTGCTGCTTCTAATGTACTTTCTCTTGTAAGCCTTGTATTTGATTCTTCCCTATATTCTTCACCATGGACAATTTGAAGATTAAATAATTGAACCAAAAGAACAATTCCTATGGCATAGACAAAAAGTGATGCTATATTATATCTTAATTTCATTTAAGTCTATCCACCTCCTTAAAAGTAAGTTGTTAATATTTGTGGTTGCTTAAAGGTATCTTCTAAATAATGTCCAAATTTTTGCATAATTGGATACAAAATGATTGTTAAAATTGCATTATAAAAAACTTCTACCAATAAAGTTTTAATAAATGGAAGAAATTCTACTACAATTGATAATTCTATTATTTGCATTATATATGTTCCTATTTCCAAAATGCAAGTAGAACCCATTACCATAAGCATAATGGTAATTTTACTTTCTTTTGAAAAATTTTTGTCTAAATTGTCTGCTAAAAATGCTATAACAGTAAGCATAATAGTATTAATTCCAATTTTCTTTCCAATAAGTATGTCGCAAAATAGTCCTATACTAATGGCAAAAGGAATTCCTACTTTTTTTCCGGCAAACAAACCAACAAATAATGTTAGAATTAAAAATAAATTTGGTTTTATTCCTGCAATTGTAAACCATGAAAAAAAGTTTACCTGAAGAAGGTATGTTACGAAAAAGCTTATGATTAAAATTAAAATTGTTATGGCTTTTCTCATGTTTTCTTTCCTTCCTAATTTTCATTAATTACTAGTACAGTTTCTAATTTATCGAAATCCACTGCCGTTTGAATTATAGCATAACGATCAGTAATATTTTTGGTATTGATGACTTGTGAAATTGTTCCAATATGAATTCCTTTTGGATAAATTCCGCCTATTCCAGAAGTTTCTATACTATCGCCTTCTAATATAGTGGCTTCTGTTGGTATATAAGTTGCTTTTAAGGTAGAATTTTGTTGAAGAGTTCCTCTTGCAATCATTTTGTCTCTTGAACTACTAATGGTACAACTAATGGTACTTGCTGTGTCAACAATAGTTTGTACTTTTGCCGTATGGTCTGTAACAGAAATTACATGACCTACAAGGCCTTGTTCTGCAATAACTGGCATGTTAACTTCTATTCCTTCTTTTGAACCAAGGTTTATTATGATGGTATCACTATAATTGCTAATATCTCGTTGAATAACATATGCTGGTATTGTTTTATATTCGCTATATTTATCTTTTAAGTTTACGTATTCTTTTAATGTAGCATTTTCTGATTTCATGATTTCTAGTTCTCTTAAAGATTGCTCTAATTCACTATTTTTCTTTTTTAATTCTTCATTTTCTTCTTGCAATGTGTTGATGTTAGTAAAAAAACTGTTATTACCGTGAAATCCAATTTTTTAAATACGTAAGTCCATTTTGAATTGGCATTATAACAACACCTAGTGCATTTTCTACATAGGTGACATCTTGTATTTTTATGTTAGAAATGATTACAATGATAATTAAAATAACAATAGTAATAATGATGCCTGTCACGCTTGTCTTCTTGTTTTTATGCACTATTTTTCACCCTTTCTGCTTTTTACTATTTATTCTTTTAATGTTTTTTATTTTTTTAATGTCTTTTATTCTTTTATGTCTTTTATTCTTTTATGCCTTTTATTCTTTTATGCCTTTTATTCTTTTATGCCTTTTTTTATAATGTCTTTTTTTATAGTGCCTTTTTCTTAATGCCTTTTTCTTGCGTTGATTAATACTGCTTTTAATCTCTCTAAGTCTTCGATTGTTTTTTCACTACCTTTTGCAACGCATTCTAATGGATTTTCTGCAATATAAACTGGCATTTGTGTTTTCATACTAAGTAGTTTGTCTAAATTTTGAATTAGTGCTCCTCCTCCTGCAAGTACAATACCTTTTTCCATAATGTCAGAGGCTAATTCTGGTGGTGTTTTCTCTAATGTTTGTTTTACTGCTTCTATAATTTCTGAAATTGATTCTTGCATTGCTTCTTGTATTTGTGAAGAATATATTTCAATATTTTTAGGCAAACCTGTAGTTAAGTCCCTTCCTCTTATTTCCATTGGTACATCGGTCATTAAAGGAAGTGCACAACCAATTTGCATTTTAATTTGTTCTGCTGTTGTTTCACCAATAGCTAAATTTAATTCTTTTTTTATATAATTTACTATGTCTTGGTCTAGTTCATCTCCTGCTACTTTTAAAGAGTGACTTACAACTATTCCTCCTAACGAAATGACAGCGACTTCTGTCGTACCTCCTCCAATATCCACAATAATGTTTCCACTTGGTTCTGCTACATCAAGATTTGCACCAATTGCTGCTGCCATTGGTTCTTCTATTAAATAAACTTCTTTTGCACCTGCTTGTAAAACAGATTCTTCTACTGCCCTTTCTTCTACTTCCGTAATACCTGATGGTACACCAACTACTACCCTTGGTTTTACTACATTATATCTTTGGCATACTTTTGAAATTAAGTTTTTAAGCATTAATTGTGTTGCTGTGAAATCGGCAATAACACCATCTTTTAATGGTCGTACTGCTTTTATTTGGTCTGGTGTTCTTCCGAAGCATTTCTTTTGCTTCATGCCCTGTTGCTACAATGCGATTTGTTTTTCTATCGATTGCTACTACAGATGGCTCTTTTAGTACAATCCCCTTTCCTCTTAAGGCTACTAATGTGTTGGCTGTTCCTAAATCAATTCCAATATCTTTACTTTTTATTGAAAATAGTTTCATGTTATTTTTCATCCTTCCTATCTTGCATTTGAATTGCTAAAATGCTATGAAATTTACCGTCTCCTATGACAATGTGATCTATCATTTGTAGGTCTAATATTTTGGCACCTTGCTCAATTTCTTTTGTTATTTTTAAATCTTCTTTACTAGGAGTTGCATCCCCACTAGGATGATTATGTACTAAAATGAACTTTCTCATTCCTATTTTTATTGTTTCTTCAAAAATTTGTGTTTTATTTATATTTACAAAGTTAGTATTTCCTATATCTATATTTACTATTTTTTGTACTACATTTTTTGTATCTAATAAAATGAGTTTCACTATTTCTCTTTTTTCGTATCTTAGTTCTTCCATAAGTAAGTCTGCTACATCTTTTGGCCCTTTTATAACAGTTTGCAAATTAAGTGGCCTTGCCATTCTTTTTGCAAGTTCGCATACCGCTTTTATTTGAATTGCTTTTACTTTTCCAATTCCTTTTATTTGTTGTAATTCTTTCAAAGTTAGCTGTTGAAGGCCTCTAATATCATTTATATTAGAGGCTAGAATATTTTGAGCTAGCCCTACTGCTGTTTGCTCTTTTGTTCCTGTTTTGATGATAATAGCTAATAACTCTGCATTAGATAATGTACTTTCTCCGTACATTTCAAGTTTTTCATAGGGCCTTTCCGAATTTGGTAATTGTTTTATAGGTAACAATTTTTCTCCTTTCTTTAAGCCCCAATTATAATTTTTTGTATATTATAGCTATAAGTACACTATATTTATGCAGTATGCTATAGTTATAATTTGCGGTAAACTAGAATTGCAATAATCATACCAATAATACTTGCTATGTTGATTTTAAATAATAATCCAAAAGATATTTGTACAATGCTTAAGTCTAATTGTACTGGATTGGATAAACCAAAGCTTTGTCCATATCCTAACCACCATAAAAAATCTACCCTTCCTGCAAGTTCTCCTAGTAATCCCCCAATTACTAAACCTGATAAAATAAATATTAATAAAATCCATATATTTTTTTCTCTTGTTGCCATATTTTTTTACTCCTTTTCTATTTCTTTTGTTTTAATGCCTTTATTATATATGCATTTTTGTTTTTTTTCAAGGTATTTGCTTTACTTTTTTGATTTCCTGTGTTATATTCAATAGTACGTTTTCAGGATATATTTCATATTATATATTAATTACCAAATATTACTCATTCCTTTTCTTTAAGGATAGTGCTATAATAAAATTATAAAAGACTAGGAGGATATTATATATGCGTTTTGAAAAGTTAAATGAAGATAAAATTAGAATTACTTTAAGCCATGAAGATTTAATACAAAAGGATATTGATTTTCATACTTTTATGTCTAATTCTATGGAATCACAAGATTTATTTTTTGATATGTTAGAAGAAGCTGAAAAAGAAATTGGTTTTGTTACAAAAGATTATTTGATTCGCATTGAAGCTTTAGCTATGGCTGGTGGTGATTTTATTTTAACTGTTACGAGAAGTCTTCCTGAAAAAAATAAGATAAATACTAGAAAAAAAGTACATATTAAAAGAAAGAAAATGAATTTATCTGCGACCCAAATTATTTGCTCTTTTGCTACTTTTGAGGATTATTGTTCTTTTGTTAGTTTTTTTAAGCAAAATGATTTTTCTTGTGCAAAGTTAGCACAAAGTGTTTTATTATATGAATACCAAAACGCTTATTATCTTGTGCTAAATGGCATTAATCCTACATATCCTAATTTAAAGAGGTTATTGTCTTGCACAACGGAGTTTGCTTCTTTTGTTGAACGCTCTAATGTGTTTTCAAGTAAACTTTTGGAATCCGGTAAGTTAATTATGAAAAATAACGCAATCCGTACTGCAATAAAGCATTTTGCAAGTTAATAAAAAAGTAATTTTTTAATGAATTTTATAATATGTTTTATAATATGTTTTATAATAAAATAGAGAATATTTTTCCATGAAATTGGTATAAATATTCTCTATTTTTATAATTATATGTAATAATTTTACTATATATTTTTATTAGTTTTTTAATATAAGTAATTTTGTGGATTTTGTGCTACTCCATTTACCCTAATTTCTAAATGTAAATGGTTTCCGGTTGAATTTCCTGTACTACCTACTGTAGCAATGATTTGCCCTTGTTCCACATATTGACCTACTGTTACGTTTAATGAAGTACAATGTCCATATAAAGTTTGAACTCCATTGCTATGAGTAATAATAACATGGTTTCCATATCCTCCACCATAGCCATACTGAGCTAAGGTTACGGTTCCTGCTGCTGCTGCTTTTATTGGAGTACCTTTTGGAGCACCTATATCTATTCCTTTATGACTTCTTCCCCATCTTGCTCCAAATCTAGATGTTACTGTTCCTGATATTGGCCTAATTAATGAAATTCCTAAGTCTATTTTTTGAGTAGATGTGTTCATTCCCGTTGCTGCAATTGTATAAGATTTTTGTACTACTACTTTTTTAACATATAAATCTGCTACACATTTTTCTACTGTTGAAAATTCTTTTAATTCAGTTTCATATTTTTCTACAACAGATAATTGATCTTTATTATTACTATCTTTTTTCTTTAGTTCATTTACAACTTGTTCTGCTTGTTCAAAAGTAGAAACATATGCTTTTTCTTCATTAGAAATGCAAATAGCATAATATTTGTAATAAGCTTGCCCTTGTTCTACAATTTTATTGAAAATTTCTTCATCATTTGTAGCTACATTTCTTTTTAGAAAACATAATTTATATTCAGGTAACTCATTAATTTCCACAAATGCAATGTTTTCTTTGTCACCTTTTTCTATATATTGATTAATTTTTTGTTGTAATTTACTTTTATTTTCACTATATCCAATAAATTCTCCATTTAGTGTAACTCTGTAGATTGGTTTATAGATATAGGAAATTGCCCCTAATACAAGAAAAGCTGCTAAGAACATGATAATCGTAAATTTTGTCCAAGTACGTATATGAACAATTGTATTTTTAATGGTACTTATTTGAAACAACTCCTATCTCATTTTACTTATTTGATACTGTAATTTTATATAATTTATCTTTTTTTTACAAAGTTTATTTTCGTTTATTTTTGCTGTTTTTTTGTATTTCCGTAGGATTATCTCTCTTTTTGTTCCATATACTCTTTTTTTCAAGATACATTGGGGACGTTTTCTTTTGCGTCATCTGTCCCTAATGTATCATATATTTTATTGAAGTTCATTTTTTACGTTTTGAATTTCTGATTGGCTTGCTGCTTGTGCTGGCTTATAATAGCCTTTTGTTTGTGCTACTTTGAATAATTCATATTCAAAGCTTTCGTCATTATTGCGTATTTGTTGAATTGTTTGTCTTAACTGCATATTTTCTGTTTCTGAAATAACATTTTGATATGTAGTAAGGCTTGCTTTTACATTATTTAAAATATCGTTTACCATCGTTTTTTCATCCATTTTTCTTTCTCCTCTCTCTTTTACCTTTTAGTACTTTGGTTACCTTTGGGGACGTTTCCTTTTGGTAATTAGTTATTTAAAAATGACATTAATTTTTGTTTTGTGTTTAAGGCATCTTGGGCAGATTTTGTAAACATTTGCTTGATTTGTGGGTCCACTGCTTGTGATGCGTAAGTGTTTAGTTTTTGGTATGAGGTTTCGTGCACTCCTATTAGGTGTCTTAAATTTTGTAATTCTATTTGTGTTAGATTTGCCATATTTTTCTTCCTTTCTTCTCGCATTTTGTTATTAGTGTTTCCTTTTTTTGTTGTTTTATACTTTATTTTATTTAAATTCTTAATTTATAGTGCTTGACATTTTATGTTAAATTTTGTAAAATATTACTGATATAATTATATTTTAGGTTATATCCTAATCCAAATTTGCTAACTAGTAAGGTGGATGGGATATTCCTCCGTACTATTAGTTTTACTATATATAACATCATATATCACAAGAGGTAATTAAAGGAGGAAAATATGTTAACTATTATCATTGTTGCGTTAATTATTTTGGCAATTTTTAAAAAAAAGTATAGGAATACAGCTATGAAGAGACTATTGCTTTTTTCTCTATTATTTTATTTTTTAACTGCTACAGCATATTGTTCTAATATTTTTGATGCGCCAAGCGAATTAGTGCAAGAGCAACAACGTCTTTCTGTACTAGAAGAGCAATTAGAAGCTTTAGTATCTAATTTCCAGTATGTCCCTGCAGAAGGTGATACCTTTGAAAAGTTAGAGACATATGAGAATGAATATACTACGCTAACTAGTAGTATTGAACAATGCAAGAGTGAAATTGCTAGACACCAAAGAAGGATGAATCCACGTTCTACATCTAATAAGTTTGCAAGATTTTTACTTGACTTTGGAATTACAGAAAAAATTTTATCGCTCACGCAATGATGTTAAAATAGACCAAGTTTCTTTTATTTAAAAGAACTTGGTCTATTTTATTCTATTATATTTTATTCTATTTTTATGATAAAACTTCTTCCTTACATAACAATGCTTCAATTTCTTTCCAACTATTTACACGGATAACTCCTTGTTTTTCTAGTTCTTCTTGTGTTATTTCTTTATTGTGATATGCCGTAAATAGTAGTTTTGTTTCTGCTTTTCCTGCTAAGTTTGATAATTTATCATCTATTTTTATGTCGCAATCAATGATTTCTTTATTGGTAGTGAATATATAATTATCTGGTGAAATAAATGGTAAATGCTCATATAAATATTCAAATTTATTTTTTAGATTGTTAGCAGAATATTCTTCATTGTCACGGAATATGTAAGCTGTTGCAATATAGATTTCGTATTTTTTAGATAATTTTTCTAATACTTCATATGTATCTGGAGGCATTTCACAAAAATCATATACGTTTTTTGTGTTAAAAAATTCCGTCCATTCTGGATATTTTTCTTTTGGTATTAAGTCTTGAATATAATATGTTTTAATGTCTCCTTTTTGATAATTTGTTCCTAAGAATTGATTTACTAAACTTAAGAAGCCTCCATCACAAATGACGTCATCCATATCCACCATTATTTTTTTCATATTTTTCTCCTATCCTATAATTTCCAAACCTGCATATTTTGCCATTAAACGTTTATGACCTGCTTTGTCGAAGTTGATATCTACTTTTGCATCTTCTCCTTCTTGTTCAATGCTGTTTATTGTACCTTCTCCAAATTTCTTATGATATATTCTCATTCCTGCTTTATATTTTGAAATGTCTACTTCCTGTGATGGCTTATTTAAAGAATTTAAGAAGCTTTCTGCTGTTCTAAAAGCAAAACCATTGGTATTTCCTGTTGCTTTTGATGTATCTGCATTTATACTTGATGCTGCTGCATAGCCATTTTTGGTTTCTTCAAATTTGTAGGTTTTTACTTTTCCTGCATAATTAGTTCCATAAGACCAACCATAATTACTGTCTTCAAACGTTTCTTCTTGCTTACTTTCTAAGTCTTCATAACCTTCTAGATTTTCTTCTGGTATTTCTCTTACAAAACGAGAAATGGCATTGTAACTTGTAGAGCCAAAAATTGTTCTATGTTTTGCACAGGTTAAATGTAAATATTGCTTTGCTCTAGTAATGCCTACGTAAAATAAACGTCTTTCTTCTTCTAGCTCTTTTGGCTCGCCAATAGATTTATAGCCAGGAAAAATTCCTTCTTCCATTCCTACTAAGAATACAACTGGGAATTCTAGTCCTTTGGCGCTATGTAATGTCATTAAAGTAACACTATTGTCTGTATCTTCTAAGCTATCAATATCACTTGACAAACTAATGCTTTCTAGGAATTCATTTAAAGAATTGTCTGCAAACTCTTCTTCAAATTCCATTGCAACTGTTACTAATTCTTCTATGTTTTGAAGCCTACTTTCTGCTTCTACTGTGTTTTCTAGTTCTAAGGCTTTGATATATCCACTTTGCTTTAATATCATTTGAAGTAGTTCAGAAATTTCTAATTCTTCTTGCTTTTGTCTCATTTCTTCAATTAAGTCTATAAATTCTTTTGCATTTACAGCCACACGATTTAAGCCATATTCTTCTGCTTTTTTGATTACTTCATACATTGAAAGTCCCGTTTGATATGAAATTTCTTCGATATTGTCTAAACTTGTTTTTCCAATACCACGCTTTGGCTCGTTAATTACTCTTTTTAAAGAAATATTGTCTGATGGATTGGCAATTAAACGTAAATAACTGATGGCATCTTTTATTTCTTTTCTTTCATAGAATTTCAATCCACCTACAATTTTGTAAGGAATGTCTTCCCTTCTTAAGATGTCTTCAATTGCTCTTGATTGGGAGTTCATACGATATAAAATAGCAAAATCAGAATATTCAAAATATTCTTCTCTTTTTAAATGATTGATTTGCTCTACAATATACCTTGCTTCATCATATTCGTCGTCTCCTTGGTAGATGCATGGAAGATTTCCTTCTTCATTTTCTGTCCATAACTTTTTGTCGTATTTTACTTCATTGTTTTTGATGACCGCATTTGCTATTTTTAAGATATTTTGCGTGCAACGATAATTTTGCTCTAGTTTGATGATTTTCGTTCCTGGAAAGTCTTTTTCAAAGTTTAAAATATTTGAAATGTCTGCTCCGTCTAAAGCTATAAATTCCTTGGTCGTTATCTCCTACTACAGTGATGTTTCCGTATTTAGAAGCAAGTATGGTTACTAAGGTAAATTGCGCTTTGTTGGTGTCTTGGTATTCATCTACTAAGACATATTTAAATTTGTCGGTATAGTATTCTAAGGCATCTGGATTTTCGGTTAATATTTTTATTGTATAATTAATGATGTCATCAAAATCTAAGGCATTGTTTTCTTTTAAACGTTTTTGATATAGAGTATAGATTTCACCTATTTTTTCTTTTCTAAAGTCTCCTGCATATTTTACGCAGTATGCTTTTGGCTCAAGCATTTCATTTTTGGCATTACTAATTTCGGCTAGAACGCTTCTATCCGTAAACATTTTATCATCTATGTTAAGAGCTTTTAAACATTCTTTCATTAGTGTTCTTTGGTCTGATGTATCAAATATAAGGAAAGAAGTATCAAAGCCAATGCGGTCTATGTATTTCCTTAAAATGCGTACACAAATAGAGTGGAAAGTTCCCATCCATATATTTTTTGCTGCATCTCCTACTAATTTTTCAATTCTTTCTTTCATTTCATTAGCTGCTTTGTTGGTAAAGGTGATGGCTAATATATTCCATGGTGCAATGTTTTTTTCTGCAATAAGATAGGCAATTTTATGAGTTAGCACCTTTGTTTTTCCGCTTCCTGCTCCTGCAATTACAAGACATGGTCCTTCTGTTGCTAGCACTGCTTCTTTTTGTTTATTATTTAGTCCTTCTATTAACTCTTGCATTTTTATTTCATTCCTTTCTGGATTTTCAAAAAAGTATATCGTAAAATAAAATCATTTTCTATGTTACCTAGTCTATCTTATTTTTTATTTCTTGTCTAGCGAACATTCAAAATTTTTACAAAAAATTTGTTCTTATTATTTTTTTAGTTTTTCTACTATTTTTTCTAAACATTCCTTTATTTCTTTTGCACAATGTTTGTACACATTTAAGTCATAACCCCAAGGATCTTTAATATCTAAATCTTGTCCTTCTTTATCTATGCCAGCATATTCCTTCATAGTATAAACTTTTCCTTTTAATTCTGGGTATAAATATAGTACATTTTGTTTGTGAGTATTTGTTGCACATAAAATTATATCCATTTCTTTTATTTTGGAATCTCTAATGTTGGTCGCTTTATGAGATGTAATATCTACATCATAGTCTTTCATAGCGTCGATTGCGTTATAAGTTACTTCATCTCCTGTTTCTGCATAAATTCCACAAGAGCAGATTTCTGCTTCTATTTTTTCTTCTTGCAACATTTTTTTAAGCATTCCTTCTGCCATAGCACTTCTGCATATATTTCCTGTACAAATAAACATGATTTTCATAATTTGAATATTCCTTTCTTGCTTTTATAATATTTCACTCTTTTTATCATATTAGTAACAAATAAGTTTTATTTTTGTTCTTTTTTATTATACCAATTTTTCTATTATTATGCTAATAATTTTCAAAAAAAGAGATACATTTTCTGTTATTGGACAAGAAATGTATCTTTTTATAATTATTTTAATATCAAAATGAGGCAAAATGAACTTACCAAAAGTGACAAATTTACCAAAAGGATAAGTTAGACGTTTGAACGAAGTGAATTACGGATAACTTATGCAGAGGCTAATGTCTCCAAAGGTAACTAAATAAACATTGCTAACATGCCTAGTAGGAAGCCGAATATGTTGCCTACTGCTGTCATTCTACCACGGTACAAGCTATTGGATTCTGGCATTAATTCGCCTGATACGATGTATAACATGGCTCCTGCTGCAAAGCTTAAACACATGCTGATTACTTCTTTTGAAATTCCGCCTACTAATGCGCCAAAGAAGGCTCCTATTCCTGTGGTTACTCCAGATAGTATAACATAGATGACTACTTTTATTTTTCCCATTCCTCCATTTTTCATTGGAACTGCCATGGATATTCCTTCTGGTATATCATGTAGGCAAATTGCTATGGCAAGAGAATATCCTAGTGTGATAGATGCACCAAATCCTGAACCAATGGCTAGACCTTCTGGAAAGTTATGTAAGGCTAGACCTATACTAACGATAATTCCTGTTTTTAATAGACTACTTGCGGTATTCTTTCTTACTGGATTTTTATTAAATTTATTTTGTACTAGGATATCGCAGATAATCATGGTAAGAACTCCAAACATAATGCCAACTAACACATTTAAGATGCTTGCCATTTCCATTGCTTCTGGTATTAAGTCAAAACAGATGATAGCTAGCATCAGTCCAGAAGCAAATGCTAGAACAAAACTCAAAAATTTATTAGAGGTTTTTTTGAAGCATACTCCTATTATGCCTCCAATGGTCGTACCAAAGGTTCCAAAGAATAAACCAATTAGTGTTGTTTTGATTAAATAATCCAATCGCTCCACTCCCTACATAAGCTTTTTTATTATTTTATTGTAAAAGCTTATTTTTATGCTTATTTTTTGAAAAATAAGGTATTGGCTTTTATATTTTACTTTTTATTTTCCGCTATAGCGGAATTATGGTTGATTTTAGTTTTTATTTGAAATTATTGAAAATAACATAATTTTATGTTATACTGCTTATATATTTTTGAGAGTTACTCGTAAACATATTTGTTAAGGAGGAAAAATTATATGGAACTTATTAATATTCAATCAGAAAAGGACATTAAGACTTTACTTTTGGAGGAAATGGAGCTTGCAGAGACAGAACGCGTTTTAATTATTCTCAGTAAGAATCGGTTCGATGAGTTTAGAAAAAGAGAGGATGTAAGAGAAAATTTTTATTCTAACGTAGATAGGGTATCCTCGGGTAACGATATAAATTATTCTATTTACGAAAATAAGAATATTGTAACTTGTCGTCACTATATTACTTTTGCATTTTCAATTATATCTGGGCTTTACATTGTAAAAGATTTTTCTACTATGAAAAGTCCTGCCTATGAAGCAGAAGTTTCCAAGATTCATTTTATTGAATAATGTTTGTTAATCTTTTTACTAAAAAAAACACTTAAACAATGTTTAGGTGCTTTTTTTATTGATTCTTATCTTTTTAACTGCTTAAAAGTTTTATAATTTTTGTTATTTTATGAATTTTTAATAGTTACATATATTTTTTAAATTTAAAAAGTTATCCACAATTTGGAAATTTTAACCCCCGTCCCTAAAATTTCTTATTTTTAAATTTTGAGACCCGTCCCTAAAATTTAATCTTCTCCTTTTAGGCGTTCGGCTCTGTCTGCTGCTATTAGGTTATCTATCATTTCGTCTAAGTCTCCGTTTAGGAAGTCTTCAAATTGGTATACGTTAAAGCCGATTCTATGGTCAGTTATACGACCTTGTGGGTAGTTATAAGTACGAATTTTTTCGCTTCTATCGCCTGAACCTACTTGACTTTTTCTTTCATTTGCGATTTCACTATCTCTTTTTTGTTTTTCTATTTCGTATAGCCTTGAACGAAGTAGTCTCATGGCATATTCTCTGTTTTGTACTTGTGAACGTTCAGTTTGACATTCTGCTACTATTCCTGTTGGAACGTGGATTAGTCTTACTGCAGATGATGTTTTGTTTACGTGTTGTCCTCCTGCTCCTGATGCTCTATATACTTCCATTTTAATATCTGCTGGGTTGATGTCTATTTCTACATCTTCTACTTCTGGAAGTACAGCAACTGTTGCTGTTGATGTATGTATTCTTCCACTACTTTCGGTGTCTGGTACACGTTGTACACGATGCACTCCACTTTCAAATTTTAGTCTACTGAAAGCTCCTTTTCCTGTTATCATGAATGAGATTTCTTTGTAACCACCTAGCCCTGTTTCATTTTCATTTACTACTTCTAGTTTCCAATGTTTCTTTTCTGCATACATACTATACATTCTAAATAGTGTTCCTGCAAATAATGCTGCTTCTTCTCCTCCTGCTCCGCCACGGATTTCGCATATAACGTTTTTATCGTCATCTGGGTCTTTTGGAATTAATAGAATTTTTAATTCTTCTTCAATTTTTGGCATTAATTCTTTGTTTGCTAGCATTTCTTCTTCTGCTAAGTCTTTCATCTCTGGGTCATTCATCATTTCTTTTGCTTCTTCATAAGCTTGTTTTGCTTTTTTATATTCTCTATATTTTTGTACAACTGGTTCTATTTCTGCATGTTCTTTCATATATTCACGCCATTCATTGGTTCTTGCAATAACTTCTGGATCGCTAATTTTGGCTGTTAATTCTTCATAACGCTTTTCTACTGTTTCTAATTTGTCAAACATAAATATTCTCCTTTATTTTTACTTTACTTGCTTATTATACTATATTTTTTTGATTTATTCAATAGAAAAACCACCTTTTAATAAAAAGGTGGTTTTCTATTTGCTAAGTAATTGCATTTTTTCTAATTTGTGTTTTTCTTTAAATGTATCCTTTTAATATTTTAGCTATTTTTTTCTCATGCTTGCTAATGATTGTACTAAAAGGATTCTGGAAACTTTCAAATTGTTTGATGAACATATTTCTTATTTTTGTATAATATGTTCCTACAGCCATTAATAAATCTTGTGAATTGTTGATTCTTATTGGTTCTTTTCTTCTCTGGTCTTCCATTTGCATTTTTTCTAAGTTTAGGCTTTTGCATTCCACAATTAAATTGTTATATAATTGCTCTTTTACTTGTAATTCTAATTGTGATTTAAATAATGCTTTTTTCATTTCTGCTAAAAACCGTTGTATTTCTGTCTTAAATGCATCTACCCTTTCTTTTTCTATCTCCATATTTTCCTCCTTCTAATTAGAATTTGAGTTATTTAAACAGTAGCTTTTATATTATAGTATTGTTTTTTTGCATTGTCAATTACTATTTTGTATAAATTTTATATATGAATATATTTTATAATTCTATTACATTATGCTGTATGTTATTTTTATTTAATATTTCTTTTTCTCTATTTGTACAAGTTAATATTATAATTTGATTATTTGGAATTTCTTTGCTTAAATATTGTAAAATATTTTCTAGTCTTTGTTCATCATAATAAGCAAAAGCTTCATCTAATATAATTGGCATGGATTCTTCTGTTAATTCTTTTGCCATAGCTAAACGTAAAGATAAGTATAATTGGTCTATTGTTCCAACACTTAACTTTTCTGCTTCTATATATTCACCATTCTCTTTCTCTATTATTAACCCATTTTCCTCACTTAAATTTACTTTTGTATATTTTCCGTTTGAAATTTTTTCTACATTTTCTGAAAGTTGCTTTGTTAATTTTGGTGTAATATTTTGCTTCATTTTTTTATAGGCAATTTCTAATATTTCTTTTGAAAGCTCCATTACTTCATTTTCTTTTTCTAATTCTTTTTCTCTTTGCTTTAATTCTTCCAATTGTTCTTCAAAAATAGCTATTTTTTCTAATTTTGGTGAAATTGTATTTTCCTCTAATTCTAACGAATGGTATTCTAATTTTTTACGATTTCTTTCTTCTTCCTTGCTTTCTAATTGCCACGCTATATTTTGAATTTTAAAAAGCTCATCTATTTCTTCTAGCCTATTACTGTTTTCTTTTAATTTTTCTTTTTCTATGTCTTCATTTGCTTGCAATTTTTCTTTTTGAATTTCTATTTCTTTTTCTTGTTGTTCTATATTATTTTGTAAGATTTTAATTTCCGCTTCAATTGCATCTATATTTTCTTTGATTTCTATATTCTGTTTTTGCTCTTTTTTTATTCTTTGTTCATACTGTTGCTTTACTATTTTTTGCTTTTTTATTTCTAATAAGAACAAAATTAAAGAAACTATTGCTACGAACCCAAAAAGAATCATAAATATTTTATTTTTTAAGAATAAAATAGTGATACTTTCTAAGAAAAGGCTTATTATTAATAAAATTGTACTTACTAGAATTTTTTTGTTTTTTGCCAAAGGTTGTGTTGTACTTTTTTCTATTATTTTTTCTTTAAGTTCTTTTTGTTGTGCTTCTTTTTGTTCCTCCAATTGCCTTTTTCTTTGTTCTTGACTTTCTTTTAAATTTTCAGTTAATTTAATTTTTTCTTCTTCTAGTTTTTCCTTTTCTTTGATGTTTTTTACTTTTTTCATAACTTCTAATAGTTTTTCTATTTGCTCTATTTCTTTTTGTTTTTCTTCTTTTTCTTGTAAGATTTCTTTTTTTCTTTCTTTGTATTCTTCTAATTCACCTATTTCATCTTGTAATTTAAACTTTTCTTCTTTTACAATATTTATTGGCCTTCCTTGTGAACGCATTGTTCCTATTTCTTCTAGTTGTTTTTTATTGATTTTGTCTAAGGCTTTTTTGTAAGAGATACTATCATCCCCTGTTCCTGCTAAGTTTGCTACTTTTTGTACCATAGCATTTTGTACATTTTGCTCTAATTTTACTTCTTGTTGCATGGAAACTAAAGTAGAATAAAACATGTTTTCTTCTACTTTGGTTTGTTCTACAAAAAATTGATTTCCATAGGTTTTGTCAATAGTAAATTGTTTTGAAATGTCTTCTAATTGTTCATTATAGATAATTGGATTTTTTTTGTTGAAATCACGAAATACTTCATATTTCTTTCCATTATCTAAAGTATAGGTTAATTTTCCTGAAAATTCTTCTTGTCCCCATGGTTTATATCTATCATAATCTGAAAATTCTTTTCCTTTTTTCGTTTTAGAAGCACCATAAAAAATATTAGCAATGAATTTTAGCAAAGTTGATTTTCCACTTTCATTATTTCCTTGTATAATATTTATATGGTCTGCAAAATGAATTTCTTTTTCTTTTAAATTACCATAGTTATTGATTTTTAAACTTTCTATTTTCAATTGTTTACTCCTTATTTCATTTTTTGGTTTAGTGAATTTACCCTTCTATTTTTTATTTAATTTTTTCATAAATATATTTTTGTTTAAGATAATACTTCTAAACCGATTTCGAGTGCTTTTTCTAACATTTCTTTGTTTTCTGGTTCTTGCTTTATTTTTTCTAAAATTTCTTTTACATAGATTCCTCTTAATGTAGTAACTTCTTGTGCTACTTTTTCTACTTCGTAGCCTAGTTTTGTTTTATCCTTGACTTTTATAATTTCTTTTTTATTCATTTGTTTTTGCAATTTATATACATTAATTTCAAAGTTTCTATTTCCTACTAAAGTAATTTTATATAATACGTTTTCTGATAATTCTAGTTCTTCTGCTTTTTCTAGTAGTTCCTCGATTGACTTTATTTCTGTTACATCTATTTCTACTTCTTTTAATTCTTTTTCATCTAACGGAATAAAATCTAATTTAAGAAATTCTTTTGTAAGCTCCCCTACTACCATTCCATGCTTTCCTAATTCATCAAAACCCTGCGAAATAGTTGAACCCGGATAAATAATATTGGTTTGCTCTTGTAAATTGTTTTTGTGAATATGCCCAAGCGCAATGTAGTCAAATCCAATTTCTTTTAATTTTTTTGAAGATAAGTTATTATATTCTCGCTCTGTTTTATCACTTCCATCTAAATTTGCGTGAGTTAATAAAATATTGATTTTTTCTTTGTTTTCAATCTGAATTTCTTCTATTTTGGAATTTTTTACATAGAATTCTTCAAATCCATAACCATATATTATAGCGTCTTCATTTTCGATTTTTTGTACTTCTCCCTTGAAAATTGTGACATTGCTATTCCATGGGAAAGTGGCATAATAAGAATTTTTCACATAAGGGTCATGATTTCCTGGGGTAATATAAATTTTTGTGTTTGGAATTTCACAAAATAGTTGATTTATATATTCAATTGTACTTTCACGTATATATTCTGCATCGTAAAAATCTCCTGCTATAAATAGATAAGGAATTTCATTTTGTTTTATATATTCAATCATTTTTTTGAAAGCTTTTCTTTGGTCTAATCTTCGAATTTCACCTAAGTCTGCTCTATCACTTAGCAAGCGAAAAGGCATATCAAAATGCATATCAGCTATATGTACAAATTTCATTTTTATTTCATTCCTTTCATTGTACAGATTTATTTAACATTTACTTTGATAATTATTTCTAATTTTTCATTTAAATTCTTTTTTGATTATACTGAGTTTAATAACAAAAGTCAATAGTTTTTGGAACATTTGTTTTGCTATTAATAAAAATAATACTATTTTATTTTTATTAAATAATCCTATTTTATTGATTTCAATAAAATAGTAATAATTTGCAAATAAAAAATCCGCTACAGCGGATTTTTTATTTATTCTTATTTACATATTCTTATTTACATTTATTTTTTTATATTATAATGTTTCCTGTTTTTTTCCTCCGTCCCCAAATGCAGTTTTATTCCATTGGACCAAATAATTCGTCGAATTTAGCTTCTAGTTCTTTTTGTATGTCTTCTGTAAATAATTGTGGTTTTTCGTCTTCTTGTTCTTGTGGAAGTGTTGGACTATCAAAGTCGTCAAAGTCTAGTAAATCAATTACTGGCTCTTTGTTTTCTTGTGGTTTTACTTCTTCTTGCTTTGTTTCTTCTATTCCTTCAATTATGACTGGCTCATTTGTTTCTTTTTCTTCTATATCAAAGTTTGCTGTTTCATTTACTTTTATATCTGGTTGTTTTTGTTCGAAATCTTTTTGTTCTTTTTCGTCTATATTATCTTCAAATAAGTCATCTAATGATTCTACTTTTAAGTTTTCTGCTGCTTTTTTATTTGTTTCTGGTACATATGGATTGTATGGATTATATTTTCTCCATTCTCCTCTTACTCCTGCATCAAATTCGTTATGGTTTAAACGATGTGCTTGTAATTCTTTATACATTTTTTGATGTGTGAAATAATAATATTTCTTTGCTTTTACTGGCTTGATTCCTTTTTCGTAGATAATACATAAATCGTTATCCATTCTTCTAAGTTCATCTGGCGTCATTAGTGCTCTTCCCATTAATTGTTCTGAGTCGCTGAAGCCTTGTTTATGTGCATGCTTATCACGATTAACTGATTTACTTTGTCTAAAGATTGTTTTTTCTCCTAATGCTTTTGAGAAATATTCTACTGTTTTATATGAGTTACTTCCTAAGAATACGTGTGTATCACAGTTACCCATAATTGTTTCATACGATTTTTCATAAATTGCTTCTAATTGGTCTAAGTTTTGTAATATAACACTAAATTGAATTCCTCTACTTCTTGATGTTGATATTTTTTTATCGAAGTCTGGTATTCTACCAATGTTAGCAAATTCGTCTAGTATGAAGAATACTGGTATTTTTAATTTTCCTCCATTTAAGTCTGCGTAATTATATAATTGTTGTATCATTTGTGAGAAGAAAATTGTTAATAAAAAGTCATATGCTGTATGGGTATCTGATGAAATAACATATACTGCTGTTTTTTTGTTTCCTATATCTTCAAAGTTTATGGTATCGGTTGAAGTTACTTCTGCAATGTCTTTTGAATCGAATTTTCCAAGTTTTGATTGCAAAGAACTTAAGATTGAACCATAAGTCTTTTCTGGTGCTATTTCAATAGATTTATAATACATTCTTGCTGGATGGTCATATGGTAATTGATTGATTAATTCTGTAAGTAAGTTGCTTCCTCCATTACTGTTAGCAGCCCTTACTAATTCAGAACAGCTTGCTAAGTTTTGTTCTTCTTCTGGTCTTGTTGCAATTAAATAATAAATTAATGCTTTTAATAGCATTTCTGCCATATCGTCCCAGTATGGGTCTGACTTAGTTTCTGATGCTTGACCTTTTACAACGGTATTAGCAATAACATCTACATCTAACTCACTTGCTACGTGCATTAGTGGGTTATATCCATCACTATTAGCAGGATTTACTAAGTTTAATACTTTTATTTCATAGCCATGGTCTTTTAGGTAACCTGCTGTGTCATCATATAGTTCCCCTTTTGGGTCTGTAAATACATAAGAACCTAGCATTTGGTATGCATTTGGTTTTGAATATGATGCAGATTTACCAGAACCTGAACCGTCCTACAATTAGAGTGTTAATATTACCACGTTTATCTACTGGTAAGTAATTGTCTTCTGCTAAAATGATTCCTTTATTTTTATTTAAAATACGATATTGCTCTCCATTTTCGCTCCAATCACTAGAGCCATGCTCCATATCGTGAAATTCTCCCTTTGGTTTTGATTTGATAAATCCAATAATAGAGCATACAACAAATAAAATAGTGTAATTGATTAAACAGCTTATAAATGTTCCAATGTATTCTGCACTGAACATTTTTGTTATTGTACTAAAGCTTGTTATTGCTGGCACTATTTTTTCAATAAAAATATTTAGATTAAAATTTCCTGCAGCATTTGTTGAATTTTTAATTGTATAGGCTATAGGCGAAACAAGTACTATGGCTAAAAATACCCATAGTACTCCAATGACAATTAAAAATTTTTTACTTTGTTTTAAGGTTCTTTTAAATTTATCCATGGCTTTCCACCTTTTCTTTTGTTAAACTATGCTAATTCTTGCGCATCTTCTTTTTGTTTTCTTGTTTTTGCTTTATTTAAATCTACCATTTTTCTTTCTCGTTCTGCTTTTGACTTCATGAAGTTCTTTATTTTTCCTTCTTTTCTTGCTACTTCTAATGAGTGTTCTGTAGGTCTATTTTCATTGTTTTCTTTTACTTGTGCATAGTTTGCTTTTTGTGCAATAATTTGTCCTAGTTCTGTTTTTATTGTTCCATTTTTTAAAATTTCTGCATTTCCTACAGAAAAGACCATGTTTTCTCCTAATATGTTGTCTTTTTTTCCTGCTGATCTTACTTTAATTCCTGGTTCTTTTTCTTTTCTAGATGACATAAATACAATGTCAACTTTTGAATCTCCATTTGTTTGATTCATTTTTTTACGTCCCCTTTCTAGTCTTTCTTATCTCGCACTTCAAAAGCAAAATAAGATTTGTATGGTTTTAATTTGCATTTTCCTTTTACTTCATTGGTTTTTTCATCCATATATAAAGTTGGTTTTACTTCTTCTGTGGTTTCTGGGTCTATGATTGATATTGGTCTCTTAAAATTTGGTGTATATTGAAATTCTTTATATTCTTCTTGTTCAAAATATAAAGTATCAAACTTAATTGGCACTGGACTTTTAGAAATTCTTATTTTATCATCTTCTAAAACACCTGTATTTACTACTACTTTTTCTTTTCCAAATGATAAAAATAGCAATTGTTCTTCGTAGTCTGGTTCATCAATAAAGAAGGTTTTTCTTTTTAAATTGCCTTTTAATTCTTCTGTGGAGATGAGTCTTTCCACTGTATATTTAGGATACTCTGCTAAATATTCTTTTGCAGTTTTGTTAATACGATAGATAACTGTATTAACTCCTTCTGGATCGGTTATACTAAAGTGTTTACCTTGTATACTCTCCATGTTTGCACCCCTTTCTATGAACCAAATTTCATAGTTTTTCTTTTGTACTGTCACTAAACATAATTATACAACGAATAGATATGCTTGTCAACGTTTTTTCTAATTTATGTTAATTTCTTGGTTCAAATTTTGATATTTCTTTTAATTTTTTATATATTTCTATTTCTTCTTCTGATAAATTTTTTGGTACGACAATTTTAATTTCTGCAAATAAATCTCCTCTACCACCTTTTCCATCTTTATACCCTTTTTGTGGAATTCTAATTTTTTCTCCACTTTGAATTCCTTGTGGAATATAGATGTTACTACTACTATCAATGCCGTCTATGGATACTTTTGCCCCTAATGCAGCTTCCCATGGAGTTATGTATAAGTCTGTATAAATGTCATATCCATGTAAACGATATTTTTTTGTATTTTCAATGTTAACTTTTACAAATAAATCTCCGCTGTTTCCACCGTTGATGCCTGGCTTTCCTTGCCCAATTAAACGCATTTTTTCTCCATTTCGAATTCCTGCTGGAATTTGAATTGAGAAGGTTTTCATTTTGCCATCTGTTGCTCTTAATGATATTTTTTTATTGCTTCCATAAAAGGCTTGTTCTAAATTTAGTGTAATTTCGGTTTCTACATTTTCGCCTTTTTCTGGTATTTTTTGCTTTTTTCCTTTTTGGAAGGATTTGAAACTACCAAATAATAAGGTAAAGAAATCTGGTTTTGCTTCTCTTTCTTCTTTTTGCTTTTCAATTCTTTTTCCTACATGAGAATACCATATTCTATCGTATTTTCTTTTGGAATTTGGTGTAGATAATATACGATATGCTTCATTAATATCTTTGAATCTTTCTTCTGCTATACTTCCGCTGTTGACATCTGGATGATATTTTTTTGCTTGTTCACGAAAAGCATTTTTTATTTCATTTATTGTTACTCTGTTGGTTTCTAAACCTAATATTTTATAATAATCTTTGAATATCATTTAACATCCTCCCATTTTTTCATGGTGTGTTTATTATATCAAGATTATATTTATTTTTCAATAGTTTCTTTTTTATTTTTTTGTGCCTATTTTGCTTCCTGATAATGCTAATATGTTTTGGTCATAAGAAAAAACTAATTTTTCTCTTTCTCTTTGCCTTTTTAATGCTATTTCTACTAATTCGTCTATTTCTTTTTCAAATGTTTTATCAGTTGCTTCCCATAAATAGTATGATAATGCTCCTGGTATTGTATTGATTTCATTTATGAAAATTTCATTGGTATCTTTATCTACTAAAAAGTCAATTCTAGAAACTCCACTGCAACCTAATACTTTAAATGTTTTTACTGCTAAGTCTTGAATTTCTTGTTTCATTTCTTTTGAAATTTCTGCTGGAAGTTTTCTTTTTAAACTTGCCATTCCTTTTGCTCCACTTTCCATCTCTCCTGTTTTGGTTTTTCCTCCTGAAACATATTTATCTTGATAACTTAAGATTTCATCTGAGCCAATTGGTTCTTCACATTCTGATGGTTGTGCGTTTGAAATATCTCCCATGACTGAACAATTTACTTCTTTTAAGTTGATAATTGCATTTTCTACCATAATTCTATCTGAAAATTGCATTGCATATTCGATTGCATCTTTTAAACTTTCATTATCTTTGGCTTTCTTAATTCCTACACTAGAGCCTAAATTTCCTGCCTTTACAATGACTGGATATCTTAATTTTTCTTCTATTTGATTAATGTATGTTTGTTCTTCTTTTATATAATCTGTTGCATAAAATGCTACATAGTCAAGACATGGTAGGTTTACTTCTTTTAAAATTCTTCTCATCATAATTTTGTCCATTCCTATACTTGCTGATAAGATATCACAGCCTATATATGGAATGTTTAACATTTCTAAAAATCCTGATACTGTACCATCTTCTCCGTTAGTTCCATGCATAGTTGGAAATGCTATATCAATGCTATTTATAATATTATTTTTCATTTTTTTCATTGGAAATCTTACAACATTAATTTTCTTTCCATCATTTACAAGTGTAATTTGTTGCAATTTTTTTAATAATACATCTAAATTTTTGAACGATTCTAATGTTAAAAGTTCTTCTCCTGTGTACATTAAACCTTGTTTACTAATGTATATTGGAACTATTTCATATTTTTCTTTATTAATATTGCTCATAGCCTGATTAGCTGTGATTATAGATATTTCGTGTTCTACTGACCTTCCCCCAAAAATAACTCCTAATTTTATTTTCATATAAATCCTTCTTTCTTATTTTTACTTTTTACTATTTGTATATCTTGTGTTTATTTTACTTTTATAAATAATTGTCTGGTAAATCATTTTCTAGTAATATGACTGTATCTTTTGCAGAAAACTCATTCCATTTTTTGATAGCTTCTTGTAAATCTTTTGCAATAAATATTTGCTCTTTTGGATAGTTTTCTTCTATTATTCCTTCGTAAATTGGTTTTGCTTGCTTTTCACCTACCAATATGATGTAATCTGCACAATTTGCTGCTTTTTTTCCTAGTTCTTTATTATATTTTTCTGTATATTCACCTAAATCTACAATTCCTGGTGTTACTATAATTCTTGTTTTTGGATAAAATAATTTAAGTGTTTCTAATGCTTTGGTTGCTCCTTGTATATTAGAATTATACGCATCATCAATGATTGTAAAACCATTTTCTTTTCGAATTAGTTCTAGTCTATGAGGAACTGGTTTTAACCCTCTTATTCCAGCTTTTATTTGTTCATCTGATAAATTTAATTCTTTTGCTACGGATATAGCTGCTACAATGTTTACAATATTGTGCTCTCCTAATAATTTTGTTTTTATATTTGTAATTTCTCCTTGTTTTGTATGAACATTAAATACAGACCCGGAATCTGTTATTTTAATATCATATGCATATGTATCGCAATTTTCTGTCATTCCATATTTTACATTTTCTTTTTCTATTTTCGTTTGTCTTATATTTTCATCTTCATAATTGATAAAGGCTTTTTGCGTTACTGCATCTACTAGTTCCATTTTTGTTTTTCTAACATTTTCCAAGGTTTTAAATGTTTCTAAATGTTGTGGTCCAATAGCTGTTAGAATACCATATTTAGGTTTTACTAAATCACATATTTCTTTAATATCTCCTATATTTTTAGCTCCCATTTCACATACAAAAATTTGATGCATTGGATTTAGTTTTTCATTGATTGTTCTTACTACTCCTAGTGTTGTATTGAAACTTTCTGGTGTCATTAAAACATGATATTTTTGTTCTAATATGGTAGATAATATATACTTTGTACTTGTTTTTCCATAGCTTCCTGTTATTCCTATTACTGTTAAATCAGGCATTTCTTCTAACTTCTTTTGAGCACTTTGACAAAACTTTTTATTAATATGACTTTCTATTGGTTTATTTATTTTATTAATTAATATAACTAGATAGTTGTTAAATAAAATCATGATATTAATAATACTTAAAGTAACTGCCTGTACTATGCTAGTTATAATGTTGTTGCCTTGTAATAATAAGTTAGCTATGATAACTAAAAGAATAAATAAAATACTTGCTGTTGCATACATTCTTTTAATTCTTTTTGTTACTACAAATGGCTTTTTTTCATGATAAATATCTCTAGAAAAATATAATAAAATAGCGATAATTATGCCTATACTAAAGGCAATTGTTGGATTAATAAATATTAATATAATAGGTAAAAATAAAAGAATTTCTCTTGCTTTTAATTCTTTATTTTTTTTCATCCAATTTTGATATCTTTCATTTTTATATGATTCCAATTGTAGTATATGAAATCCATGTCTTAGCTTTTTTAAATAATAAACAAATAGTGTTATTAAAAATAGGTTAATTAATATGTAATTCATTGAATATCCTTCCTATCGTTCTTTAAAAATTCATCTAATACTAATAAGCAATTAGATAATCTTTCTAAATATGAAAAATGACCTGCTCCTTCGTAAGTAACTAATCCGCTACCTGGAATTAATTTTTCCATTGTTTTTCCATCTTCTACTGGTGTTGCCGTATCTTGTTCTCCCCATATTAAAAGAGTTGGGGCTTTAATATTTGGCATCAAATGTTTTTGATCTTCGTTTATAATAATTGACATCGTCTTTTTTAATACGTCTGGTGAATTTTTATAATCACTTGAACCAAATTTAGCAAAAACTCTCTCTTTCATATTATTAAACATTTCTGTTTTTGGTAAAATTTTGAAAAGATTTTTTAAAATTTTAAAAGTGTATACTCTTATATAATATTTTAGTTTTCTTTTTGGCACAATTCCAGCGCTATCGATTAATACAATTTTGTTTATTTTTCCAAGATTTCTTCCTGCATAATTTAAAATAATTCTGCCTCCATTTGAATGCCCAATTAAGATTGGATTTTTTATTTCTAGTTTATCTAATAATGCTTTTAGAAAATCTCCAAAATCATTTGTATTTAATGGTTGATCTGGAAGTTCACTTTTTCCAAAACCAATAATATCAATAGAATAAACTTTGAAATTTTTTTCTAAATGCCTAGCAAGTGGAGCCATTGTTTCTAAAGATGCTAACCATCCATGAAGTAATACAATAGGATTTCCTTCTCCTGTAACTTCATAATTTATTTTTTTTCCATTTATTTCTACTTCCAATTTTTCTCCTTCTCTATTTAAAAGAATTTTAGATGTTTTCATTTTATACTATATGTGCTTATAAATCAATATATATCTTGAATTTTTATTTTATTCAATTTCATTGTTTATATTATTATCATAAATCTCTTTAATTGATTTTTCTATTCAAGCACAAAAGAAACAGGGCTTTATTGCTCCTGTTTCTTTTGTTATTTGTTATTGTTCTACACTTCTATTGGCAATTTCAATTGCTTTTGAAACAATATTTCCACAAGTTTTAGAAGATACATTTTGCCATCCACCATCTTGTTTTACTTGTTCATACACACCTAATTCTTTTGCAATTTCTTCTTTTAAATTTTCAGACATCATACTACTTTTTCTTCCCATTTTAGTTTCCTCCTCATTCATTTTGATGATTTACGGATACTTTTTGAAAAATAAATTACTTTTCTTTTTTATTTATATTTGTTTTTAGAATAGCTTTTCTTTGGAGTACTCCATTTTTATATAAAATTTTTATATAAAGTTCTATTCTTTTTACAACTTAAATATAAGATAATTCATTTTTCTATTTATAGTATGTGTGTTTTTATTTTTCTTATACTTTTATAAATTTTCCAATGACACAAATGAAAACGTCCCTATTGTATCACTGATGTACCACACTTACATTGTTAATGTGCCATTTGGTGTGTCTCTTATTACTAAAATGTCTTCTTCCTTTCCTGTTTGTGCGTTGATATATACTAAAAATTCCGTTCCTTCTATTGTTCCTTTGAATTCCCAACAGAAGATTTCTGTTTGAAATTCAGTTGGTATAACTGCTAAACTTTCACTTTTAATATCTAATGTTTTATTTAAGTTTTGTTTTGCTTCTTCTTTTGTTATTTTTACTTCTGGCAATTTTCTTTCTTGATGTGAGTTTAGATATCCTGTTGTTTCTATTCCTAGTATTTCTCCATTATCTAATGCTACTTTTAATTTGATTAAGTCTGGATACATGGTTACTTCACCATTTTCTGTTTGTTGATGATAAGCATAATTGATGGTTAATACTCCGCTTTGTTTTAAATAGTAAGTTTCTTTCATGTTTGGAAATCCTTTAGCATTTAGGAAGTTTATTCCAATTTCATTTGCTCTTTCTTGTGATATGGTTTCTGCTTGCACTTCTCTATTATAGTTCATGAATACAACATGTCCGCCTTTTTGTGTTATTGAAATAATAAGTGAGTTGTTTTTGTCTTTTTCACTATTTAAAGTAATATAGAAGTCATAAGATGGCATATCTGTATTGTTTGTTAATCCTTGTGATGTGATTTCTTTTATTTTGTCTTGCCCTACAAATTCTATGGCAACTTGCTTTGCTTGTTCTTCGCTTATGTCTTCTCCGGTTAATCCTTTTTTTTGCGTTGATGTCATATGTTCTGAGAAGGCACCATCGTAAATTAAGCCTGCATATTCGTGAAAGTTTTCTTCCAAATTACTAAAGCTATCTTTTGAAATGTTGCTTACTTGTGTTGCAAATACACTACTTCCTTTGCTTGTTAATTCTCCCCATTTAATTCTTCCGTCATTCATATCGGCAGATAGTTGATTTAATGTATTTTCTAATTCTACACTATAGTTGTGCAATTCTTTTAGATTATCAAAATCTTCTTGGGTTAATTCTTCATTATATATATTTTTTCTTGAAAGACTAAAACTATAATCACTTACTTGATTTAAAAATTTGGAAGTGTTGGCTAATTCTTGCGAACCCATTGGAAGTCTTCCTAAATAGCTTTGTGCAAGATTTGCTTCTCTCCATAAGTGTGTTAATGTTTCTGCTCCGTGCTCTGGTGTGCTAGATATTAGTGATTTTGCTAAATATACTTCTACATTTTGTACATAATCTACTAGTTCGAAAAATGCCATGTTATATTCATTTTCTGTCATTTGACGATAGTCTCTTTCTCTTTTATATGTGTAAATTCCAAGTAATGCAATTACTGCTACTAGTGTTACTACTAGTGAAAGCATATGTCTATCTTGTAAACGATTTTTCCAATCGTATAGTTTCTCTTTGATTTTTCCCATGTAATTTCTTTCCTTTCTCATTTTCTATTTTTTATCTTTTGTTTTTAACTTTTGTTAAGGGGTGTCCCAAATTGTCCCATTTGTCGCAATTGGGGACTGTCCCAAATTGTCCCATTATTTGCAAAAACGGTGCTTGCCTATGGTTTTTATTAGTGGTCTTGACCATATCCATTTATTTGTTGCTGTGTTTGGATTAAAGTAGTAAATGGCTCCTCCTGTTGGGTCCCAACCGTTCATAGCATCTCGTGCTGCTTTTAGTACTGTTGAACCTTCTGCAATAGGTACGTTGATTTGTCCATCTGCTACCGCAGTAAATGCACCGCTTTGATATATTACTCCTGCTATTGTGTTTGGAAATTTTGAGTCTTTGACACGATTTAATATAACAGCTCCAACTGCTACTTGTCCTTCATAAGGCTCTCCTCTTGCTTCTCCATTGATTGCCCTTGCCATAAGTTGTAAATCTGATGTAGAATTTCCACTTGCTGCATAAACTTGGTTTTGTTTTTGCTGTCCAAATAATTCTTTTATTACTAGAAAACTAATTGCAATTATACTAACGATGATGATAATTTTTGTTATTTTTTTCACTTTTTTATTTGTCTTCCTTTCTAAAAAATCTTAAAAAATTTTAATAATTTTTCCATTTTGTTTTTATTTTGCTTCTGTTTTGTGTTTTTTATTCTTTTTTTGTAATTTTTTTCTTGTTTTTTATTAAAAAATTTAACTTTTGTTTATTTTTTGTTGCTTGCTTTTTTAGTTTTGTTTTTATATTTTTGTTTTTGTATTTTTGTTTCTGTTTGTACCTCTATTTTTTATTTTATAATTTATAATTTTTAATATTTTTTGATTTTTTTTCATTTGTATGATAAAATCAGAAAAAATAATTGGAGATGTTTATGAAAAAAGTTTTAATTTTTTATGCTTCTTATGGCGGAGGCCATTTGTCGGCTGCTAAGTCAATTAAACAATATATTGATGAAAATTATTCTGATGTTCAAACAGAAATGATTGATTGTGTAAAATATGTTAATAAGGCTTTAGATAAAATTACTACAGTTGCTTATCGTGAAATGGCAAAGAAGGCACCTTGGGCTTGGGAAAAGGTGTATTATAAATCACAGGGTGGTTTGCTTGGTAAGGTAAGTACTACTTCTAATAAAGTTATGGCAGTTAAAATGGCTAAGTTATTTCGTGAATTTAAGCCAGATGTAGTTATTTCTACTCATCCTTTTGGTTCTCAAATGACGAGTTATTTGAAACAAAAGGGCAAGACTAATTGCAAGCTTGCTACTATTATGACGGATTTTAAAACTCATGACCAGTGGCTTATTGGTAATAAATTTGTTGATTTTTATTTTGTTTCTAATTCTTCTATGAAGGAAGATATGTGCCAAAATGAAATTCCTGAAGATAAAATTTTTGTAACTGGTATTCCTATTTCTAACCGCTTCTTGCAAAGTTATGATAAAACTTCTATTTTTTCTTCTTTTGGTTTAGAACAAGGTATTAGAACTATTTTATTTTTTGGCGGTGGTGAGTATGGTCTTGGAAAGGATAAAACAGTAGCTATTTTAGATGCTCTTTCTGATTTCTCAGATATTCAAGTAGTTGCTATTGCTGGTAAAAATGAGAAGATGAAGCAGGATTTTGAGAAAATTGTAGCTGAAAAGGGTAAACAACAGACAATTAAAGTTCTTCCTTTTACTGACAAGGTTCCAGAGTTAATGGCAATTTCTGATATAGTTATTACAAAGCCTGGCGGTTTAACGGTTAGTGAATCTTTAGCTTCTCATCTTCCTTTAATGGTAATTAATCCTATTCCTGGGCAAGAAGAAGAAAATGCAGAATTTTTAGAAAAGATGGGTTGTGCAGTTTGGCTTAAAAAGAATGAAAATCCAAAAGAAGTGCTTTCTACTATTTTAAATGATTCTATTAAATTAGGAGAAATGAAAATGTCGGCTGAACATTTTGCAAGACCAAATTCTACAAAGGATATTTGCTCTACTATTTTTTCTAAATAGGAATAATATTTTTTGAAAAAGGAAACAATCAAAAAGAAAGGATGAATATAATGACAAGTAAACAACGTGCTTATTTAAGAGGACTTGCTAATACTTTAGATGCTATTTTTCAAGTAGGTAAGTCAGGTGTTTCTCAAGTTTTATTAGAACAATTAGATAATGCTTTAGAAGCAAGAGAGTTGATAAAAATTACTGTGCTTGAAACAGCTCCAGGTAATGTGAAGGAATTAGCAGAGGAAATTGCAATTGGTACTCATTCCGTTGTGGTTCAAACAGTTGGAAATAAAATTACTTTATTTAGACCAAGGAAAAAGGATTCTAAAATTGAGTTACCTAAGTAATAGTATTAAATACATGTAGGGCGGATTTAAAGTTATATAGAAATATTATAATGTAGAGATATAGTAGTATTTTAATATTTTAATCCGCTTCCTGCAATTTTACTTTTTATATTATATCTTATTATATTATTTGTATTTAACCCTATCATCACAAAAAATAACATAATTCGCAAAAATAGTCGTAATTTTATAAAATTTATCTGTTTTTTCTTTTCTAATTATTGACAACTATAGAAAAAAATGCTATTATAGATAACGTACTTAAAGTTATGAGTCAGTAGCTCAGCTGGATAGAGCATTTGCCTTCTAAGCAAAGGGTCGGGGGTTCGAATCCCTTCTGGCTCACCAATAAAACGCTATACAAACCTGTATAGCGTTTTTTTGTAGGAGGAATTAAATGAATAAGCAACGCTACGAAAAAATTTTTATATTATTAGCCATATTAATTGCAATACTTAATATAGGACTTATCGTTAAATTGTTTTTATGAATAATATCACTAATTTTTTGATAAAATAATATTATATATAAATACATTGTATTGACATTATCTTTATATTATGTTAAAATATTATTTGAAAGAGGTGATAGTTATGTCACAAACATTAATTAATTTTAGAATAGATGAAACAACCAAAAAGCAAATGGAACAAATCTGCAATGAGCTTGGAATAACAATGTCTACAGCTTTTAATATATTTGCTAAAAAAATGATTCGTGAAAAAAGAATTCCTTTTGATGTATCTATTGATCCATTTTATTCTGAAAGCAATATGAAAGCTATAGATGAATCAATTAAACAATTAGAAGAAGGAAAAGTTGTTAGAAAAACTATGAAAGAATTAGAGGCGATGGAAAATGAATAATATTTCTTTTACCTCTAAAGCATGGGAAGAATATTGCTATTGGCAAACTCAAGATAAAAAAACTTTAAAAAGAATAAATTTATTACTATCAGATATTCGGGAGAAATAAATATGAAGGAATTGGAAAACCTGAACCATTAAAAGAAAATTTAAGTGGTTATTGGAGCAGATGAATAGACGATGTTAATAGATTAGTTTATAGAATAAATAATGAGGAAATAGAAGTTGTCCAATGCAAAGGACATTATGAATAATAAAAATATATTATTATTCTATTTTCTAAATAGGTTTCAAATTTAGAAAGTTTCGGTTCATAAAAAATCACTATACATATTATATAGTGATTTTTTATTGTTTATTGCTAATATTTTTGTAAGGGGTGTCCCCACCGTTCCATTTTGGAACGAAAAGGGGCGTCCCTCTTGTTCGGTTATTTTAATTTTTCCAAAAAGCAGAGTATGCTCTATAGGCTTCGTAAACATCAAATTTACTTGTTACTTCATAAGGTGCATGCATTGATAAAACTGGAACACCACAATCGATTACGTCGATTCCTTTATCTGCTAAGATGTATGCGATGGTTCCTCCTCCACCTAAGTCTACTCTTCCTAATTCTGCAAATTCATAGTGTACGTTTTCTTTTTCAAAAATATTTCTTATCATGGCTACAAATTCTGCGTTTGCATCTGAAGCTCCTGATTTTCCTCTTGCTCCTGTATATTTGTTTAGTCCTATTCCTTTTCCTAAAAATCCTGCGTTGTTTTTTTCATAAGCGCTTGCGTAAATTGGGTCATATGCTGCATCAACATCAGCAGATAACATTTTTGAATTACAAAATACTTGGTCTAATAGATTTGGTCTATTTACTCCTAGTTTGTTTAGAATTTCTGAAATGAATGTATCAAATACGTGTGATTCCATTCCTGTATTTCCCATGCTTCCTATTTCTTCTTTGTCTGCAATAATACATACTGCTGTGGTTTTTGGATTTTGCAAACCAAGTAATGCGGTTAGTGATGTATATACACATACTTTGTCGTCTTGTCCATAGGCTGCTACCATGCTACTGTCTAATCCCATACTTCTTGCACGAAAAGCTGGTACTAACTCTATTTCAGAACTTACAAAATCAATTTCTGTAATTCCATATCTTTCATTTAGAATGTTCATTATGTTTAATTTTACACTGTCTGCACCTTTTTCTCCCTCATAAGGAATACTTCCAATTAGAAGATTTAACTCTTCTCCTTTTATTCCTTCTTTTAGTTTTCTTTCCATTTGCTCTGTTGCTAAATGTGGTAATAGGTCTGTAATGGTGAAAATTGGGTCTGTTTCTTCTTCTCCAATTACTATTTCTATTTTTTCTCCACTTGGTTTTACAATAATACCGTGAATGGCAAGTGGTATTGTGGTCCATTGATATTTTTTTATTCCTCCATAGTAATGTGTTTTAAAGTAAGCAAAACCACTGTCTTCATATAAAGGATTTGGTTTTAAGTCTAATCTTGGTGAGTCTGCATGTGAACCTATAATATTGATTCCTTTTTCAATAGGATCTTCCCCTATTACTGCTAAATACATGCTTTTGTCACGATTATTGTAATATACTTTGTCTCCTGCTTTTAATGTTTCATATGATTGTATACTTTTAAATCCATTTTTTTCTGCTAATTCTTTTGAACTTTTAATAATTTCTCTTTCTGTTTTTGAACGATTTAAAAAATTCATGTATTCTGTACAATATGAATATACTTCGTCTTTCGTTTGTTTTTGCATTCCTTCCCAACCCGTTGTTGTTTTACGGAATAATTTTTCTTTTAAGTTTTCTGCCTCTGTCATTTTTATCATCCTCTCTTTCTTTGGTTTTTTATATTCTAGGAAAGTCATCGTTGAAAACGATGGACTTGACATAGAAGATAAATATGCGGAGTTTAGATTTTCTTAGCAATTTATTGCTTAGAAAATCTTAATTCCGTTTTTTTACATTATAACATTGCTATTTATTTTTTTCTACCTTTTTTTAATATCTCCTTTTTTTTGAAAAATATATCTCATATCTTTTAATTTTTTTCATATAATGTACAAATTTTCTTTACAAACAAGATTTTTTGGTGTTTAATAATGAAAAGTATGTATTGTTTTGTAGAAATTTAGAACTGGTGGCGAAAAAAATGAGTAAGAAGAAAAAAAATATAAGTAACCAAAATATTAATGAAATAGAGCAAAATAATGTTAATAGCATTCTTGTAACCGAGCATAATGAATTAGTTACAAACCAAGAAAATAAATTACAGGAAGATGTAAAACAACAGGATTTGAATACAGATGATAGTTTAGAAGAAAAAATTCAAGAGCAAGAAAATAATAAAGAACAAGAAAACACAAAAGATAAAATAAAAGAAAAGAAATCTCATAAAACTTTAATTATTGTTTCTATTGTTATTTCTATTACTGTTCTTTTATGCTTATTATTTTCGATGATATTTGCTATTTTGAATAGCTATTCATCTACTATGATTCATGGTATTCATATTAATAATATTGATGTTTCTGGCTTAACTAAACAAGAGGCTGTGGAGAAAATTTCTACTATTTTTAAAGAGAAGTTAGAAAAAGCAATTACTTTAACTCACAATGAATATGAAATTTCTGTATTCCCTTCTCAGTTTGACTTTGCTTGTTCTATTGAGGAAGCTGTTGATATGGCTTATGAAAAAGGACGAATTGGTAATATTTTTCAAAATAATTATGAAATTCTTTCTTGTCTATTTTTCGAGGATAATATAACACCTAATTTTTCTTATTCAGAAGAAACATTAGATTCTTTAATAACGGAAATGGAAACGAATTTTTCTGACAGATTGATTGAATCTTCTTATTATATTGAAAATAATGCACTTATTCTTTCTAAAGGTAAAGGCGGAATGGTAATTGAGAAAGATAAGTTAAAAAATAATATGCTTTCGGCTATTGAAAATTTTGAGATTTCTATTGATACTATGGAAATTCCTACTAAGTATCAAGAAGTTAGTATTTTAGATATAGATAAAATTTATAAAGAGGTTTGCCGTGCTCCACAAGATGCGTATTATACTAAAGAGCCTTTTGTGATACATCCTCATGTAGATGGTATTGAGTTTGATATTTCACAAGAAGATGCTCAAAAGCTTTTAGACGAAGCACAAGAAGAATGTCGAATTCCTCTAAAAATACTTTCTCCTAATATTACAACAAACCAAATAGGAACAGAGGCTTTTCCTGATTTGCTTGGTACTTATTATACTAATTTTAGCACTGCAAATGTTAATAGAACAACAAATATCAAACTTGCCGCTAGCAAAATTAATGGAATGGTAATGATGCCTGGTGAAGTTTTTTCTTATAATCAAACAGTAGGAAAGAGAACCGCTGCTGCTGGTTTTAAATCTGCTGCTGTATATGCTGGTGGTGAGGTAACTACTGGAATAGGTGGTGGTATTTGCCAAGTTTCTTCTACTTTATATAATTCGGTTTTACTTGCTAATTTAGAAATTTTGGAAAGACAAAATCATGGTTTTAACACAGGCTATGTTCCTGTTGGAAGAGATGCCACTGTTTCTTGGGGCGGTCCTGATTTCAAGTTTAAAAATACAAGAGATTATCCTATTAAAATAATAGTTACTGTTTCTGGTGGAAGAATTACAACCCAGATTTTTGGATTAAAGTCTGATAATGAATATGAAGTTGAAATTCAATCTTACGTTACACAATATATTAAGTATAAGACTATTGAGCAACAAGATGCTAATTTACCAAAAGGTCAAACAAAAATAATTCAAAGTGGGTCAAATGGATGTAAGTCTGTTGCTTATCGTATTTTAAAGAAAAATGGTGAAGTAGTATCTAAAACACTTCTTTCTCAAGATACGTATAATCCACATAATAAGATTGTAGCAATTGGAACAAAAGAGGAACCAGTAAGTGCTCCTTCAAATCCTGACACTCAAACTTCTCCAACACCTACAGCACCTTCAACTCCTTCGGTTCCTTCTACTTCTGAGGATACAACACCTACTACGTCTGAGGATTCAACATCTACTACACCTTCGGATACTTAGTCTTAACATCTACTACATTTTCGACTTTTACAATGGCTTGGACCAATTAAGTAGTAAATGAAATTTAAATTTTAATTTAATTTTGTTATAACAAAGCAAGCCTTAGATTTTCTAGCAAATAGATTTTTTTAAAAAATAAATTAAACATTCTATTGCATTAATTTAAAATAGCAAAACCATGTAAAAAGTTGATATTACAACACTTACATGGTTTTTGTTATTTGGTGTACCCGGAGGGATTCGGCAAGCCGCGTCGGGAAAATGGTTCACCGAACCATTTTCTAATCCTCCTTTTCGAATCCCATTTTATTTTCTATATAAATTAAAATAGAATCACTTTAAATATGATTCTATCTTGGTGTACCCGGAGGGATTCGAACCCCCAATCTCAAAGTTCGTAGCCGAACACTCGCTTCAAAAATAACAACTTTTGAAACACTTAATTTTCTAAGATTATATTTTATAAGTATTGATATTACCAAATCAGATAAATTTTTTTAAAATTTAATATAGTTTAAGTAAGTTTAAGAAAATGAGAAATTATATTTTAGTAGAAGGGTTTTATTGGTTAATATATGTATATTTTCAAACAGAAAAAAATATTGTAGATGCTGATATTGATTTCTTTAATATAAGAATTGAACAATATGAGGAGTTACTAAAGGTTTCTCGTAAAGTTTTTTGGAATGATGATATTTATGTATATGAATTACCAAATTATTTTAATAGGTACCTGGAACTAACAGAAATGTACATAGAAAAAGGTTATCCTTATGATGTTTTTTGATAAATATTTCTTAACTAAAGCAGC
>CANRLO010000004.1 GCA_947631495.1 uncultured Clostridia bacterium
AGGAGGAAAGATAAATATGAATATTACACAAGCAATTATATTAGGAATTGTACAAGGATTAACAGAATTATTACCAATCTCTAGTTCTGCTCATTTAAATTTATTTCCATGGCTATTTAAATGGGGAGAATTAACACCATCTTTTGATGTAGCATTACATATTGGAACTTTATTCGCAATTTTAGTATTTTTCTTTAAAGATTGGATAGCATTAATAAAAGGTGGCTATAAACAAGTAGTAAAAAAAGAAAAAACAACAGAAGGAAAAATTTTTTGGTATATTGTTATTGCAACCATTCCAGCTGGTATTTTAAGTTTAGTATTAGACAAAATATCAGAAAAAATAATAGAAGGATTATCCAGTGTATTTCATGTAGAAATTATATCAGTAGAAATGGTTTTAATTGCAATTGCATTAATTGTTATGGGAATACTATTATATGTAGTAGATAAAAGAGCAAAATCAAAAGTATCTTATGAAGATATTACTTTAAAACAATCTATTTTAATTTCTATTTCACAAGCACTCGCAGCAGCATTTCCAGGAGTTTCAAGGTCAGGAATTACAATGACAGTAGGAAGACAAATGCAAATTGATAGAGAATCTGTTGCTAAATATTCATTCCTTTTATCTACTCCAATTGTAGCAGCTGCAGCATTGTATGAAATGAAACATTTTGTTTTTGATTTACCATTTTTTATAGGAGTAATTACTAGTTTTCTAGTTGGACTATTTGTAATACAATTTTTACTAAATTATCTAAAAAAAGGAAGTTTTAAAGTATTTGCTATTTATCGTGTAATACTAGGAATTATTATTATTGCACTTTGCTTTTTAAGATAAAATATAGAGTATCTTTGTTTTGAAAAATGTTTTCAAATTAAAGATACTTTTTTAATATTACAAAAACATTACATTTAAATTACAAGTATATTAAAACTATTGACTTTAAACAAAAAAACGATAAAATAAAAACAGATTTATCATAAGATGACAAAAAACGGAAAAAAATGAAAAATAAAATATAAAAATAAAAGTATTTTTTGTCTGTTTTTGCAAAATATAATATTATAATTTTGAAAAACAAAAGAAGGAGTTATCATGCCAAGTTGTCTAGGTTTATATATCGAAAATAATCTAATTAAATATGCTAAAGTAACCAAAGATAAAGACTTATTAAAAGTAGATTCTTTTGGTGTGAAATTCTATGATAAAATTGGAGAAGCAATTAATCAAATTATTTCTGAAACATTTAGTTACAAAATTCCAATTAGCATTAATTTGTCAGAAGAAACTTACCAATACTTTTATTTTTTCAATTTGTTAAACAAAAGCGATTTAAAAAAAGCTATTGAAACAGAATTTGATTCATTCTGTTATGACAAAGGCTATAATCGTAATGCTTTAGAAACACGTTATGCTTTAGTGCCAGATATGCAGAATGATGAAAAAATAAAAGCTATTTATATTTCTGTTAATAAAGTAGAAATTAATCGTAAATTACAAGAGTTTGAAGGAAATTCAATTTCTTGTATGGCACCAATTGCTATGGCAATTCCTAATCTTGCTAATTTGAAAGAAAAAGAAAATGCCCTAATTGTTAACCTTGAGGAAAAAACAAGCGTTACTACTTTAATCGAAGATAAAATATATCAAGTAGATAAATTAGATGAAGGCATGGAAACAATTCTAGATAAAATCAATGAAAAGGAAAATTCTTATGCAAAAGCTTACGAAATTTGTAAAAATACTACTATTTATACAATGGAAGGAAAAGAGCTTTTACAAGAAGAGGAAAATTTATATCTAGAAGATATTATGCCCACTTTATATCAAATTGTGCAAAAAATACAAGAATTTGTACAAAATTCTTTACAACGTATCGACAAAATTTATATTACAGGAACAGGTTGTATTATTAGTAATATTGATTTATATTTCCAAGAATATTTTCCAAATATGAAATGTGAAATATTAAAACCATATTTTGTACCTGAGAATATAAAAATTAACATGAAAGATTATATTGAAGTAAACTCTGCAATAGCTCTTGCAATGCAAGGATTAGGCTATGGAGTTAAAACAATTAATTTTAAAAAGCCAACCTTAGCAAATCAAATGCCAAGTTGGTTAAAATTAGAATCAGGAAATAAGAATAAATCTAATAAGAACAATACAAAAAAACAAACTAAAAATATTTTCTCATCACTTAACTTATCTTTTGATTTAAGAGGAAAATGGGACAATATAGAAAAATGGATGTTAAGATTCACTTCTGGCATATTGTCGTTTTTAATTATTTATACTGTAATAACTACAGTTTTAAAAACACAAACTGAACAGAAAATAGAAGAAGTAGAACTTTTAAAAGCAGATACTAGAGAGCAAATACAATTGGCAGAGAAAGATGTACAAGCTTTAAAAAATAAGGCAACTAATTATGATACAATGACAGAAAATTTAAAAAATTATAGTAATCAAGCACAAGAAAATTTAAGAATTAAAAATGCTATACCATTACTATTAACTAGAATTATGAATATTATTCCAAAAGGAGTTACACTAACTTCTATAGAAAATACATCAACATCCCATATTGTTATTCAAGCACAAGCACAAGAATATGACTTATTAGGATTTTTTAAAGGAAAGTTAATTATTGATGGAATTTTAAGTCCTAGTACAGTAGTATCAACATCCGGAGTAAAACAAAATGGTCTTGTAAAAGTCGTAATAGAAGGAGATTTGCCATGAGAAAGATATTATTAAGTATTATTATTGTATTATTTCTTGCTCTTGGTTATGTATCTTTAAAAAATGGAATTCATATAGGAGATATGCAAATTTTAAGCATTGAACAAATAGGACAAAAATCACAAGAGCTAAAGACAAAAATTGACGATGCAAATCAATTAATTGAAGTAAATTATCCACAAAAAATAACAGAATTAACAAATGCAGAGAAACAGTTACAACAATCAGAGGAAGAATATTATAAATACACTAACATAAGTTCAGATGAAGAAATTCTAAATGCAATGGAACAAAAAAGTTATACAATTGAATTCTTATGGGCTAATTTAGGAACTCATGCAAGAAAACAAGGTGTTACCTTAACTTTTGAAATTGTTTCTAGTAGCGCAGGAATCAATGGAATAAATGATATTAAATTTACAGTAAATGGTTCTTATATTGCTGTTACTAACTTTATTTATGCAATTGAAAATGATACAGATTTAAACTTTAGAATTCAAAATTTCAAATTATTACCTTATCAAGGAGAAATTTTACAAGGAACCTTTATGGTAAAAAATGTTAAAGTACAAGGAAATACTTCAACACAATCAGTTAATGCAACAAGTTCACAAAATACTCAGAATGATACAAAAAATCAAAATGATACTCAAAATCAAGATAAAGGAGTAAACAATGATTAAAACAATATTAAAAGAATCTATTATTATTTTATTATTATGTGTTGTTATTATATTATTATTAAGTATCTTATTTTATGATGACAACCCAATTAATAAGGTAATTCCAAATAAAATTGCATATACTACACCAGAAAGTGTACAAAATGCATTGCAACAAGAGGTAATTGAAAATACAATAGAAATGCAAAATAGGGTATATGTAATAGAAGGAACAGATTTAAATATTTATCAAAAAGATAAAACTTATAATCCTAGCAAAGAAAATCCATTTGTAGCAACATCAGAAACAAGTGGTAATACAAATGTTGGAGGAACAACAACTCCACAACAAAGTGGACAAAATGGAGGGACTACAACACCACAGACAAATGGAGGAACTACAGGAAAAACAGGATTAAAATAATTTTTTTAGGTTATATTTATAAAAATAAATATATACAAAAATACAAAATAAGGAGGAGTTTTTTATGTTAAAAGAACAAAAAGGTATTACATTAGTAGCATTAGTAATTACTATTATTGTACTAATTATTTTAGCTGGAATATCTATTTCTTTAGTATTAGGAAATAATGGATTATTCAATAAAGCTAGAGAAGGTAGAGAAAATTACCTAGCAGCTGCTAATCAAGAGCAAAGTGATATAGCTAACGTTCTTGGTTATGTAAATAACGAAGGATGGGACAACGAATAATTATTAGCTAGCAAACTAAATATGAGGTTACCAATTATATTTAGGTAACCTCTAATTTTTTAAAAAATGGAAAAACAATGGAACAATTTATATTTTATTTATTAATTTTTTGCATTGGGACTTTATTTGGAAGTTTTTTTACACTAGCAGTTTATCGACTTCCTTTACATCAAGATATTACTCACAAACGTTCTTATTGTCCAAATTGCAATCATAAGCTTGGATTTTGGGATATGATTCCTATATTGAGTTATTTAGCTCTAGGAGGAAAATGCAGATATTGTAAACAAAAAATCAGAATTCGCTATTTATTTTTAGAAATATTTACAGGAATAATATTTCTTTTATTTGCTATGTCGATTAATCTTTCATTTCAAATCTTAGAAATTAGTAAATTAGTATATTTAGTAGTAGGTTTACTATATTTTTCAGGTCTTATTATTATTGCAGGTATAGATAAAGAAAAACATAATATTTGTAAATCTGTTATTTTATATGAAACTGTTCTTATGGCAATATATATAATTTATCTATATATAGTAGAAAAAACTAATATATATAGATATGTTATGTATTTCTTCGCATTATTCATTTTTATAGTTATGGATAATTATTACTTAAAAAAGAAAGTAAAAAGTTCATATGTTTTAGAAATATTAGAACTTAGCAGTATCATGACAATTTTTTCTTATGAAATAGGATATATCTTATCTGTATTTTTAACTTTAGTTACAATAGGAATAGAAGGTATTTTAAGAAAAATACAGAAAAATAAAAAAACATTTAATTTAAAAAACTTACCTATTGGTTTCTATTTAGTTGTTTTTAATATCATTGTTATAATAGGAATCAATTGGTTAGCTTGTAGGTGGTAAAATGAAAATAAAAAAATGTAGAGAAAATAAAGGAATATCCCTAACAGATACTATTATAGCTATCCTAATATTGAGTTTATTTGTAGGAGTAATAGGTTCATTATATTATCAAATTGCTTCTCATATATCTGAAATTAGAATGAATGCTATGGCAGTTCATTATTCTGTAAAAATAGCAGAAGATACAGATAAAATGTTATATGAAGAAGTAAACCAAAAAATTAATGAAACTATTAATACAGTTTATGACATACCAGAGGGATATGATGCTAGTATAGAAGTAGAAAATTATCAAAAAGACGAAAATGATAATCAAGATATTATAAAAATAGTTACAATTACAATACATTATGATTGCTTGGGAGAATCTAAAGATTATACCATTAGAAAATTAAAAGTTAAAGAATTATTGTAAAGGAGAGTTTTTTAGTGAAAGAGGAAAGAGGAATAACCTTAGTATCCTTAATTATATATATAATTTTACTAACTTTTGCGATTTCAATATTAGCTATAGTAAGTGATATGTTTTTTTCAAATACAAACTATATCACAGAGAGTGGAAAATATATATCGGAATTTAACAAATTCAATATGTATTTTATTGAAGATGTCAAAAAAAATAAAGATACCTACGAAGTTAAAGAGCATCAAATTATTTTTGAAGATGGAACTGTCTATACTTACCAAGAGGCTCCAGACAATAGCATATATCGTAATAAAGTAAAAATATGTACCAATATCACTTATTGTGAATTCACAAAACAAGAACAAAGCGAAAATGGTTTTATAAAAAATTTAATTCAAGTTCACATGACAATCAAAAGTACAAAGCTTTTTGAAGTGCAAAATCAGTATGTACTAAGATATTGGTAATTTTATGTAATTTAAAAAATCACTATAGAAATTAAAAAAAATATAGTATAATAAAATTAAGAACACAAAAGAAAGGAGAAAATATATGGCACTAAAACAAACACAACCACTTGGAATTGAACTTGCAAAAAGAAAAATTATTACTGAAGAAGATATTCAAAAAGCTTTAGAATATCAAAGAGAATATCCAGAAAAAAAGATAGGAGATATTTTACATATTTTACACTTATGTGATGATAATACATTATTAGAAGCAATTGGAGATATTTTAGGAGAAAAAACAATATTACTAAATGAGAATAGTATAAAAATCAGTGTTTTTGATTATATTTCTTACGATATTGCAAAAAAGAATAAAGCAATTCCATTTGAGATTGAAGCAGGAAGAGTTAAGGTATGTTTTGCAGATACTACTAAAGCAAGAGCAGTGGATACAATAAGACTTTTATTATTAAATAAAGGTTTAGTAATGGATAAGTATATTACTTTTGAAAGCAATCTTGAAGAAGTTTTGAATTCTTTGCAAGGAGTTGCTTCAGAAAATATAGATACAAATCGTGATATTACGGGATTAGTAGATAGCATTATTAAAACAGCTATGGAAAAGAGAGCAAGTGATATTCACTTTGAGCCAATGGAAAAGCAGCTTAGAGTTCGATATCGTATAGATGGAGAATTAATCACAGCAGTTGAAATTGAACAAGAAAAACAAGCACAAATTATAGGAAGATTAAAAGCAATTTCCAATATGCATCAAGAAAAACAAGAAGCACAAGATGGTAGAATTCTACTTTATCCAGATTATAATATTCGTGTATCTTCACAAAAAAATGTATATGGAGAAAAGTTTGTATTAAGATTATTAAAAAAGAATGCTGGAATTAAGCAGATTTTTGATTTAGGTTTTCCAAAAGATGAAAAATTATTAAAAGATAGTTTTGATAAAAGAAATAGTATTACAATTATTGCAGCACCTACAGGAGAAGGAAAAACAACTACTTTATATAGTGTTATTGATATGTTAAATAATCCAAATATTAACATTACTACAATTGAAGATCCTGTTGAAATTCGTATAGAAGGATTAAACCAAATAGAAATTGATTCTAAAACATCTTTTTCTGATTCATTAAGAACAGTATTAAGACAAGATCCAGATATTATTTTAGTAGGAGAAATTCGTGATAGAGAAACAGCAGAAATTGCAATGCAATCTGGACAAACAGGACACTATGTATTATCTACAATACATACAATTAACAGTATAGAGGTTATTACTAGATTAAGAAAGATGGGAATTTCTAACTATGATATAGCAAGTACTCTTGCTACATCAATATCTCAACGATTAATAAGAAAAGTATGCCCATATTGTAGCCAAAAAAGAGAATTTACAAAAGAAGAAAAAGAAATTATGCAACATATTGCAGGACAATATAATACTACCTTAGACTTTAATGATAAAATGACTTATACTACAATAGGCTGTGATAAATGTCATCATACTGGATATTATGACAGAATTGCTGTTTATGAAGTATTAGTTATTGACGATGATATCAAGCAATTAATAGTAAATAATGCTTCTAGTATAGAAATTAGAAACAAAGCTTTAGAAGGAAGTTATAAGCCACTTGTAATAGATGGATTGAATAAAGTTTTAGATGGTGTAACAACATTACAAGAATTAAATAAAAAATTAGTTATTTTTTAAGTAAAATGGAAGGGGAAAATTACAGATGATAAATATAGATAAGGTTTTAAAAATTGCAAAAGAAAAAGATGCCTCTGACGTACATTTAATTTATAAATTAAAGCCAATGTTAAGAATTGCCAGAGATTTAATACCAATTGAAGAATATGATGAACTAACAGAAGAAGATTTAAGTGAAATTTATGATTACTTTATAAGAGGTAATTTAGAAAAAGATGAAACCTTTAAAACTAAAAAGAGATTAGATACTTCTTTTGAATTTGAGGATATGCGTCTAAGGGTTAATATATCTTACTCTGATGAAATTCCTACCTTTACATTACGTTTAATAAAAAACACACTTCCTAAATATGAAGATTTAGGAGTACCAGACATCGTAAGAAGAATGACGTATCAACCACAAGGATTAATATTAGTAACAGGAAAAACAAACTCAGGAAAAACAACCACACTAAATGCACTTATTAACGATATAAACGAAAATCAAAATAAAAAAATACTAACATTAGAAAGCCCAGTCGAATATAAACATACTTCAAAAAAATCAGTTATTATACAAAAAGAAGTAGGAGCAGGAAGAGATTGTTTATGCTATAGTGATGGTGTAAAGAACTCTTTAAGAGAAGACTGTGACATTGTTGTAGTAGGAGAAATTCGTGATAGAGAAACAATGGATGCAGCAATTGAAACAGCAGAATCTGGACACTTAGTAATTGGAACTTTACATACAAAATCATGTGCAGAAACTATAGATAGAATGATAAACTTCTACGATATTAGTGACCAAGCAAGTGTAAAATATTTAATAGCTTCTTTACTAAAATTAGTAGTATCACAAAGATTACTAAAAGGAAAAAGTGGAAAATTAGTTTTAGTACCAGAAGTTATGGTAGTAGATAATATTGTTTCAGGAATTATTAGAAAAGAAAAAATTAGTGTATCTGAAATAGAGGATGCTATTCAAAGTAACTTAGAAAAAGGAAGCATTGGTTTAATTAATTCAATTGCAGAATTATTTGTAGACGATAAAATTACATTAGAACAGGCTAAAGCACAAATAGAAGAAAAAAATATTGAAACTTTAAATCGAACCATTATGCAATTAAAAATAAAAAAACAAGTAAATTAAAAAATAAAATAGATTGGAGGGAAAAAAGCAATGCCAGAATATATATATAGAGCTGTAACAGATAAAGGGCTAGTCGTAAAAAACAAAGTAGAAGATTCTAGTAAACAATCTTTAATCAGAAGACTTAAAGGCAACGGTTTAACGCCTATTCAAGTAGTACAAGTTGGTTATATTGGAAAAGGTGTGAAAAGGAAAAAGAAAAATGTTAACAATATGGAAGAAATCATGAAAACAGCTAACTCTAGTACTATTTTAAATGGAACAGCAAGAAAAGATATTTCTTGGGTAGAAAAAGTCAACTTAAAATTAGCAGCAACAGAGCAAATTACCAATCGTGATTTAGTTATTTTTACACAAAACTTCTATCTACTAAAAAAAGCAAACTTTAATAATATACATGCTTTAAGTACCATTATACAAAGTACAGAAAACTTGTCTTTACGAGGAATTTTAGAGGATATTCTAGCAGGTGTACAAGGAGGAGACTATATGTACACAACAATGGAATATTATTCTAATGTCTTTCCTTACATATATATTAATATGATTAAAGTAGGAGAATTATCGCGGATCTCTTACAAAATCTTTACAACAAGCGGTTCGATATTTAGATGATACATCAGATATTACAAGCAAAGTAAAGAAAATAGTTATTCCAACGGTATTACAATTAATTGGATTAATAATCATGTTAGTAGTAGGAACTTTAGTAGCAGTACCAGCAATTCAAAATGTATACGAACAAGTAGGAAGTACAGATGAAATTAATCCGATTACTCTAGCATTTCAATCATTTATTTTAGGAGTAATAGATTATTGGTATATTCCAACAACTATTATATTAGCAATCGTAGCAGGTATTGTATTTTATATTAATACACCAAAAGGAAAATATAATTTTCACTATTTTAAATATACAATGCCAATCTTTGGAAAATTAATATATAGTTTGGATTTTTCAAGATTCATTAAAGCAATGTTATTAAACTTAGATAATGGAATGAGAATTCAAGACGCCATTGAAGTAAGTAAAAACGTTGTAAACAATTATGTATTCTTATCTATGACAGAAACAGCAATTAACAATATTTTAATTGGACAATCATGGATAGAACCATTTGAAAAATCAGGACTATCTTCTCCTATGATAACAGAAATGTTAAAAATAGGTATGCAGACAGACTTATCTGAGATGATGCAAAAATTAGTAGAATATATGGAAATAGATATTAATAATACATTGGAAAAGATTATGAAAGTAATGCCACAATTAATGTATTCAATTGTAGGTGTATTCATTATCTTCTTCGTATTAGTTGTATTAGTACCATTACTAGAAGTATACATGGGTAACTTCTTATTCTCAGCAGCAGGAATTTAATTAAATAGGAAAGGGAAAAGATTTGGATGTATCCGGAATTTTCCTACTAGATAAATATGAGTAACCTAAGATTTTCTTGAAAAATTCATTTACTAGAAAATCTTAGGCTTTTTTTAAATAAAGTAAAGAAAATTGTGTTCTAATTCTTTCATTTTGCACCACACAAATTTGACAACAAAGAAAAAATATGATAAAATACAAAACAATGGTTACCATATAAGGTAAAGAAGAGATTTAAATTTATAAAAGATTGAGAAACGTTGCTAAATCAATCAAACAAAAAATGAAATGAGATTCGAAATAAAACATAAATAGTTTTCTACAACTATTTTTTTTCGTGTTGTTATATTAAGTGTAAATTTAAATGTGTAAATAAAAAAGAGAAAAAAGGAGAGAAAAAACAGATGACAGAAGAAAGAAAAGAAAATGAACAAAGAGCAAGAAGGCCATATAGGCGTAATACAAAAACACAAGAAAATAAGGCTCAAAAATCAGAAGGACAAGAAAAATTAGAACAAAAAATAGGAAAGAAAGAAACAAGTAAACAAGTAGCAATGGCAAAAAAAGGTACAAAAAGAGAGCAAACAGAAACGAGTACAATGCCAAGAAAAAATTATGATAAAAAACAACCAAAGTTTGAATTCAAAAAATCAAACTTAAAAATTATTCCTTTAGGTGGACTAGAGGAAATTGGAAATAATATGACTATTTTCGAATATGAAGATGAAATTATTGTAGTAGATTGTGGTCTAGAATTTCCAACAGATGATATGCTAGGAGTTGATTTAGTAATTCCAGATGTAACTTACTTAGAAAGAAATAAGGAAAAAATTAAAGGATTTGTTATTACCCACGGACATGAAGACCATATTGGTGCAATTCCTTATATTTTAAAACAAATTAATGTACCAATTTATGGAACGAGATTAACATTAGGTTTAATAAAAAATAAATTAGAAGAACATAAACTATTAAGAAGTACAAAAATGTATGAAGTTCAAGCAGGTCAAACTATTCACTTTGGGAAAATGAAGGTAGAATTTATTCGTAGCTGTCATAGTATTCCAGATGCCGTTATGCTTGCTATTTATACACCAGTAGGAACAGTACTTCACACAGGAGACTTTAAAATTGATTATACACCAATTAACAGTGAAATTACAGACTTTAACCGTCTTGCTGAAATTGGTAGTAAAGGTGTACTTGCATTATTATCAGACAGTACCAATAGCGAAAGAAAAGGCTATACTATGTCAGAAAGAACAGTAGGGCAAGAACTTGACAAACTATTTGTTAATTGTAAAAAAAGAATTGTAGTAGCTACCTTTGCTTCTAACGTACATCGTGTGCAACAAATTGTAAATGCTGCAGTTGCAAACGGCAGAAAAATTGCCGTATGTGGTAGAAGCATGCTCAACATGCTCGAAACAGCAAGGTCATTAGGATATATAGATGTACCAGAAAATGTATTTATTGATATTGATATGATTCGAAATTATACAGATGAACAACTAGTTATTATTACAACAGGTAGTCAAGGTGAAACCATGTCAGCTTTAACAAGAATGGCAGCAGGAGAGCATAAAAAAATTGTTATTACGCCAAATGATTTAATTATTATATCTGCAAACCCAATTCCAGGAAATGAAAAATCTGTATCAAAAGTAATTGATGACTTACTTCAAATTGGAGCAGATGTTGTTTACAGTGCACTTGCAGATATTCACGTATCAGGACATGCTTGCCAAGAAGAACAAAAATTGATTTTTGCTTTAACAAAACCAAAATATTTTATTCCAGTCCATGGAGAATATAGACAATTAATGGCACATGCTGAAACAGCTAAAATGATGGGGGTAGAACCACAAAATATCTTCATGAGTACCAATGGACGTATAATTGAAATGAATGAACAAGAAGCAAAACAAACAGGAACAGTACCATGCGGAAAAATTTTAGTAGATGGCTATGGCGTCGGAGATGTCGGAAATGTAGTGCTTCGTGATAGACAACACTTATCACAAGATGGACTTATTGTTATTGTTATGACAATGGACCAAGCAACAGGTGAAATCGTAGCAGGTCCAGATGTTATTTCAAGAGGATTTGTATATGTAAAAGAATCAGAAAACTTAATGGATGAAGTTAAAAAATTCATACGTGAAGAAGTACAAATATTAGAAAATAGAGGAATTCGTGATTGGTCTACGATTAAATCAACTTTAAAAGACCATATTCGTGACTATATTTTCCAAAAAACAAAAAGAAACCCAATGATACTACCAATCATTATGTCTTTATAGATTGCCATTTGGGACGCCCTTTTTTGGCAATAAATTGCCATTTGGGACGGTCCTTTTTAGAAAAAAATTGCAATTTAGGATAGATTTCTTATGAAATAATTATAATGAAGAAAAAGGCTCCCAATTTCGGGAGCCATTTTGGTGTAGCTAGTGCTAACGCATCTGTGTTGCAGAAGAGTACATTGCCGATAAACTATCGGATTCGGTACTAAAACCATTTTTGTTTAATTGTTCCCGAATCATATCATCAATGTCCATACCTTCTGCTACTTTTTTAGAATCCGTCGGCATATTTTACAACCTCCTATTCATAAGATAACTATAGTATAACACAAATTAACATAAAATTCAATGAAATTGTAAAAAAATGTAAAAAAAATAAAATACAAGAAAAATCTAAAATAACATATTGTAAATCGTTAAAAACTTTGATATAATAGGCAAAAACTAAGAAAAGAGAAAAATAACTATAAATTAAATTTCTAAAATAAATTTGTACTGTAGGAGGAAATTAAAAAATGGATTATAAAGAATTAGCAAATTTAATATATCCTGATGCAAAGGAAATATCTTATTATGAAGAAAAATATAAGGCAAGAAATTTAAAAGAAGGAGCCATTGTAACTAGGTTTGCCCCAAGCCCAACAGGTTTTGTTCACTTAGGTTCTTTATATCAAGTTGTAATTGCTAGAAAAATGGCAAAACAAACTGGTGGAGTATTCTTTTTAAGAGTAGAAGATACAGATCAAAAAAGAGAAGTAGAAAATGGAGTAACAGGAATTATTTCTTCTTTAAGAGATTTTGGATTAACGCCAGATGAAGGAATGACAAGTGAAACAGAAGAAATTGGAGAATATGGACCATATAAGCAATCTTTAAGAAAAGATATTTATCAAGCTTATGCAAAATACTTGTTAGAACAAGGAAAAGCTTATCCATGTTTTGCAACACCAGAAGAACTAGAAGAAATGAGAGAAAAGCAAGAAGCGGCCAAAATTAGACCAGGATACTACGGAGTTTGGGCAAAATATAGAAATCTAACTGTAGAAGAAGCGGCAGAAAAAATTAAAAATGGAGAACCATACATTATTCGTCTAAAATCAGAAGGAAGAGAAGACAGAAAAATCAAGCACCATGATGTTATTAAAGGCAATGTAGATTTTCCTGAAAACGACCAAGACATAGTTATTATTAAAGCAGATGGACTTCCAACTTATCACTTTGCACATGCAGTAGATGACCACTTAATGGGAACAACCCACGTAATTCGTGGAGATGAATGGCTATCCTCTGTACCACTTCATTTGCAATTATTTCAAATGCTAGGCTTTAAAGCACCAAAATATGCTCACATTGCTCCAATTATGAAAGAAGACGAAGGTGGAAAACGTAAACTTAGCAAGCGTAAAGACCCAGAAGCAGCAGTAAGCTATTATACTGAAATTGGTGTACCAAAAGAAGCAGTAGTAGAATACTTACTTAACATTGCTAACTCTAATTTTGAAACATGGAGAAAGCAAAATCCAAATGCTAGTATTGACGAATTTGAATTACAATTAAATAAAATGAGCGTAAGTGGAGCTTTATTCGATATAGTAAAAATTCTAGACATTTCAAAAACAGTAATTTCAAAATATACAGCACAGCAAATATATGAAGAAGCATACAATTGGGCTAAAAATTATGACTCTGAATTATTAGAAATGTTACAAGATAAAGAATATGCTTTAAAAGTATTTGGTATTGAAAGAGGAAATGTAAAACCTAGAAAAGATATTGCAAAATGGTCTGATGTAAAAGAAAATATTGAATACATGTATGATAATAAATTTGAAGAAAAAGAAAGACAATATGAATTCCAAAAAATAACAGATAAAGAGTTAATTAAAAATATTTTAACATTATATATGGAAAAATATTATAATGAAAACGATGACAAACAAACATGGTTTGACAAAATAAAAGACTTAAGTGAAGAACTTGGCTTTGCACGTGAAGTAAAAGAATTTAAGCAAGAACCAGAAAAATGGCCAGGACATGTAGGAGACATTAGCACAGTATTAAGAGTAGCTCTAACCTCAAGAAGTAATACACCAGATTTATATGAAATAATGCAAGTATTAGGAAAAGACAGAATAGAAAAACGTTTTAAACTGTATTTGGGGACGGAGGAAAAAAACAGGTAATTTTTATAAATATATAAATATTAGTTAAGTACACGAAAATGAATATTTATATGTAACCAAGAGAAAGGGATGAATGTGAAATGGAATATCAGGTTGGAGATATTGTACGAACAAAAAAACAACATCCTTGTGGAAGCAAATTATGGGAAATTACAAGAATTGGTGTAGATTTTAAACTAAAATGTTTGGGCTGTGGACATGTTATTATGTTAGAAAGACCAAAGGCCTTAAAAATGATAACCAAAAAAATTGAAAATGAAACATAAAAGTAAGAACTGAGCAAATAACTTGATTTATTTTGCTCAGTTCTGTTTTTTCATATATTTTTCAATTTCTTCCCAAACTTTTTCTGTATAAATTTTTCTTTCCGAAGAAAATGGTAAAAAGTTTAAATCCTTTAAAGGATTTAAAGAATTTTGTAAATCTTCTACTTGTTTATCTACCTTGGTAATAGCAATCTTATCTGCTTTATTACAAATTACAATACAAGGTCTTTCAGAATCAATAATATAACGATACATCAGTCTATCGTTTTCTGTTGGTTCATGCCTAATATCAAGCAAAAATAAAATAAGTGAAATATTATTACTTGTATTTAAATATTCTTCAATAAAAGTTCCAACCTTCGCTTGCTCTTGTTTTGACATTTTACTATAACCATAACCAGGTAAATCTACAAAATAAAAGTTATTATCCATATTATAAAAATTAATTTGTCTTGTTTTACCAGGTTCAGAACTAGTTCTAGCAAGATTTTTGCGATTTATCATTGTATTAATAAAAGAAGATTTTCCTACATTAGATTTCCCTACAAGTACAATTTCTGGTAAACCATTATTAGGATATTGGGCAGGCTTTACAGCCGATATTTCAAATTTTGGATTTTTAATTAACATATTTTTTACTCCTTACATAAATAGCATATCATATATTCTACATTATTTCAATCATTGAAAAACAATAAAAGTTTCTCTTTTTATAGAGAAACTTTTATCATTCATAGTAATTACCTTACAATGGTATCTTCATTATTAGGTCCGATTCCAATGTAAGAAACAGGAACATTCGTAACATTCTCAATTAAAGCAATAAAATCTTTTGCCTTTTGAGGAAGTTGCGTATAGCTCTTGCAATCACTTGAAATTTCCCAACCGCCTTCAAATACTTCATAGTTAGGGATAGGAACTTCACCGGTCACTTCTACATCGGTTGGAAAAGTAGTAGTTACATTACCTTGATAGGTATAGCTAACACATACCTTAATGTAACCGAGCTTTTGACCTATAAGACCGATGGTGTCCAAATGATTAAGACAAATATCGGTGTAGCCTCTTGTTTTAGGAAAAGCTACCAAGTCTAACCAACCGCACCTGCGAGGGCGACCCGTTGTTGTGCCATACTCATGACCGAGATTACGAATTAGGTCTCCTTCTTCATTAAAAAGTTCTGTAGGAAATGGACCACTACCCACTCTTGAACAATAGGACTTCATAGTAGCAATGACCTTCTTTGCATATACAGGTCCAATGCCAGCACCAGATAATGTGCCTGAAGGATTACATTGTGAACTAGTACAATTAGGGTAGTCTCCCCAAAGCAAATCTAAGTGATCGGCTTGAGCACCTTCAATCACAATTTTATCTCCTGCCGCTAAAGCTTTAGCAATAAGAGATTCCGGATTTCCAATGAACTTACCAATCTTTTCTTTTACCTCCATACAAAAATGGTATAGAGCATCTACATTATAGTAAATGCCGTTTGATTCGAGAATTTCATGATGGAACCCTAAAGCAAGTTCAAGTTTTTGCCGAAGACTTTCTTCACTACGGAACAAATCCTGCATTCTAATACCAATTCGCTTTGCCTCATCTTCATAGCAAGGACCAATTCCTCGGTTAGTGGTGCCAATTTTGTTAGCATCCCGCATTTTTTCCTGAATCCAATCTAAATAAATGTGATAGGGCATAATAATATGCGCACAATCAGAAACGATTAGTCTTTCAGGAGTTACAGAGATGTAACAATTAAGTAACTGGATTTCATCATACAAAACATTAGGGTCAATTACTACTCCATTACATATAATGACCGTAGTCTGCGGATAGATAATACCTCCAGGTACCAGATGCAGGGGAATTTTGTTACCTTGGTAGTAAATGGTATGCCCAGCATTGTTACCTCCTGTTGTGCGAAGAACTAACCGGGCATCGCTTGCTTCAAAAGAAGCAACTCTACCTTTTCCTTCATCACCCCAGTAGCTACCTACAATTTCTGTTACACATGGCTTAAAATTTTGAGTCATAGTAAACCCTCCTTAAGTTAAGAATTATAATTAATTCGTTTAAAGGTTACAAAAACTTTTTATGTCAAGATTATAACACCTTTTTACGTAAAGTGCAATAAAAACTGCTAAATTTCCTTGTAATTTAGCAGTTACTTTATATATTTCTAAATTAAGATTTTTTTAGTAGAAAAATTCTATTTGTATAAGAACTTTCCTTATTAAATAAATATTACTATTTTTTAACAACAATTTTTTCAAGACCACCCATATATGGACGTAAAACTTCTGGAACGATTACACTTCCATCCTCTTGGTAGTTGTTTTCCAAAATAGCAATAAGCATACGAGGAGGAGCAACTACAGTATTATTTAAAGTATGAGCATAGTAGTTTCCTTTTTCTCCTTTTATACGAATGCCAAGTCTGCGTGCTTGTGCATCTGTTAAGTTAGAGCAACTTCCTACTTCAAAATATTTCTTCTGTCTTGGACTCCATGCTTCTACATCACAGCTTTTTGCCTTTAAATCTGCTAAATCTCCAGAACAGCATTCTAAAGTACGGACAGGAATATTCATACTACGGAATAATTCTACAGTATAACTCCACATTTTATCATACCATTCATAACTTTCTTCTGGCTCACAAACAACAATCATTTCTTGCTTTTCAAATTGATGAATTCTATAAATACCACGTTCTTCTAAGCCATGAGCACCTTTTTCTTTTCTAAAACAAGGTGAATAGGAAGTCATAGTATAAGGTAAGTTTTCTTTATTTAATAATTGACCTTTAAATTTACCAATCATAGAATGTTCTGAAGTACCAATTAAATATAAATCTTCACCTTCAATTTTATACATCATAGCATCCATTTCTTCAAAGCTCATAACGCCAGTAACCACATCAGAACGAATCATATAAGGTGGAATGCAATAAGTAAAGCCTTTGTTAATCATGAAATCTCTAGCATAAGTTAAAACAGCAGAATGAAGTCTTGCAATATCTCCCATTAAATAGTAGAAGCCATTTCCAGCTACTCTACGAGCAGAGTCAAAATCAATTCCATTTAGTTTCTCTAAAATTTCTCCATGAAAAGGAATTTCATAATCTGGAACAATAGGCTCTCCATATTTTTGAATTTCTACATTTTCACTATCATCTTTTCCAACAGGAACAGAAGAATGAATGATATTAGGAATTTTCATCATTCTCTCTTTTATTTCATTGGAATATTGTTCTTCTAATTTTTCATTTTCAACTAATTCATCATTAATTTGTTTTACCTTTTGCTTTATTTCTTCTGCTTCTTCTTTTTTGCCTTCTTTCATAAGATTTCCAATTTGGCTACTTAATGTATTTCTAGAAGCTCTAAGCTCGTCTCCTTTTAATTTAATTTCTCTGTTTTTGGTATCAAGTTCAATTACTTCGTCTACTAAGCCAAGCTTATAGTCTTGAAATTTTTTCTTAATATTTTCTTTTACAATTTCGGGATTTTCTCTTACAAATTTAATATCTAACATAAAAACACCTCTTTTTAATACTCGCATTTTAGCATAAAAATAGGAGAAATTCAATTGTTTTTATGGAAATTATTATAAAAATGTTTTCGTATAAAAATACTAACTTAGGAAAATATAGTAAAAAAGGAGAAAGTATGTTACTAGAAACAATAAAATTTTTGATTTATTCGTTGCTAATTGTAATAATTGCAAAATATGTATTAGTAGGTTTACTTCGCAAACTTGCAGAAAGTTTAAATTTATCTGCGAAAACAGTAGGCAATATAGCAGGTCTTGCAACTTCTGTGCCAGAACTGCTAACTGTTTCTTTTTCTGCCTTTGCAGGATTGGCAAACGCTAGCGTTTATAATATTATTAGCTCTAATGTTATAAATTTTTTACAATATAGTGCTTCTATATTTTTAAATCATAATCAAAAAATATTAAAAAACATGGCAATTCGTATAGATATTATTCTAGTTATAATTACAATACTAATACCTATTGCTTTAGCTATATTTAATATAGAATATGTACCTTCCATAATACCTGCTTTTATTTTGTTATTACTATTATTCTATTATATTAATCATAATGCGCATGTACTTTACTTAGAAAAGCAAGATGCTAAAATACAAGAAAAAATAGAAAAAGAAAAGAAATGGGTAAAAGGAAAAACAAAATTAGTTATAAAATATTCATTATTCCTTCTATTTACAAGTGTTGCTTTATACATCATAGGAAATGCCCTAAGTGTTTGCTTAGAAAATTTAGCAGCATTTTTTGGAATTTCAGAAATTATACTTGGAATTGCGTTAGGTTTTATTACTAGCCTTCCAGAACTTATTACTTTTTTTGAGTCACAAAAACACTATAAAGAAGCACAAAATATAGAATTAGGAGTTATAGAGGCAACAAATAATCTATTAACCTCTAATGTATTGAACTTATTTGTTATTCAATCAATTGGTATTATAATTTACCAAGTCTTTTAGTAAAAATTGGAATAATAGAGAAGGAAAAAGGATACACTATTAGCAAGAATTGTGTGAAAAGGAGATTTTGACTATGCAGGAAGAAGAATATAAAAAAGAAACAAAAGTATTTGATAAATCAAATCAAGAAAAAGAGATAGAATTAATGGTTAGCATTATTAAAACGAAGAAAGAATTAGAAGTTGCCAATCTTAATTTTGAATATGCACAAGAAGATTTAATAGATTATTATACTTATCAAATAAAAGCAATGAGAGCAAAATTCGATTACTTAGTAAAAAAAGCTAAGCAAAAAGGATTAGCGCTAGATATGATAGACCAAATAGAGCTTCATTATAATAAAGTAATTTAGGAATATTTGTCCCAAAATAATCATACAAATGGAATATAGAAAGAAAAAAGGTGATTATTTTGGATGGCAATACCATTATTATCTATGTAGCATGTATTATTTTCTTATTTATCATAGGAAGAATTTTTATTTTACCTTTAAAAAGCATAGCAAAACTAGTAGGAAATTCTATATTAGGTGGTGTGCTTATATTTATTGCTAATGCAATAGGAGGTTTATTTAATTTTCATATAGGACTTAATGTAGGAACAGCAATTATAACTGGAATATTAGGCGTACCAGGAGTAATTCTTCTTGTTTTGTTAAAAATATTTTTAGGATAATAAAAATACAAAATAATTAAAAAATGTAGCACTTAAAATAAAAATAGCATAAGATATAGTACAAACAATATTGTTTTTTATATAGATGAAATGCAGGTAACTTAAAAATGAAAGTTATCTGCATTTCTTTGTAAAAAAATGTTAAATTAACTTTATATGAAAATATAAAAAATAGTTGAAAAAAGAAAAAAGGTAATATATAATGCAATTGGAAAAAATAGTAATAAATGTAAAAATAGAAGTAATAATAAAAGTAGCATTCCAAAAAAATAAAAAGGAGTGCATAATTTTAATGAACAATTTAATACCAATACAAGGACAATGGGATGAAGGGTATATTTTATCAGAACATATGATAAAGAGTCAGTTTATTGGATATAATGAAAGTGGAATAAAACAATATGATAGTCAAAGAACAGTATTAGGAGAGTTAATTTATCAATTTAAATATAAGCAAAATAAAAATAAATTGCCATTGATTATTCAAATTGTAAAAGAAAAGACAAAAGAACTTCATTTAGAAGAAAAAATAGATATTATTATTCCTGTTCCAGCATCTAACCAAAAAAGAGAATATCAACCAGTATATATATTAGCGCAATCTATTGCTAGATATATGAAAAAAGAATATCTAGAAACAATATTAAAAAAAACAGATAACAAACAAGCAAAAGATGGTCAACTAAATAAAAATAGTATCATTAAGAAACAAAATTTTTGTAGGCCAGTTAATATATTAGTAATAGATGATTTATATAGTTCAGGAAATACATTAAATGAAGTAGTAAAATTACTTAAAACAGATTATAATGTAAAGAAAATATATTGTTTAGTTATGACTAAAACAAAGAGAGGTGGAATTAATTGAATATTTTTATAGCAGGACCTAGAGAAGTTACACAGCTAGATGAAGATGTAATAAAAAAATTAAAGGATATTACACAAAAAAAATATCATATTTTAGTAGGTGATGCAAAAGGTGTAGATAGCAAAGTACAACAATTTTTAGCAGAAAATAATTATAAACAGGTATGTGTATATGCTTCTAATGGATTAGCTAGAAATAATTATGGAGATTGGAAAATTGAAAATATACAAGCGGATAAGAAAGTAAAAGGATTTGATTTTTATGTAGTAAAAGATTTAGCTATGGTAAAAAAAGCAGATTATGGATTTATGATATGGAATGGAAAAAGTAAAGGAACATTTAATAATATTATTAAATTATTAGAAGAAAATAAAGAAGTACTTTTATATTATACTGTTAATAAAAAATTCTATCATTTAAAGCAAATAGAAGATTTCAATAAGTTTACAAGTACTTATATAAAATTAACACAATCATTAATTAATTTATTACCTAAAATAAGAAAAAATGAATTTACACAAACATGCTTATTTTAAAAAATGCAGGTAACTTAAAAATGAAAGTTATCTGCATTTCTTTGCAGTTTTTTATTGTATTTCTAAAAAAACTGTGATAAAATGCTTACAACAAAACAAAACGGATATACTAGTCCAAGAAACAAGGAGGAAACACAAATGGAAAAAAACACATTTTACGTTACAACACCAATTTATTACCCAAGTGGTAAATTTCATATCGGAACTGCTTATACAACCGTTCTTGCAGATACAATGAAACGTTATAAAACATTAAGAGGGTATGATTCTTACATGTTAACTGGACTAGATGAACATGGTCAAAAAATTCAAGAAGTAGCCTTGAAAAATGGCAAAACACCACAAGAGCATGTAGATGAAATGGCAGAAACAGCAAAAAAACTATGGAAATATATGGACATTGAATATGATGATTTCATTCGTACCACAGAAGAAAGACATACAAAAGTAGTGGAAGATATTTTCGATAGATTAATGGAACAAGGAGACATATATTTAGGCGAATACGAAGGTTGGTATTGTACTCCATGCGAAACCTTCTTTACAGAAACGCAATTAGTTGATGGAAAATGTCCAGATTGTGGTAGAGAAGTAAAGAAAATGAAGGAAGAATCATATTTCTTTAACATGAAAAAATACCAAAAACGTTTAGAAGAATTTTATGAACAAAATCCAGATTTTATTGCACCAGAATCAAGAAAAAATGAGTTATTTAATAACTTCATTAAACCAGGTTTAGAAGATTTATGTGTTAGCCGTACCAGTTTTGACTGGGGTGTTAAGGTAAGAAAAAATCCAAAACACGTTGTTTATGTTTGGCTAGATGCTTTAACCAACTATATTACAGCATTAGGCTATGGAACAGAAGAAAACAGTAAATTCCAAAAATACTGGCCAGCAGACTTACAAATTGTAGGAAAAGATATTATCCGTTTCCATGGTATTTATTGGCCAATCTTCTTAATGGCACTAGATTTACCAATTCCAAAGAAGTTATATGCTCACGGTTGGATTATGATGAAAGACGGAAAAATGTCAAAATCTAAAGGAAATATTGTATATCCAGAATTGCTAATAGAACGTTATGGATTAGATGCTACAAAATATTTCTTACTAAAAGAATTACAATATGGACAAGATGGTGTCTTTACACCAGAAGGTTTTGTAGAAAGATATAATATAGATTTATGTAATGACTTAGGAAACTTGTTAAATAGAACTATTGGTATGCTTAATAAATATTTTGCAGGAACCATTCCAATGGTAGGCAAAACAAAAAATGAACAAGATGAAGAATTAGAAGCATTTGTATTAGAAAAAGTAAAACAAGTAGAAGATAACATGGAAAGCGTTCATGTAAGCAATGCTTTGCAAGAAATTTGGAACATCATAGCAAGAAGTAATAAATATATTGATGAAACAGCACCTTGGGCTTTGGCTAAATCAGAAGATGCAGAAGATAAAGAAAAATTGGCATCTTGTATGTATCATTTAGCAGAAAATTTAAGAATAGTAGCAATTTTATTACAACCCTTCATGAAAGAAACTTCACAAAAAATGTTAGCACAATTAGGAATAGAAGAAGAAACTATAAAAACATGGGATAGCACAAAAACTTATGGAGCCATCAAAGAACAAACCAAAGTAGTTGAAAAGGGAGAACCTTTATTTATGAGGTTAGATATGGAAGAAGAAGTAAGCTATATCCAAGAAGGAATGAAAAAATAAAATAAATAAAAGAGGTGCTAAATATGGACGAAAAACATAGACAATATTGTATTAAATTAGGAAATCCTTATATGAGAGAAGAACGCTATCAAGAGCAATTTAAAGAAAGCAATGTAGATTCTTCATGGATTCCAGAAGATAAAGTAGAAAATTCAGGAAGTTGGTTTAAAAATAAGAAAAATAATTTCTAGAAAATTTTTTTATATTTATTTATGTGCATTGATGAAAAAGTTATAAGCACATATAATAAAGTATTTCTAGAAAAACAAAAAAGTAGCAAAAAATTCACAAATTAGACATATTTTGCAAGTATAATAAAAAAGTAGAAAATAGAGCAATTGTTTTTAAATTGCTCTTATTTTGAAATATAGCATTAAATATTAAGCTTTAAAAACCTAAACCACACAAATTAGAAAAGGATGGTAAAAAATGAATGATATTACTATTTTAGTGGTAGATGATGAATCTAGAATGAGAAAGTTAGTAAAAGATTTTCTTATGCAAAAGCAATATAAAGTGTTAGAAGCGGCCAATGGAGAAGAAGCCTTAACTATATTTGAAGAAGAACAAAACAAAATAAACCTAATTTTATTAGATGTCATGATGCCAAAATTAGATGGCTGGTCAGTTCTTCGTCAAATACGTCAAAAGTCAAATGTACCAATTATTATGCTAACAGCAAGAGGGGAAGAACAAGATGAATTATTTGGCTTTGAATTAGGTGTAGACGAATATATTGCAAAGCCTTTTAGTCCGAAAATATTAGTAGCTAGAGTAGAAGCAATTTTAAACCGTACAAAACCAAAAGAGAGCAATAAAAAGGAATACGGCGGTATTGTTATAGATGAAGATGGAAGAACAGTAAAAAATGATGGAAAAGAAATTGAATTAAGCTTAAGAGAATATGAATTGTTAAAATATCTTATAGAAAACCATGGAATTGCGTTATCTAGAGACAAAATTTTAAATAATGTATGGAACTATGACTACTATGGAGATTCTAGAACTATAGATAGCCATATTAAAAAAATTCGCCATAAACTAGGTAAAAAAGGAAGATATATTGAAACAATTAGAGGAATTGGATATAAATTTGAAGTGAAGGAGCATTAATGAACTATATAAAAGAAAAACTAAAATCAGTACGTGTAAAACTATTTCTTAGTTTATGTATTGTTGTATCTATAATTGTTATATTTTTAATTATTATAAATAATGTCATTTTAGAAAGCTTTTACTTATATTCAAAAGTAAAAAATGTAAAATCAGCATATGAAAAAATTAACTACTTATACAATACAATTGAGCAAAATGTAGATACGAACATCAACATAGAAGAAGAACTAAACCATATTGCTATGAAAAATAACTTTGATATTCTAATAAAAAATAATCAAAGCATATTAATTTTTAGTTCAGACAGAAATTTAGTTACAACAATTAACAAAATAAATGAAATGATGTTAAATAATGGGGAACAAAGCTTTATTATAGATAACAAAGCAACAACAAAGCAACGTATAATATATCAAGATGAAAAAGTAATGATTCGTAGAATTTTAGATGAAAAAAATAGTATGAATTATATCTTTTTATCTGCTAGTTTAGATAATGGAAGTAGTCTATACATAAGAATTCAAGTTGCATCTATTCAAGAAAGTGTGCAAATAGCAAATCGATTGCTTATTTTAATAGGAGGAGTTTCCATTATTATTGCTGGTATTTTAGCATCTTTCATAGCAAGAAAATTTACGGAACCTATTGTAGAATTAAATGAAATAGCACAAAATATGTCCAAGTTAGATTTTAGTAAAAAATATCGAACAAAAGATGCAGATGACGAAATAAACAACTTAGGAAAGAGCATTAATACCATGTCAGATAAGTTAGAAAGAACAATAAAACAATTACGAGAAACCAATGGAGAACTAGAAAAAGATATTGAGGAAAAATCAAAAATTGATGAAATGAGAAAACAATTTATTTCCGATGTATCTCATGAACTAAAAACGCCAATTGCTTTAATTCAAGGCTATGCAGAGGGATTAGTAGAAAACGTAAATAATGATGAAGAATCTAGAAAGTTTTATGCAGAAGTTATTGTAGATGAAGCGGAAAAAATGGATAAATTAGTAAAACAATTACTAGAACTTATGAAATTAGAGTATGGAAAAGGCGAATTCAACAACAGAAATATGGATATTGTAGAACTTATGAAAGAGGTTATTCGTAAGTGTAATATGCTATTAACAGAAAAGCAAATTGAAGTAGAATTTGACGATAGCAAGCAAATTACTGTAAATGCAGATGAATTTTACATTGAGCAAGTTATTACGAATTATTTAACTAATGCTGTTAAACATGTAGAAGAAAGAGAAGGCAAAAAGCAAATAAAAGTACAAATACAAGAGAATGATAATAAAGTAAGAGTTAGCATTTTTAATACTGGAGAAAATATTAAAGAAGAAGATTTAGAAAGAATTTGGAAACGTTTTTATAAAGTAGATAGTGCTAGAAATAGAGAAGATGGAGGAACAGGAATAGGACTTGCTTTAGTAAAAGCCATTATGAACCAATATGGTAACGATTTTGGTGTGATTAATAAGGAAAATGGAGTAGAATTCTATTTTGAATTGGATAAATAAAAAATAGTTTGATATATAGAGTAGATAAAAATGAAATAACACTAGAAAAAATTAAAAGAGCTATGTTTCTATAGCTCTTTTAATTTTTTACATTAATCTTCAAAAATGAATACCAAAATTAATTTTTTTGTTATTGATTTATTAATATTATGTTATTAAATACATACTAAATAAAAGTAAAAGTGTTGAAAGAAAATTTTAGTAATGATATAAAAAATATAAGAATTCAAAAGCTTATATAAAACACTTTTAAGATAAAATTAAGGGGGATACATATGTTAAAAAAATTTTTTATTACTTTAATTACAATTATATTAATAGTTGTAATGTATGGTAGCGTAAATGCTATAGAATTAAAAACGGAATTAGATGTAATACAAAAGGCAAGTGAAACAAAATACTTAGAAAATAATCAAGGCTATATTTCAAAAACAATAGTAGATTCTAATCCTAGCACAGGCGAAGTAACAGTTGAACTGAAAATATCTAATACTAAGAAAGAAACAGAAACAAATGCAGATACAGAAGTGTTTATAGTAGTAGATAATTCACCATCTATGGATTATATAACAACATCTAAAGAAAGTAGAAAAAAAATAGTATTAGATAGTGCATCAAAATTGGTAGAATCAATATTTGATACTTCAAAAAGTGTAAAAATAGGACTTATAGATTTTCATGGTTATGGCTTTTTTTCTGGTTCAGCTAGTATACGTAATGCAAATGTTAGACAAAAATTAACAGATAAAAAAGATGAAGTATTAACTGCAATAAATAAACAATTAAATAGTGGTACAGAATCAGGTACTAATATACAAGCTGGATTAAAAACAGCAGAAAATAATTTTTCTACTAATGCAGGTAATAAAGTTATAATTTTATTAACAGATGGAGTACCAAATTCAGATATTAATGGTGCACAGTCTGGTAATAATGTAACTACTGATGCAGCAAAAGCTATACAAGAAACAACAAAGCAGGAATTGTTAAATTTGAAATCAAAGGGAATATACACAATTGCAATGCTTACTGGAATGGATGAAACTGATACAGATACTGATGGAAATGACATATATTCTAATGAAGGTGAAACTTTACCAGAATTGTTGGAGGCAGCGCAAAATGTATTCGGAACGCAAGAAAATCCAACTTCTGATAAATATTATTTTGCAAAAAGTGCAGATATAAACAGTATTATTACTAATGATATTCTTAAAGATGTAGTAAATAAAGTAAGCAATCCGATAAATGAAGTTAAAATAGTAGATTATTTTCCAGAAGATATAACAGAAAATTTTGAATTTTCTTATGTTGGAGAACCAAATATTGGAACAACATCTGATACTATTGATACAGAAAATAAAACTATTACTTGGAATATAGATACATTAAAGGGAGATGAAGTTGCTACCTTAAAATATAAATTAAAAATAAAAGATATGCAAAATTCTGAATTATTAAACAAAACTATCTCAACTAATGAAAAAGTAGTATTAACATATAAAGATGTAAATAATAAAGATTATACACTTGAATTAACAAGTAGTCCAAAAATTCAATTATCAGAAGTGAAAGAAGAATTAACTGCTACAGTAAGTTATAATCCTAGTACTAATACTACAGAAAGTGTAGTAGCAACTATAAAAACAAATAAAAAAGTTAATGAAGTTGATGGTTGGACATTGTCTGATGATGGTAAAACACTTACAAAAACATATTCTACTAATACAACAGAAACAATACATTTAGTTGATTTAGATGGAATGACAAAAGACGTACAAATAAAAATTACTAATATAATATCAAAACAAAATAGTGAGAAAGATTCTACTACTGCTAGTGGAACAATACCACAAACAGGAGTAAATATGATTATTATAATAGCAAGCATTGTTACAATGTTATTATTTGTTATAATTTTTTATAAAAAATATGATAATTATAAAGATATAAAATAAATTAACACTACTAAAATTATACTATTTAGGGCTTAAAATATAGAAATGGAGATGTATTCTAAATGGAGAAATTATTAAAATCTAATATAAAAAAAATACTAATAGCTTTAATTATAATTGCGATAATAATAATTGTAATTGTTGTTGTAAATAATTTTACTAATTCATATGATGATTCTAAAAATTATAATATTATAATTAAAGAAACTAAAGGAATAGAAATAAAAACATATATTTCTAGTGAAAAAAGTCAATTAATCGTAAGTGCAATTAATAAAAGTGGTAAAAGGATTGGTTCTGGGCATATAAAAGTTAATTATTATAATGAAAATGGTAATAAAATTATGGTATACTCTACTGATGATCAAAGATATAATATGTTTGAAAATGGGAGTCAAATAGTATTAGCATTTGAACTTCCAGCAGAAAATAGTATTAATTATTATATTCCTGCTAAAACAGAGGTTGAAATAACTATTGATGAAGAATATAAAGAGCAATATTCAACTATAATATCTAAATATACTGAAAATTTTACATACTCATATTCATCTAATGCTAATAATAGCATAACATTAAGCCTAAAAAATAATGGTAGTAATGAGGAATTTGCTCCACGATTTATATCAGTAGTATTCTATAAAAATAATAAGCCAGTATATTCAAAACAAGTTAACTTTTATTTGCAACTTGTACAACCTGGTAAAACAAAAACTGAAGAAATAGAAGTACCTAATGATTGTAGTAAGTCTGAAGAAACAGGTAGTGATGTTCCAATAGATTATGATTCGATTAAAATATATAGAGTACTTGATGGCATCAATTAATTCTTAATATAAAAGATACAAATCCTTATATTTATTATGGAGAATTACCTAATAATTTTGGTATTGGTGTTACTGATTAAAATATTTTAGGTTTAGTTTGTATTTACACAAGCTAAGTAAGGAGTAATAATGTGAGTAATGGAAACACTAAATATAAAAAAACATATAATTTAAAAGCTACAATATTTTCAATTATATTTCTTGCAATCATTGTTGTAGTAACAGTTTATCTTCTTTTAAATGCTGATAATTTTTTACAAGTTATAGTATGTTTATTTTTGCTAGCATTTATATTTATAGGTTTAATAAGTATAATAATAGGCATTATAAAAGCTAAAATACAAATTGCAAAAGAAAATAAATATGTTAAAGATACAAATCCTTATATTTATTATAGAGAATTACCTAATAATTTTGGTATTGGTGTTACTACTTTACTTATTGATTCAACTATAGAAAACTACAAAGATATAGTTGCGGTAATACTCGACTTATGTGCAAGAAAATATATTAAGTTAATAAAACAAAATGATAAATATATTATTCAAATTTTAAAACCAGTTGATGATAATTTATTAAGTAATGAAAAATATATATTAACTTTAATAACAAATAAAAATATAAAAAATATAGATTATAAAGAATGGTATAAATATTGTATGCAAGATGGTATAAATTTAGGATTATACTATCATAAAGAAATAAATATTGATAATGGATTCATAAATCCCCAAGAAATAGCAAAAAAGAAAATAAGACAACATGTATCAATAAGTGTTATAGTTGGTATTATAATAGCTATTTTGTCTTTATTTGGTATGGATATGATTGAATTAATTAAATATGGATTATTTGAATTTATAACTACGATTATGTATAAATATATATCTACATTTATAATTACGTTTATACTTACATATGTTGTATTAATTGTTCCTTTTTATTTCATAATTTTATTTGCCGGAATAAAAAATATAATGAAAAAGGTAAAAAATACAAATTATAAAGATATAATAGAAAATAACTTACCAAAAACAGAAAAAGGAATCGAAGAATTACATAAATTATATTCTCTAAAAGCGTTTATAAATGATTTTGGAAATTTTGTTGACAAAAAAGCAGATGAAGTTGTTATATGGGATAGATATTTATCATATGCACAAGTATTTGGACTTACAAAAGAAATTATGAGTAGTGGATATAAAGAATTAGTAGAAAATGCATCATTCCAAATTGATAATATAGATAATATTAATTTAAATAATATTGAAGTAAATTCAAATTAAAAAAGAATCGCGAAATTCAATTTTGAAAATCGCGATTCTTTTTGTAGACTATTATGTAATATCAAGCGTTTGCAAGCTTAAAGTCGAAAAATGAAAGAAAAAGACGATGAAAAGTTCTTTACATAATTGGAAATATATGGTAACATAAAACCGGATTTGAAATTGCAATTTTATTTCTAAATATTTATTTTCTATGTCAAGTTTATTATTCTAGATTATAACTTCCATAGAATATAAAAAAATTTAAGTTCAAGTAAAGTATAAAATCTTTATCGAAAAAAGATTGACAAACAGCATAAAAATAACTTATAATGAATATAATAAAAATAGATAGCAATATCTATTTACAGTAAAAATCAGGTGAACCCTACCAATAAGTGGGAACTGTAAAATCAATGGTAAAGATTCGTCTTTACCATTTTTTTTTGCATAGGAGGGAACATGAAATTATATTCAGTATCTGATACTTATATAAGATATTTAAAAAATTTTGATGAAAAAGTATATGATAATAAAGAAGAAAATAGAAAACAGACAAGAAAATATTTAGGTATAGTATTAAAAATAAATGATTTTAATTATTATATTCCAATGTCATCTCCTAAAAGAACAGATTATCAAGAAGGAAAAATTAGAAAGTCTATTATTCCTATTGTTAGGATTACATCACAAGATGAAATAGATAATACTTTAAAATTAAAAGGAACTTTAAGAATTAGTAATATGATACCAGTACCCAAAAGTGAACTTATCTTATATGAACCAAAAAAAGAAAAAAATAAAAACTATAAAATACTTATAGAAAAAGAATTAGACTTTATAAACAAAAATGAAAATATGATAAAAAAATATGCACAAATTATTTATAATCAAAAGATACATAATTTTAATGTGACATATATAAAAAATGTTGTTGACTTTAAAAAGTTAGAACAAAAATGTCAAGAATATCATGCGAAACAATCAGAATAAATCTTATAAAAAGGTTGAAATATCAAGCGCTTGCAAGCTTAAAGTCGAAAAATGAAAAAAAAAGACGATGAAAAGTTCTTTACATAATTGGAAATATATGGTAACATAAAACCAGATTTGAAATTGCAATTTTATTTCTAAATATTTATTTTCTGTGTCAAGTTTATTATTCTAGATTACAACTTCCATAGAATATAAAAAAATTAAGTTCAAGTAAAGTTAGGAGGGAAGCAAATATGTATGTCAAACTATAGCAAAAGAAAAGGGATAATTGTTTCACTTATCATCTCATTTATTATATTGGTATCTATCTCATTTATTCTAAAACAATTAGAAAAAAATTCAAAAAAGGAAATTAATTCTAGTTTTGTTCTTAAAACAAGTCAATCAATCCTAGAAAAAAATGAAAAAGAAAATATAAAAATAAACGAAACAAACGATTTGTCATGGAAAATTTTGATTTCAAAAATCAATTTAGAGGCCCCTATTTTAGAAGGAACTAGTCAAGAAATTTTAAAACAGGCAGTAGGTCATTTTGAATCTACTAGTAAATGGAATGGAAATGTAGCCTTAGCTGCTCATAATAGAGGATATCAATGCAATTTTTTCCAAGAATTAAAAAGGCTCGAAATAGGTGATACCATTGTGTATCAAACAGAGCAAGGAAGAAGAACTTATAATGTAACTTGGAAAGGATACATCAAAGAAACAGATTTTTCTTGTTTGAAAGAAACTAAAGAAAATAAGTTAACATTAATTACATGTGTAGAAAATGTGCCTGAATACAGACTTTGTGTTCAGGCACAACAAATCAAAATTTAGAAAGGAAATCAAAAAATATGAAAAAATCAAAGAAAAAAATTATTCTATTTATTTTATTTATTATAGCTCTTGTATTATTAGGCATTTTTCAAGGAGGAAGTTATTCAAAATACATAACACAAGTAAATGGAAAAGGAGTAATAGAAGTTGCTAAGTGGGCATTTTTAGTAAATGGGCAAACTGCTAGTATTACGCCACTAAACTTGGCAAGCACATATAAGCAAGAAACATTGGCACAAAATACAATTGCACCAGGAACAAGTGGCTCTTTTGATATTGAAATTAATGCAACCGGTTCTGAAGTAGGAATTAATTATGATGTAAAGTTTACAAATGAAACAAGCAAGCCACAAAATTTACAATTTACATATGGAGAACATACAGTAAATAGTGTAAAAGAATTAGAACAATATTTAACAGGAACCATAGCAGCAAATGCACAAGAAAAAACAAAAACAATGACAATTACATGGAATTGGCCTTATGAAACACAAGGAAATATAGTAACAGAAGATAAACAAGATACAGACGATGGAAAATTATTAGAACAATATTCTTTTGATATTGTAATAACTGGAACACAAGTAACTCCAACAGTATAAAATGAAAAAATATATAATTGTATTTTTTGTAATAGGTATTTTCCTTTTCGTAATCTATAAAGAAAATGTCAAACTTTATGAAATACAATCAGGAAGTATGTTGCCTGTATTGCAAGTGGGTGAAATTATTTTATTAGTTAAAGAAAATAATTATGAAAAGGAAGATATCATTACATATCAAGTTGAAAATTCTTATTTTATAACGCATCGCATTATTCAAACAACAGAGGAAGGTTATATCACTAAAGGGGATGCTAATAATACAGAAGATAAAGCAATAGTAAAACAAGAGCAAATTCAAGGAAAAGTTATTTTTCATTCAAAATTATTAGGAACTATATATCATTATCGTTACTATTTGTTGGTGATATGTGTATTTTTCATTATGATACAAAAAATATGACACAAGTTATTAAAGCACAAATAACAAATATATATTGTGGTAAAAGAAAGGAGAAAAAATGCAATTCTCACAAAAACAAGACTTATTCATTCCAAAAAAAGATAAAAAAGAAATGCAACAAAAAGAAGAAAAAAAAGAAAGTAAAATTTTTTTTCTCTTATTATTGATCATTATTTTATTAGGAATTTTAATTGGAATAAGTTTTGCAAAATATCAAAGTACAGTAGCTGGAAAAACTTTTGCAAGTATTGCAAAACCAATTTTAGAAATAAAAAAAGAGCAAAGTTTATTGCTTACAGCATTAGCCCCTAAAGCATCTTATGTATTTGAAGTTAGAAATTATCAGGAAGAAGAATTAAATCAAGTAGATATGGAATATTATATTGAAGTTATTTCTCATACAGACGAAGCTATTCAATTCTCCCTATATAGAGGAGATACTTTAATTCCTTTAAAAAACAATCAAACACAAACAATAAAATTAGGAAAAGACGAAAAAGAGACACATTCATATCGTCTAGAAATTACTTACGATAAAACAAAAGGAAACTTAGGAAAAGATATAAATGAAAATGTAGAAGTAAAAATACATTCTATACAACATGCAAAATGATGAAAAAATTCAAAAATAGGTTAAAAGGAGAAAAATATGAAAAAGCAAATCCTCATCATTATAGGAATTTTAGTTTCAACCTTAATTTTGCTTAGTATTTCCTTCAATTCCGTGAGTGCAAAATATGTATTAGAAGAAAATATTATGGTGGCAACAATTAAAATTGATAGAACTACACCAAATGTAGAGGTTAACTATTCACCAAATGAGAAAACAACTGAAAAAGTAGAAGTTACTTTAAAAGCAGATGAACCTATTCAAGAACCGGGAAATGGATGGGTTTTACAAGAAGATGGTTGTACATTAAAAAAAGAATATGAAGAAAACACAAAAGAAGAAGTAGAAGTAAAAGACAAATCTGGAAACACGAAAACAGTAATAGTAGAAGTTACTAATATTGATAAAATAGCTCCAACAGTACAAATTCAAAGTATTCATAACAGTAATACAGCTTACCCCAATTATGCAAATCAAGAAGCAGAAATTGTTGTAAATATAATTGTGCAGGATGACCAAAAAATAAAAAGAACCTTGAAAGAAAATGATATTCAAACTTTTGTAAATAACATAAAAATTACTCCTTCTAAAAAAAGCATGGAAATTGTAAAAAATACAGAAACAGAGCAACAGCTTAAGTTTACACTCTCTGGAATAAAAGAAGAAGGTAATTTAAGTATTGGTATAGAAAGTGGTATTGTTCAAGATGAAGCGGGAAACAGTAATAAAGCAGTTCAAAAAGATACACAAATAGAAATTGATAATACAAAACCACAAGTAATATATTCACAAAAAGAAATAGAAGATAGAAAAATAGAAGTTAGCATTACAGCAAATGAAAAAATTAGAGAATTAGAAGGTTGGAACATTGAAAATAATACTATATTAAAAAAAGTATTTTGTAACGAATTAACTTATAACAAAAAGATTCAAGACTTAGCAGGAAATAGTAATAGTGTAAATATAAATATTACAGGAGCAACAAATATTATTATTGGATATGCTTCTTATAATTCAAAAGTAGGATGGAGCATTGCTTATGGAAATGGTAAAGTAGTAGGATTAGAAGCAGTAAAGAAAAATCCAAAATATAAAACAGAAAGTGTAGCTTTTAGTGTTTTTGAAGATTTATATGCAGATTTAAAGGATGACTACTTGCAGGGTAGAGCCTATATATATACCCATTGGAAAGAAGGAAGTCAAGCAATTTGTCAATATTCTAAAAGAATTTATTCTTATGGATGGAATCCAAATGATACAGATTGGACCTATAGAAATCGTAACAATAGAGTTGCATTAGCAGATGAAAGAGATTATTTTCAATTAGGTGGGGTTGATATGAATAAAGAAGGAAGAACAGACATCAATGGGAATAATAGCATTTCAGAACAAGTTGCAAGTGAATTTCGTTACGGTGTTTCTGCACTTCAATTAAAATTAAAGTCAGAAAAAGAAAATGCAATTTGTTATCAAGTTTATGTTTCATCTGTAGGTTGGTTAGAGCCAGCCAAAAATGGAGAAATCACTTGCTATGATTTTACAAAACCAATTTCAGCATTTCGTATGTCATTAGTTCCAAATTCAGAAGTAGATGATTTAATGAATACTTGGAATGAAGATGTAGGAAAATTTATTCAGTAAAAGAAAAAAACAATTAGAAATAAAAACAAAACAATTGACATAGGAAATAGAATAAAGATATAATAAAAGCAGTAAAAAATGGGTATAAATATAAGAAAAAGAGAGGATATGGAAACAAAACATAATGATACAAATTTTTATTTTATTCATCTTAATCTTATGTAATGCCTATTTTGCTGCTACTGAAATAGCATTTATTTCTCTAAATGATGCTAAAATAGAAAAACAAGCAAAAGAGGGAAATAAAAAAGCAAAGCAAATTGAAAAAATGCTAAAAGAACCAAGTAAATTTTTAGCTACAATTCAAATTGGAATTACCTTGGCAGGGTTCTTATCTAGTGCATTTGCCTCAGATACTTTTGCAGATAAATTAGCACCTAATTTGCATATTCTATTTCCTATATTACCAATTGAAATTTGGAAAGGAATTGCCATTGTTTTTATTACTATAATTCTATCTTTCTTTACCTTAGTATTTGGAGAATTAGTACCCAAAAGGTTAGCAATGAAATATTATGAAAAAATTGCTTTTGCTACCATCGGAGTGATTCGAAGCATTTCTATCCTAACGGCACCATTTGTAAAAATACTAACTGTTGTAACAAATATTGTATCTAAAATATTTGGTATTGCAGAAAATGAAGAAGAAGTAGTAACTGAAGAAGAAATAAAAATGATGATAGATGAGGGCGAAGAAAAAGGTACAATTGAGGAAGAAGAAAAAGAAATGCTCCATAATATTTTTGAATTTAATGATATTAATGTTGCAGAAGTCATGACACCTAGAACAGATGTATATGCAATTGAAATTCATTCAAAAATAGAAGATATTATAGAAGATTTAGACGAATATAAATATAGCAGAATTCCTGTATACGAAGAAACAATTGATGATATAAAAGGAGTTTTATTTGTTAAAGATTTATTAAAACACTTTTATGAAAAGAAACCTGTTAAAATAAAAAACATAATGAGAGAAGCATATTTTGTTTCAGAAAGCAAACCAATTAACGAATTATTTAAAGATTTACAAACAAATAAAAAGCAGATGGCAATTGTTATTGATGAATATGGTGGAACAGCAGGATTAGTTACAATGGAAGACTTACTAGAAGAAATTGTTGGCAATATTTTTGATGAATATGACGAAGTAGAAAACGATTATACTAAAATTGATGATAATACTTTTCTATTTAGTGGTGGAGTAAGTATAAACGAAGTAAAGAAAATATTGCAAGTAGATATTCCAGAGGGAGAGTATGATACATTATCTGGTTATTTATTAGAGCTATTAGGAAGAATTCCAAAAGAGGGAGAAACCCCCATGGTAGAAACAAAGCAAGTAAATTATAAAATAGAAAAATATGAAGAAAAAAGAATTTTATTAGTAAAGGCCTGCAAATTATAAAACGAAACAAAACACGGAGGGTAAGATGAAAGAAGAAAAAAAACAAAATAAAAACAAAATAAAAATACTAATACCAAGCATTATTATATTCATTGTTATCATCTTTATTGGAATACTACTGGTTATGAAAAATTTAGATACACAATATGAAATAGAAGAAGTAACACAATTTTTATATTTTAAAATTTATGAAAATGAAAAATATGGAGTAATAGATGCAAACGGCTCAGTATTAATAGAACCAAAATATGATATATTAGTCATTCCAAACCCATCAAAAGCAGTGTTTATTGGTTATTTTAATTATGATTCTCAAACAGGAGAATACCAAACAGAAGTGTTAAATGAAAAAAATGAAAAAATTTTTACAAAGTACACACAAGTATTGCCACTTCCTTTTAAAGATATGTCAGCAGAAATTCCTTATGAAAAGAGTGTTCTTTCATATAAAGAAAATAATAAATATGGAATTATGAACTTTGAAGGAAAGAAAATAACAAAAGCCATTTATGATTCAATTGAAAGTTTACAATATAAAGAAGGATGTTTACTTGTAAAACAAGAAGAAAAATATGGAGTTATTACAATAGATGGTAAAGAAATGCTTCCTATTGAATATGATTCCATTAGTGCAGACGGTTACTATGATGAAGAAACAAAATATAAAGAAGCAGGCTTTATAGTAGGACAAAAGAAAGAAGAAGGTTATCGATATGGTTATATCGATTATAAAGGAAAAGAAATTTTAGAAGTAGAATACAATGAAATCAATCGTATTATAGAAAATATAAAAGAAAATACTGTTTATTTATTAGCATTTAAAAATGGACAAGCTGGAATTTATCAAAACAAGAAACAAATCATTAAACATAGTTATGAAGAAATAGAATATAATAGTCAAAGTCAATTATTTATTGTACAGAAAAGCGGAAAACAAGGAGTAATAGATAAAGAGGGAAAAGAAATTTTGAAACCAGAATATGACTATATTATGATATCTGGAAAAACCATTAGTACCCAACAAGATGGAATACTTTCTTCTTATAACATCAATGGAGAAAAACAAGAGACACAAACAGATAAGACAATTGTAAGTGTAGAAAATACAAAATACTCTATTACTATTGATAAACAAGATAAGTTTGGACTAATTGACGAAAATGACAATATTTTATTAGAAAATGAATATTCTTATGTTGAATATGCTTTTGATGAATATTTCATTGTTACCAAAGACGGAAAAGTAGGAATTTATGATGCAAATAAGCAAAAAGAAATTATTTCTGGATATGATGTTATTTATAATTTAGAAAATAAACACATGATACAAACAATTATGTTAGACACATATACTATTGAAATATATAATCATAATATGGAAAAAATAGTTTCTATGGAACAAGCAAATATACAAATTGAGAAAGATTATATTATAATATTTTCAAAAACAGACAGAAAGTATTTTAATGAAAATGGAATAGAAATTTCATATAAAGCAGTTTTTCCTGATTTATCTTTATATGCTTTTAAGGATGAAAATGGCAAATGGGGTTATAAAGATAAAGAAGGAAACATTGTAATACAAGCAACTTATGACATGGCATTAGAATTAAATAACTATGGATTTGCAGGTATCAAAAAAGATAACAAATGGGGCGTTGTAAACAGCAGAGGAGAAATTATTTTAGAACCTATTTATGAAATTAAATCAGATACTCCAGAATTTATTGGCAGGTATTACAAATTAGATTTTGGCTATGGAATTAGTTACTATACAAAAGAAGAAAGCAAAAATACTTAAAAAGTACTTGCGATATCTTAAAAAATGTGATAAAATACTATCGTTGTAAAAATAAAATAAAATTTTTACATCCTTACTTACAGGAAATCTGTAGGTTAATAGTCCAAAAGGAGGTGAAACAATAATGAACAAATACGAAAGTGTTATCATTATTAATCCAAATTTAGATGAAGAAGGAATAAAAGCAATTATTCAAAAATTCACAAATTTGATTAATACAAATGGAAAACTAGAAAAAGTAGATGAAATGGGAAAAAGAAAATTAGCTTACGAAGTACAAAAAAATAAAGAAGGACATTATGTTGTATTTTATTTTGACGCAGAACCAAGCCTAATTTCAGAACTTGAAAGAAATTACAGAATTACAGATGAAGTAATCAAATTTATGACAGTAAAAGTAGAAAAATAATTAATAGGGGCCTTTAAAAGAAAGGTAAGGGAAAAATATGAACAAAGTAATTTTAATGGGAAGATTAACAAGAGACCCAGAGGTTAGATATACACAATCTAACAATACACTAGTTGCTTCATTTAGCTTAGCAGTTAATAGAAGATTTGTAAGACAAGGTGAAGAAAGACAAGCAGATTTTATTAATATTGTAGCATGGAGCAAATTAGGAGAATTCTGTAGCAAATACTTCAAAAAAGGTCAACAAGTTGGTATCATTGGAAGAATTCAAACAAGAACTTGGGATGATGACCAAGGACAAAAACATTATATTACAGAAGTAGTAGCAGAAGAAGCATATTTTGCAGATAGTAAAAGAGAAGGAGAAACAAGTGCTAATTTTGATGCAACTTTCGGAACAATGCCAGAAACAGCTGGAAGTTCTGATTTTGAAGTTTCTTCTGGAGACGATTTACCATTCTAAAACTAATTACACAATTAAGATAGGGGGGAAAGAAAATGGCAGATAAAAAACAAAAAAGAAATAACAGAAATAATAACAATATGGATGATGATTTCAATCCAAAGTTTAGAAAAATAAGAAAGAAAGTTTGTCCTTTATGCGCAGATAAAAATCTTGTTTTAGATTATAAAAATGCAGAACAATTAAAAAAATTTATCAACGATAAAGGAAAAATTTTACCAAGAAGAGCAACAGGAGCATGTGCAAAACATCAAAGAGATATTACTTTAGCAGTAAAAAGAGCAAGACAAATTGCTATATTACCATTTACACAAGAGTAATAAAACTATCATACATAAGTATTAAATAGGGGCTAAATAAACGTATAAAATTACGTTTTATTTAGTCTTTTCTTTTTGTCTATTTATCTGTATTTCCCCTTTACAAATATGTAATAAAACGAAAGAAATAAAATCTTAAAATAATGAAAAACTTTTAATGATATAAAAAGAAAGGGTGAAATAATGAAGAAAAGAATAATAAAAAAAATAATTATCATCGTATTATTAATGTTTCAAGCATTACAAATAATTACAAACTTAAATCCTGTAGAAGCGAAAATTAAAGAAGGAGATACTGTACTTTTACAAGCAGATCATGAATGTGATTCTTTATTAGAATACTGGATGGAAAAGGAAAAAAGATGGAGTTACAAAATTGTATGGTATGTGTATTATCATGATGAAGTAGAAAATAAAAATTATCCTGCATTTTGCATAGAACCATCCAAGGAGGGAGTGGGAACTGGTTATAATTCGTACAATACTACGATTCAAAAAGAAGAAGACCAAAGAATTTGGAGAATTCTAAATAAAGGATATATGGGTTCAAAATATACAGATTGGGAATTAGAATGTGACGATGATTTGTATTCTGCTACAAAAGTAGCACTTCATTGCCTAAAGGATTCAGAACAAGGAATTGAACCAAATAAAAAATATATATTGGGAAATAGAAGTGTAGATGGCAATACAGTAGAAGAAATACAAAGAAGAGGAGAGAAAGTATTAAAAGTAGCACAAATTTTATATGAATATGGAAAAAATGGAATAGAAACATATGAAGCACCAAGAATAGAAGTAGCAGAAGACCAAAAAGAAAAAATAGAAACAATCCAAAACGAAACCTATTATGTGCAAAGTTATATAGTAGAGGCGAATAAAGAATTACAATCATATGAAGTAAATATTCAAAATTTACCAAGCGGAACAAAAATATTGAATTTAAATAATAAAGAACAAACCAGTTTTACTCAAAATATTTTTAAAATAGCAATTCCAACAAATCAAATAAAGCAAGATATTAATGGTACAGTAATTGTAAAAAATGCACAAATAAAAACTAATCCTATTTTTCATTGTAAAAGTAATGTGGAAGGAGCACAAAGCTATGTTACTTATTTAAATAGTTATGAAGAAGCAGATACTTCTATTCCATTAAAAATAAATGCAAATACATGTAGCCTAGAAATACAAAAAATTGATGCAGAAACTAAAAAACCATTAGCAAATGTTACTTTTGAAATAAAAGATGAAAAACAAAACAAAATAGGAGAAATTACAACAAATCAAAATGGAATTGCAAGGTTGGAAGGAATTTATCCACAAACAATAACAGTAAAAGAAATAAAAGTACCAGAACCTTATATACTTTCAAAAGAAGAACAACAAGTTACTCTAAAGTGGGGAAAAGTAGCAAGCATTGTATTTCAAAATGAAAGAAAAAAAGGAGATTTAAAAATCATAAAAGTAGATGCAAATGAACATTCCACTACCTTAGAAAATGTAGAGTTTGAACTTTTCGACAGCAAAGGAAAACTAGTGCAAAAATTAGTTACAAATAAAAAAGGAGAAGCCTATGCAAACAATTTAGAGCTTGGAACTTATATTTTAAAAGAAACGAAAACAAAAGATAATTATGTATTAGAACAAAAAGAAATTTCTATAGAAATAAAATATGGAGAAGTAGTCACTTTGCAATTAGAAAATGAGAAAATAAAAGGAAAAATTAAAATTATAAAAATAAGCGAAGAAGATAACTATAGAAATGGAAGAAAAAAAGGAAGTCCAATAGAAGGAGTAATTTTTCAAATATTAGACCAAAATAAAAAAGTGGTACAAACTTTAATTACCAACGAAGAAGGAATTGCTATTAGTAAAGAATTAGAAAAAGGAATATACACTATCAGAGAAGTAAAAACACATCAAGATTATAAAATTACAAATGAAGAATTTCAAATAGAAATTGTAGAACATCAAAAAACAGAAGAAATTACAATTATGAATCTACCAAAAGAACCAGAAGAACCAAAACTTCCAAGAACAGGTTTTTAAATAACGTCTCTCACGTTTAAACATATAATATTGGTAAATAATATAGTAAAACCATATTATATTAAAGGAGATGCTAAAAGTTGAAATTAGGAATTGCTTTATCAGGTGGAGGTATTCGAGGTATTGCACATGCTGGAGTTCTAAAAGCATTAGAAGATAATAACATTAAAATTGATATTATAGGAGGTACCAGTTGTCGGAAGCATGATAGCAAGTTTATATGCTATGGGATATAAACCTCATTATATTTATCTACTATTCAAAAAATATGCAAAAGAAATTACAGCATTTAGTCCACAACCAATTTTAACGGGAATAAAACATTTTTTCTTCCATAAAGAAAAGGTAACAGGGCTAAAAGATGGAGAGCCAATTGAAATACTTTGTAACAAATTAGCGTTAAAAAAAGGAATTAAAGAAATAAAACAAATTCCAATGCCTCTTGTTATACCAAGTGTAGATATAACGGAATCAAAAGAATATGTCTTTACTAATCATCTTCCAAAAGAAGCAAAAGATACTTCACAATATTTAACTAATATTAGTATAGGAAAAGCAGTAAGGGCAAGTAGTAGTTTCCCTGCAGTATTTAATCCATGTTCTATTGGAACACATGCTTTTATGGATGGTGGTGCATTAGACAATGTTCCTGTTACAGAAGTAAGAAAGCAGGGAGCGGATAAAGTAATTGCAGTAAAATTTGATGCAGACCCTATTGATGAAACAAGTGATGTTATGGATATAATCATGAAAACCATTGATATTATGGGAAATAAAATAGCAGAAGAAAATTTAGAAAAAAGCGATATGGTGCTAAGTGTTTATACGGATAAAGTAGGGTTACTAGATGTACAAAAACTAGACCATTGTTATCAATATGGATACGAATGTGTCATTAAAAATTTAAACAAAATTAGAGAACTTTGTAAAGAATAAAATTAAACTTGTAAAAACGCAAAAATTATGCTATTATAGTAGCTGTTAAAATAAATATAAGGAACTAAAACTTATAAGAAATGAGGAACAAAGATGATAGATATCTTGCTTGATACTATAATAGATAGCATAAAACTATTACCTTTTTTATTTATTACCTACCTTATTATGGAATATCTTGAACATAAAACAGGAGAAAAAGCAAAAAAGGTCATTGAAAAATCAGGAAAATTCGGACCAATTTTTGGAGGAATTTTAGGAATTTTTCCACAATGCGGATTTTCTGCAGCTGCAGCAAATTTATATGCAGGTAAAGTTATTACCTTAGGAACACTAATTGCTATCTTTTTATCAACCTCAGATGAAATGCTTCCTATTTTACTTTCAGAATCAGTTCCAGTTTATACAATTATCACTATTTTAGCAATTAAATTATTTATTGGAATAATAGCAGGTTTACTAATAGATATTATAGGACAAGCATTCAAAAAGAAAAAAGAAGATAAAATAGAACAAGAAATTGGGCATATTTGTGAACACGAGCATTGTCATTGTGAAGAAGAAGGAATATTAAAATCTTCTATAAAACATACCTTACATATTTTCTTATTTATTTTTATTATTTCGCTTCTTATTAATTTTATTATTCACTGGATAGGTGAAGAAAATTTAGCTAGCCTAATTTTAAATATGCCAGTGGTAGGACCACTAATAGCAGGACTTGTAGGACTTATTCCAAATTGTGCAGGTTCAGTTATTCTAACTCAATTATATTTAGAAGAAGTTATTTCATTTGGCTCTATGATAGGAGGGCTATTAGTAGGTTCTGGAATAGGAATTTTAATTTTATTCCGTGTAAATGAAAATAAAAAAGAAAATATTAAAATATTGACAATATTATATACAATCAGTGTCTTATGTGGTATTTTAGTAGATTTCATACATTAGAAAATTTTATAAAATATAGTAAATATAAAAAATCCAACTAATATTAAGTTGGATTTTTTATGCGTTTTTAATTATTCTACAGTTTCTTTTTCTTCTAAAACAGAAGTACAATGAGGACATCTAGTAGCCTCTATATGAATTTCTGAAAAACAATAAGGACATACTTTTGTAGTAGGTTTTTCCTCTACTTCTTGCTCTGGTTCTCCATCTTTATGTACATGTTTTAACAATTTACTTTTTTCTAAATTTTCTTTTGTCTTATCGTTTAATTTTTGAATCCAACGAATAGCAATAAAAATGGAAAATGCAATAATGAAAAAGTCAACAACAGTAGTAATAAAAGAGCCATACTTAATAGAAGAATTTCCAATTGTAAATACTAAATCGGAAAAATCAACCTTTCCAGTAAAAACAGCAATTGCTGGCATAATTAGGTCATTTACTAAAGAAGTAACAATTTTTTGAAAAGCACCACCAATAATAACACCAATTGCCATATCCATAATATTGCCCTTTAAAGCAAATTCTTTAAATTCTTTAAACATTTTTTTTACTCCTTTTTTAACTACATTTTTTGCAATATAATTACTTGCTCCATTAAAAGCATAGTATAAATTAACAAAAAAGTCAAGAAATGTATAAAAAAAGCCCAAATGGCATAATATACTAAAATAAGGAAAGGAAATAAAGAAAAATGAAAATATCATGGATTAAAGAAGAAAAAGATAATAAAAATTTTGCAATTGCAGAAAGATTAGGCATGAAAGTACAACGCCTAAAAAACCCAGAAGATATAGATAAAACAATGGAAGAATTAGTGAATCAAAATTATAAAACGATTGTATTATCAAATGAAATAGCAGGATTTTCAGAAGATATTATAAAAAAATATCAAAATAATCAGAATGTAAATATTATTATTAGTCCAAGAAGATGGAATAATTAGGAAAGAAAAAACATAGGTTATCCTAATAGAAAATCTTTAGGGGGAAAATATGAATTTACTATATGAAGATAAAGAAAGTAGTGAAAAAGAACAATTGGTACAAGAACTCAGTTATTATCTTTATCAAGAAAAAACAAATGCAAGTAAAATGGAAATTGTATTTTTGTGTATTGGCACAGACCACATATTAGGAGATTGCTTAGGACCTTTAGTAGGAACAGGGTTAAAAGAAAAATTAGAACCTCATAACATTTCTAATATTACAATTTATGGAACATTAAAAGAAAATTTATGCTATACAAACATAAAGGATACACTAAAAATAATTGAAAAAAAACATCAAAATCCTTGCCTCATTGTTGTAGATGCAGCTCTTTCACAAGAAGAAAATATAGGAAAAATTTTTGTGAAAAAAGAAAAAATAGAACTTGGAAAAGGACTTTATAAGTCAAAAATAGAAGTAGGAAATATTTCTATTAAAGCAGTAGTAGGTAAAAATTATAAAAGAACAAAATATAATTTTGCAAGCCTTCAAAATGTTCCTTTAAATGAAGTAATGACATTATCTCAAATAATAGTAGAAGGAATTTGTGAAGTAATAAAATATATATAAAAAGTATATTCTCACAAAAAATGGAAAAAATCTATATAAATGAATTAGAAAGGAATTAAGTTTATATGGATACAAATACAATGAAAAATATAGTGATTTTAAGAGATTTACCTTCAAATATGGTAGAGGAAGCTTTTATTGTATTTAAAGATAATGTAAAAATACATAAGAAGGAAAAAGCAGAAAAAAATAAAGTAACCGGAAAGGAAGAAAAACCAAAAACAAAAGAATATATCATAAAAGAAGCAGAAATGATAGTGCAAGATTATATTGCAAAAATAGATAAAAAAGAATACGAATTGAATAATTCAAATAAAAAACTAAAAGAAAAATACAAAAGATTAAAAGCCCTTACTATTTTCTTAGCTATGTTTAGTACATTAAGTTTATTTGCAATGATATTAAGATAATGGTGATACATTAGGGACGTTTCCTTTTGTATCAAAAAAATCCGCGATAGCGGATTTTTTTTATTTTGCCATCTTGGTATAAAAGAAAAAAACAAGCATATACATGAATAAGCGAAAAAAACCAAGGAAGAGGTGGAAGGTTTGGAAAGAACCATAAGTGCAGAAGAAAGAATAAGAAGGGCAGAAGAAATTTATCAAAGAAGAAAAATGCAAGGTGGTGTACGCGTCTCAAGTAGTAATGTTAACACTACAGGAAAAGTAGAATATCGAATGTTTAAAAAATTAATATTGCAAATTGCCATATGCTTATTAATTTATTTTATTTTCTATCTAATTAAAAATTCAAATTACATATTTTCGGAAAATGTCATTAATAAAACTAAAGAGTTTCTGTCATATGACATTAATTTTCAGAATGTATATGAGCAGGCAGAAAAATATTATCATGAGCACATAAAAGCATATTTATTACAAAAAGGTGAGAATACAGAACAAAACCAAGAACAAGAAAATGAAGCAAACAATAAAGAAGAAAATAATAACCAAGAAAATGAGCAAGGAAATGAGCAAGGAAATGAAAATGTACAAGAAAATACTGAACAACAAAACAACATAGAAGCAGTTAATGAAACAGTAGAAGGAGGCATTGGTGGAGGAGAAGAAGGAGAAAAACTTCTTGCAAATGAAACTATTGTAACCTCTGCAGATGAACAGGCAAATGAACAGGTAGCAGAAGAGAAGCAACTTTCGCAAATGGAAATTGATGCAAATGATATAAAAAATAATTATAGTATGATATTACCACTAAAAGGAACTATTACTTCTCGCTTTGGTCCAAGAGAGCCAACGGATATAGTATCAGCAAATCATGCAGGAATTGATATTGCAGTAAATGCAGGAACTGTTTTTACAGCTGCAATGGAAGGAACTGTTACTTTTGTTTCTTCTGAAGGTGGATATGGAAACCACGTTTATATTGAAAAAGATGATGTTATAACCTTATATGCTCATTGTCAAACCATCTACGTAAAAGAAGGAGATACTATTACTCAGGGACAGCAAATTGGAGAAGTAGGAGAAACAGGAAATGCAACAGGGCCACATTTACATTTTGAAGTAAGAAAATCAAATCGAGTAGTAAATCCAGAACTCATTTTATCTTTTGCATAAAAGCACAAAACTCATATTATACTATATTATATTACTGCTATGTTTAAGATAAAGGAAAGGAAACTTTAAAAAGTGAAAATTCGATTACATTTGAAAATATTTATTTTTATTGCAATTTTTATAATAACAAGACAAATTGAAATTTATGGAATATTGATGCTTTTTGCTTTTTTTCATGAATTAGGACATATGCTAGCAGGGCTTATATTAGGATTTAAACCAAATAGCTTAGAAATTATGCCATTTGGCTTAGCTATTGGCTTTGAAAGTAAAGTAGAAAATGTCAATAAAAAAATAAAAAATGGTACGATGCTTACACTAAAAAAGATTATTATTGCTGCAAGTGGACCACTAATTAATTTATTTTTTATAATTTTCTTTTCTATTTTTCCAAATCCTCTTTTCGTTTATGCTAATATCTTACTAGCAATTTTCAATTTGATTCCTATTTATCCAATGGATGGAGGAAGAATTTTAAAAGGAATTTTACATATTTTATATGGAAGAAAAGAAGCATATGAATATATTCATACTATTTCTTATTTCACAATTTGCTTTTTTACAATTTTCTGTAGCATTGCTATTTTATATTGGAGAAACATTGCCATTTTACTTATTTTAGCTTATCTTTGGTATTTAGTAATTATGGAAAACAAAAAATATCAAAAGAAAAAGAAACTATATGAAAACATAAGCATTTGTTGACAGATTCGCTTTTACGTGAGATAATAGGATAAGTTTAAAAGGAGAAATAACATGGAAATAGAAAAAGCAAAAGCTGTCATAGAAGCCATTTTATTTGCTTGTGGAAGGGAAGTAGAAGCAAAAGAATTAATGTCTGCATTAGAACTAAGCAATGAAGATTTAATGGCAATTATCGAAAGTATGAAACAGGACTATGAAAAACAAAATAGAGGAATAGAAATTATAAAAGTACAAAATGCCTTTCAATTAACTACAAAAAAAGAGTATTATGAATATATATATCCTATTTTTGATAAAAGAAGCAAGCCAAATTTATCTACGGCTGCCTTAGAAACTTTGTCTATTATTGCATACAATCCAAATATTACAAAAGCTGAAATTGAATCCATTCGTGGGGTAAATTGTGACGGAACAATGTACAAGCTATTAGAATACAATTTAATCGAAAATGTGGGAAAAGCAGACTTGCCAGGAAGACCTGGAATGTATAGTGTTACAAAAGAATTTTTAAAAATGTTTGGAATAACCAATTTAGATGAACTTCCAGAATTACCAAGATATAAATTAGATGAAAATAAACAAATTGTTATTGACGATATTCTTGAGGCTCCAATGCCCGAAAGGGACGAAAAAGAAGACGAAGCAAAACAAAATGAGCAAGAAGAAAAACAAGACGAAGCAAAGCAAGATGAGCAAGCAGAAAAGGAAGATGAAGTAAACCAAGAAGAACAAGAATAACAAGAAGACCGCAAAGAACAAGAAGAAAAAGAAGGGCAAAAGCAATAAAAACAGGAATAGGAGATAAAAGAAAATGAGTAATGAAAAAGATTTCGTAAAAGAAATAACAAATATTGAAGAAGACTTTGCAAAATGGTACACAGATATTGTACTAAAAGCAGATTTAGCAGACTATACAGATACTAAAGGATGTATTGCTATTAAACCTTATGGCTATGCTATTTGGGAAAACATTCAAAAATATGCAGATGAAAAATTTAAACAAGTAGGAGTAAAAAATGTATATTTCCCAGTACTAATTCCAGAAAGTTTACTAGAAAAAGAAAAAGACCATGTAGAGGGTTTTGCACCAGAAGTAGCATGGGTAACCATTGGTGGGCAAGAAGAATTAGAAGAAAAATTATGCATTAGACCAACTTCAGAAACCATGTTTTCAACTTTGTATGCAAAATGGTTAAAATCATGGAGAGACTTACCATTTGTTTATAATCAGTGGTGTAATGTACTAAGATGGGAAAAAGAAACAAGACCATTCTTACGTTCAAGAGAATTTTTATGGCAAGAAGGACATACCATTCATGAAACAGAAAAGGAAGCAAAAGAAAGAACACTTCAAATGTTAGATGTATATGCAGATATTATTGAAAACTTACTTGCAATTCCAGTAATAAAGGGAAGAAAAACTAAAAAAGAACAATTTGCAGGAGCAGAAGCAACCTACACAGTAGAAACTTTAATGCATGATGGTAGAGCACTTCAAGCTGGAACCTCTCACTACTTTGGACAGAATTTTACCAAACCATTTAATATTACATTCCAAAATCGTGAAGGAAAAGAAGAGTACCCATATCAGACTTCATGGGGTATTAGTACGAGGTTAATCGGAGCAGTTATTATGGCGCATGGCGATAATAGAGGTTTAAAGCTTCCACCAAGAGTAGCACCAATTCAAGCTGTTATTGTACCAGTTGCTATGCACAAAGAGGGAGTAAAAGAAAAAGCACAAGAGCTATATGACAAATTAAAAGAAAATTATCGTATGGAAATAGATACAAGAGAGCAAGTTTCTCCAGGCTTTAAATTTAACGATTGGGAACTACGAGGAGTGCCAGTTAGAATTGAACTTGGACCACGTGATATAGAAGCCAATAAATGCGTAGTAGTAAGACGTGACACTTTAGACAAAATAGAAGTAAATTTAGAGGAACTACCTACCAAATTACAAGAAATTTTAGATAATATTCAAAATAATATGTACCAAGAATGTAAAGAAAGAGTTATTGCAAAAACAACAACAGCAACTAATTTAGAAGAATTTATAAAAAATATCAATGAAAACCAAGGATATGTAAAAACCATGTGGTGCGGAGATGAGGCATGTGAAGAAAAAATAAAAGAAGCAACAGGCACTCACTCAAGATGTATTCCATTTGAGCAAGAAACTATTTCAGACACTTGTGTATGTTGTGGTAAAAAAGCAGACAAAATGGTAATTTGGGGAAGACAATATTAAATATTTCCTTTTATGTGTTGAAAAAATTGCATTATTGTGCTATAATAAAGAATTAGATAGTGCAAAAGCGCTGAATTTAAAAGAAACTCAAAAAATAATTATTTTAAGGAGGGCTATTAAAATGAGCATTAAGCAAAAGATTAAGTTATTCTTTTTTCGGGAGAAGAAACTAATGACCAATTTTTTTGAAGGTTTTAATTTTCAAAAAGGCAACAGGAAAATTAAACTCGACATTTTAACTTGGGTTTATAAGTTAAAGAGTAAAGGAATTTGTATCAACAAGTTTTCTGATTTATGGAAAGATTGTGAAGAAATTATTTTTCCAATTACTGTATTTAGAGTAGAGTCCACTATCTTAAAAATAGAATTAAGAATGGAGGACAGCAAGGGCATCATCTGGTATGTAACAATTAACACGTTATATGAAGATATGTTGAACTACGATATAGAAATGAAAACAGAGGATATGGATCTTTGGTGGCAGTGTAAAGCTTCATAAAACAATAAACAGGTACCTTAAATTTTGGGTACCTGTTTTAAAATGCAATTTAAAACAAAATATTACAAATACATTACAAAAATGTGTAAAATATTGACAAATAAGTTCAAATTATTTATGATAAAAGTAGTAACCATTATACATAATTAAGTAATATATATAGGAATACACATAGGAGGAAATTTTATTATGAAATTTGAACTAAATAATAAAAATAATAAAGGAATTACACTAATTGTATTAG
>CANRLO010000005.1 GCA_947631495.1 uncultured Clostridia bacterium
ATAGCAGCTTCTTTTTTACCTTCTGCAAGAGTAATAGCAGATTGTCTTTCACCTTCTGCTTGTAAAATTAAAGCTCTTTTATTACGTTCTGCATTCATTTGTTTTTCCATTGCATCACGAATGTCAGCAGGTGGTGTAATATCTTTAATTTCTACTCTGTCAATTTTACAACCCCATTGGTCAGTTGCTTCATCTAAGATAGCTCTTAATTTATCATTAATAGCATCTCTTGAACTAAAGGTTTCGTCTAAATCCATTTTGCCAACAATATCACGAATTGTAGTAATAGCTAAGTACTCAATACCTTTTTTCAAACTCTGAATTTCATACACTGCTTTTGCAGGGTCTGTAATTTTATAAAATACGACAGTATCAATTGTAATCGTAACATTATCTTTTGTAATAACACCTTGTGGTGGTATGTCCATAGTTTGTTGTTTTAAACTAACAACACTACGTACATGGTCAAAAAATGGGATGATGATGGTTAAACCAGCATCAGCAATTTTGTGAAACTTACCAAGTCTTTCAATAATATACACTTCAGATTGTCTAACAATTTTAATTGTTTTAAATGCAATAATGCATATAATAGCAAGTACCACTACTAAAAAAATAAATCCTCCCATAAATGTTCCTCCTTTTATTTTATATTTTTAAATTAAAAACTATTTTTTTACTACTTCTGCTGTTACAGAAATAGGTTCTACTACTGCTTTTACACCGTCAATTTCAATAATTTGAATTTCATTTCCTTTTTCAATAATAGAGTTATCTGAAGTTTTGGCTGACCAAACTTCTCCTGCTACTTTAATTTGTCCTATGCCATTAGTAGGATTAATATCCTGCACTACAATTCCTTTTTTACCAATAATAGAATAAGCGTTAGTTGCAACTTTCTTATCAGACTTAGATAATTTTTTTACTAAAGGCTTTGTACAGAAAATTAATAAAGTAGATGAAATAACAAAAATGCTTGCTTGTAATACTAAATTATCTGGAAAGATAAAGCTAAATATCATAGTAAGCAATGCTCCAATACCAAACCAAAAGACAAAAAATCCAACTGTCATCATTTCAATAATAAAGCATACACCTGCAATAATTAACCAAACTGGCCACATAAACAAAACCTCCTAAAATTTACTAATTCATTTCTATTATACTACAAAAAAACAAAAAAAGAAATAGTTATGAGCAATTTTATGTAATATTATAGAAAATATTTTTTATAATTGATACTACCTGTTTTTTTTCCTCCGTCCCCAAAAACAGAAAAAATAACGGGAGCAATGCTCCCATTATTTAAAGCTTCTCCTTCAGAATGTCCTCAATAAAATCTTTTTTCCGGTTATACTCGACTAAATCGTCATATGCATCATTTCGAGCATCTGTATCTGGCGAATCCGGAATGACAGGGGGTCTTCCTAAAATGGGAATAACCCATGCCAATTTCAAGACTTTGTTGTTGTTCCGATACTTTTCCAACAACTCGCTCATTGAGGCTCCTAATTTCTGAAGCTCTTCATAAGAAAGGATATTAGTTGTAGAAACTTTAGTAGTATTAAACATAATAATTTCCTCCTTAAAAAATTTTTTATAAAACCATTATAACATAGTTTTACATAAAAGTCAAAAAATAAAAAATAGTACTTTAAAATAGAAGAAAAATATGATACAATAATGCAGAACAAAATGAACATAGAAAGGTTTATAGGTACTACCTTATAAAAAACCTAAATATATGATGCAAGGAATGTATTTTAAAATGAAGCAAACAGTAGCATTTTGTACCTTAGGTTGTAAAGTAAATCAATATGAAACAAATGCCATGATAGAACAATTTATAAAAAAAGGGTATGAAATAAAGGAATTTAATGAAAAAGCAGATATTTACATTATTAATACATGTACAGTTACAAATATGGCAGATAGAAAATCAAGACAAATGCTTAGAAGGGTAAAAGAGTTGAATCCTAATGCACTTGTAGTTGCCTGTGGCTGTTATGCACAAGTTGCCAAAGACGAGCTTTCTAAAATAGAAGAAATTGATTTAGTTTATGGAACAAACGAAAAAAATAAAATTGTTGAATATATTGAAGAATTTCAAAAAGGTGAAAGTCCAAAGCAAATAGTTACGGATGTAATGTATCAAAAAGAATTTTTAGACTTTGGAACGACAGATTATACCGAAAAAACAAGAGCTGTTATTAAAGTACAAGATGGTTGTGACAGGTTTTGTTCTTATTGCATTATTCCATATGCAAGAGGCCATGTAAGAAGTAGAAGCATTCAAAGTGTAGTAAAAGAAGTAGAGGAGATTGCAAAAAAAGGTATAAAAGAGGTAGTTATTACTGGAATTCATGTGGCTTCTTATGGAAAAGATTTAAAAGAAAATATCACACTCATAGATTTATTAGAGGCAATTCACAATATAGATGGTATTCAAAGAATTCGTTTAGGGTCATTAGAGCCAACTTTAATTACAAAAGAATTTATAGAAAGACTTACAAAATTAGAAAAAATTTGTGAACATTTTCACTTATCACTTCAAAGTGGCTGTGATGCAACCTTAAAAAGAATGAATAGAAGATACACCACCGAAGAATTTAAACAATCAGTTGAGCTTTTAAGAAAAGCCTATCCACAAGTATCCCTAACAACAGATATTATTGTTGGATTTCCAGGAGAAACGCAAGAAGAATTTGAAGAAACGTATTCATTTTTAAAAGAAATCAACTTCTATCAAATGCATATATTCAAATATTCTCAAAGAAAAGGAACCAAAGCAGCAGTTATGCGGAAACCAAATAGATGGAAAAATAAAAGAAGAAAGAAGCAATAGGTTAATTGCGTTATCTCACGAAAATGAAATAAAATATAACGAACAAGAAATAGGAAAAGAATTAGAGGTATTATGGGAAGAACAAGAAGACAAGTTTTTAAAAGGACATACTGCCAATTACAAAGTAGTAAAAATTCCATATAAGCCACTAGAAAATACTATTTCAAAAGTAACCATAGAAAAAGTAGATGGTTTAGAATTAATAGGTAAAATATCAGTTGCAAAATAGAAAAAAATGTAATATAATAAGCCAAGTTAAAAAAGAGATTGCAAAGCAAAGTGAGAAAAAATTTGAAGTACATACTCTTTAATCCATTATAAGTTTTGCTAATGAATATAGAAAGGAATGAAATTGAAAATGCCAAAAATAGATTTAAAAGAAAAATACCTAAAATTTTTTGAAAGCAAAGGACACAAAATTATACCAAGTGCTCCACTTATCCCAGAAAACGACCCAAGTGTACTATTTAACACAGCAGGAATGCAACCGCTAGTGCCTTATTTAATGGGACAAAAACATCCACTAGGTACTAGACTAACTGATGTACAAAAATGTGTAAGATTAACTGATTTAGATGGTATTGGTGATAAAACTCACCATACATTTTTTGAAATGCTTGGAAACTGGAGCTTAGGAGATTATTTCAAAAAAGAATCCATTTCTTGGAGTTTTGAGTTCTTAACTAAAGTATTAAACATTCCAGTAGAAAAATTGGCAGTTACAGTTTTTGAAGGCGACGAAACCATTCCAAGAGATGAAGAATCAGCCAATGTATGGAAAAGTTTAGGTATTCCAGAAGAAAGAATTAGCTACTTAAATAAAGATAACAATTTCTGGATTGCAGGTGAAGTAGGACCTTGTGGACCAGATACAGAAATTTTCTATTGGCGTTCAGAAGATCCAGTTCCTGTAAAACACGACCCAGAAGATGAAAGATGGGTAGAAATTTGGAACAATGTATTTATGCAATATGAAAAACAAGCAGATGGTAGTGTAAAAGAACTTCCACATAAAAATGTAGATACTGGAATGGGAGTAGAAAGAACAGTTGCTATCTTAGAAGGAGTAGATGATAACTATTTAACTTCTATTTGGAAAGATGTTATCGAAAAAATAATTGAAATGTCTAACACAACTTATGAAGAAAATCCAGAAAGTATTAGAATTATTGCAGACCATATAAGAACGGCTGTATTTATTGCAGCAGATAATTCAGGAATAAAACCATCTAACACAGACCAAGGCTATATTTTAAGAAGACTTATTAGAAGAATGATTCGTCATGCAAAGAAAATTGGCATAGACTTAGAAAGTGGTTTTGAAAGAACCCTAGCAAGCATGATTATTGAAAAATATAAAGACTATTATCAAGAATTAAGTAACAACAAAGAAGTTGTATTAGATGTTTTAACCAACGAATTAAACAAATTCAATAGAACCTTAGAAAAAGGACTAAAAGAATTTGAAAAAATCGTAGCACATTTAAATGGAAACATGTTAGACAAAGACTTAGCCTTCAGACTATACGATACCTATGGTTTTCCATTAGAACTAACTGTAGAACTAGCACAGGAAAAAGGCATAAAAGTAGATGAAGAAGGCTTCAACCAAAAATTCAAAGAACACCAAGAAAAAAGTAGAGCAGGTTCAGAGCAAAAATTTAAGGGAGGATTAGCAGGAAATGGAGAAATGGAAACCAAATATCATACTGCTACTCACCTTTTAAATGCTGCTTTAAAACAAGTAATAGATAAAAATGTACATCAAAGAGGCTCTAATATTACAGCAGAAAGAATGCGTTTTGACTTTAACTGTGACCATAAACTAACAGACGAAGAAAAGCAACAAGTAGAAGATTTAGTAAATGAATGGATAAAAGAAGAAATTCCAGTTACAGTAGAAGAAATGAGCAAGCAAGATGCAATAAACTCTGGAGCAGAATGTATGTTTATTGAAAAATATCCAGATGTAGTAACAGTTTATTCAATAGGAAATGTTTCAAAAGAACTATGTGGGGGTCCACATGTAAAAAACACCAAAGAATTAGGACATTTCAAAATTAAAAAAGAAGAAGCAAGCTCAGCTGGCATTAGACGTATCAAGGCAGTTTTAGAATAAGTGATGCATTTGGGACGTTTGCCTCTGCATAAGTTGTCCGTAACTCGCTATCCGCTCGAACGGTCAACTTATCCTTTTGTGTCATCTGTCCCTAATGTATAAAAAAGGAGAAAATAAAAATGGAAGATTGTATTTTTTGTAAAATTATAAAAGGAGAGATTCCTTCAAAAAAAGTATATGAAGATGAAGACGTACTAGCATTTCATGATATTAACCCAGCAGCACCAATTCATATTTTAGTTATTCCCAAAAAGCATATTAGCAAACTAACTGATTTAAAAGAAGAAGATGAAGCTTTAATTGGAAAAATTTATACTACTATCAATAAAATTGCAGAGCAAGAAGGTTTTAAAGAAAATGGTTATCGTGTAATAGCAAATTGTGGTAAAGATTCAGGTCAAGAAGTAATGCACATTCATTTTCATATCTTAGGAGGAAAAGTATTAGGGGATAAGATAGTAGGTTAAGAAATCAAGAATTATTCTAAGTAATGTAAAATTAAACAAAACTATAAATATATATAAAATTAAAAAAAAATGTAGAAAAATGCATTCTCTTTGTGGTATAATAGAAGTAGTATAGTACAAAGGAGGATGCATTTATGTTTGAAAGTAAATATTCAAAATTATTAACAGTATTATTAATAATAGGAATTATTGTTATTATAGGTGTTTTAATATATTTAGCAATGACTATGATTAATAATAATAATTTAATGGAAGAAACAGGAAATGCAGCAGAGCAATTTCAAAATAAAGTAAGTAAACCAGAAGAAAATGTAGAAGAAAATAATAGCGTTGTTACTAATTCTGTGGCACCAGATTTAGAAGTGCAAAATGTAGTAGTAGATGGAAATACATCTAGTCAAGGAAATGAAACATATTATAAAGGAGAGTTAGTAGTAGGAACAATTGAAATACCAGCAATTAACTTAAAATCAGTTGTATTAAATGAAATAAATGAAAGAACAATTGAAATAGCAGTTGGTATCTATGATGGACCAGGATTAAATCAAGTAGGAAATACTACAATTGCAGGGCACAATTATCGTGATGGTAGATTCTTTTCAAATAACAAACAATTAAAAGAAGACGATAAAATTTATATTACAGATAGTACAGGAAAGAAAGTAACTTATTATATTTATAAAACATATATAACTTCACCAGAAGATTCTTCTCACTTAGAACGTGATACACAAGGAAAAAGAGAAATTACTTTAGTTACTTGTACAGATGATGCTAAAAGTAGATTAATTATTTTAGCAAAAGAAAGATAATAAAAGAAAGAAGATTATAATGCAAAAAGGAAAATTATTTTTTAATATTATTATTTTTATTACTGTATTTGCATTAGTCTCCCTAATAGGATATATAGCTTATGATTATATAAATAAATATTTTGAATTAAAAGAAGCAGAAACAGTAATAGAAGAATTTAAAAATCAAGTTATTGTGGTAGCATTAGAAGATGAAGAACCCAATAATGAAATTATAGAACAAACACCACAAACGCAAACTCCTACAACTCAAAAACAAGTCAATGTTTCTTATAGAAACTATTCTGTTATAGGTATGATACAAATTCCAAAAACAAAAGTAGAAGCTCTTATTGTAGATAGTGTAACACCTCAATCTATAACTGCAGCAGTTGGTGTTTTATATGGACCAGGACTAAATCAAATAGGAAATACTGTACTTGCAGCACATAATTATAGAAATGGAACTTTCTTTTCAAATAATAAAAAATTAGTCAACGGCGACAAAATATATATTACAGATAATAGAGGTCAGAAAATAGAATATAGTATTTATTATACTTATATTACAAGTGATATGGATTTTTCTTATGCTACTAGAAATACAAATGGAAAAAGAGAAATTTCTCTATCTACTTGTACCACAGATCCAACTAAAAGATTAGTAATTTGGGCAAAAGAAGATTAAAAATAAAAGACGATAATAAACATTTATTATCGCCTTAATTTTTTTAAAATTTATTTGGAAAATCTTTTGACTTTTGCCAAATTTTGTAGTATAATATAGTTGTGGTTAAAAAAGAGAATCGAAACCTTTCTTGACTAACAAATAACACAAAATACATAGAGAGGAAGTGTCTTACATGTTCAATGTAGGTGATAAAATAGTATATCCAATGCATGGTGCAGGAACCATCGATGCCATTGAAGAAAAAGATATTTTAGGAGAAAAACAAGCCTATTATATTATAAAAATGCCAGGCGAAGTAAAAGTTATGGTACCAACTGCAAAGGCAGAAGAAATAGGTGTTAGAAATATAATTAGTAAAGAAAGTGCTGGAAAGGTATTCGAAATATTAGAAGAAAACGAGACAGAAATGTCAAATAATTGGAATAAAAGATATCGTGACAACATGGAAAAAATGAAAAGTGGCGATATTTACGAAGTAGCTGATGTAGTTCGCAATTTAGCTTTTAAACAAAAAGAAAAGGGATTATCTACAGGAGAAAAGAAAATGCTAAATAATGCAAAACAAATTCTAGTAAGTGAATTAGTTTTAGCAGAACATGCAACACAAGAAGAAGTAGAGACTTTAATTGATAACAAAATTACAATGTCTTTTGAAGAATATAAAATGCCAGAAGCTGGAATACCAGAAGAAATTGGAAAAGGTATTGTAAAAAAATTTATTCCATTTGATGAAACAGGAACAAACTTATAAAACCAAAAATATAGAGGCGACTTAAAGAAAAGTCGTCTTTTTTTGGAAAAAATTAATGCGTTCAAAATCTTTCTCCAAATCTTTCCAAAAAAAATGTCGTTTTACATAACATAAAAGAAGGATTTATGTTATTTCTGTCGAATAATATAATTATGATAAAGAAAGGTAAACCAAAATGGTACGATATAGTGATGAGTTAATTGATGAAATAAGAAACAGAAATGATATCGTAGATATCATATCACAATATGTAGTATTAAAAAGAAGTGGTAGAAACTTTTTTGGATTGTGTCCATTCCATAAAGAAAAATCACCTTCTTTTTCTGTCTCACCAGATAAGCAAATTTTTCATTGCTTTGGTTGTGGTGTTGGCGGAAATGTATTTCATTTTTTAAGCAAAATTGAAAACTTAAGCTTTAAAGAAACCATAGAAATGCTTGCAGAAAGGTCAGGCATTGAATTACCTACTCTAGAAGGAGGAGAGGATTCTAAACTATTACAACTAAAAGCAAAAGTTTATGAAATAAATCAATTAGCAGCACAATTTTATCATGAAAATTTATATAAATCATCGGCAAAGCCTGCCCAAGAGTACGTCAAAAAAAGAAAGCTAGATAACAATACTTTAAAAAACTTTCTAATAGGCTATTCAGGTACTTATAATGAATTATATACTATGCTAAAAGAAAAAGGTTTTACTGAAGAAGAAATATTAGCATCTAGCTTAGTTAACAAAACACCAGAAGGAAAGTTTGTAGACCGTTTTCGTAAAAGGCTTATGTTCCCAATTCAAGATACCAGAAATAGAGTCATTGCTTTTGGTGGTAGAGTTTTAGATGATAGTAAACCAAAATATATTAATTCACCAGAAAATATTGTATATAGCAAAGGAAGGCATTTATTTGGACTAAATGTTGCTAAAAAGGGAGACCTAAAGAAAATTATTATTGTAGAAGGCTATATGGATGCAATTTCACTTCATCAAAGGGGCATTACGAATGCAGTTGCTTCTTTAGGAACAGCTATGACAGAAGCACAAGGAAGACTTCTTCGAAAAAGTAGTGAGCAAGTTATTATTGGATACGATTCCGACGGAGCAGGACAAGCTGCTACCATGCGTGGATTAGAAATTTTACAAGGTATGGGATGCGATATTCGTATTTTACAAATAGAAGGTGCGAAAGATCCAGACGAATTTGTAGTAAAATATGGTCCAGAGCGTTTCCAAAAGCAAGTTGAAAAGGCAATTTCATTAGTTGAATACAAAGTAAAAGTATTAAAAAATACATTAAATATAGAACATCCAAATGACAAAATAAAATTTCTAAAAGAAATTGCTAAAGTTCTTTCAAAAATAGATAATGAAATTGAAAGAGAAGTATATGTAGAAAAAATTGCATTAGAATACAAAATTTCAAAAGAAGCGATTTATGCTGAAATGAGTAAATTACAAAATACAAACGGAACGAGCAAAATTTTAGAAAAAGCAAAACCAAAATTAGAATTAAAAGAGAAAGAACAAAATGAAAATCAAAACGATAAAAGAGAAAAATTAATAATATATCTTTTAATAAATTATCCAGAGCAAGCATATCCAAAATTAAAAGAACAAATTTCATGGAAAAATATTACAAATCCTAAAAATCAAACAATAATAAAAAAATTGTATGAAGAATTTGAAAAAGGAAATAGTAATACTAGTCATATATTAGATTGGTTTGAGGATGAAGAAATTATTAACGAAATTTCATGGATTTTGGCCTACGATTTTGAAATTACAGAAGTAGGAAAATGTATAGAAGATATCTTAAAATTATATGCAAAAGAAAAAGTAGTTATAGAAAGAAATCAAATTATTAAAGAATTAGAACAAGAAGATTTATCTCAAGACCAAAAAGAAGAATTAGAAACAAGATTAAATAACATTATTATTAAATTGGCAAAAATGAAATAGGAGGGATATCAGTGAAAAAAACTGAAAAATCAGAAGAAATAAAAACAAAAAGCAAAAAGAAAGAAATAGAAGAAGTAAAGACAGAAAATAAAAAAGTTGATAAAAATAAAAAAGAAGTAAAAGCACCAAAAAATGAAGAAAAAACAAAAAAGAAATCATCTTCTAAAAAAGTAGAAAAAGAAGTTGCAAATAAAGAAAATAAAAAAGTAGCAGATAAAAAAGTAGCAGATAAAAAAGTAGAAGATAAAAAGGTAGAAAAGAAAAAAGCAGAAAATAAAAAAGTAGAAGATAAAACAGTAGAAAAGAAAAAAGCAGAAGATAAAAAAGTAGAAAATAAAACAGTAGAAAATAAAACAACAGAAAATGAAGAAAGTAACAAAGAAGAAAAGCCTCAAGATAAAGTACAAGAAATTATTGAAAAAGCAAAAACACAGGGGCAAATTACTTATGGAGAATTAGCTAGCGAATTAGATGAGGCGAATGTCGATCAAATTGATAAAGTGTTTGATGCTTTTGAAGATTTAGGAGTAGATATTTTACAAGAAGATTTAGAAGAACCAGATATTGAAGATTTAGAAGAAGTAGAAGATATCAAATTAGAAGATATTGACTTAAATTCTGCTCTTGATGGAGTTAATATAGATGACCCTGTTCGTATGTATTTAAGAGAAATTGGTAAAATTCCACTTTTAAATTATGAGCAAGAATTAGAATTAGCACAGAAAATATTAAATGGAGATGAAGAAGCAAAACAAAAACTTGCTGAATCAAACTTAAGATTAGTTGTTAGTATTGCTAAAAAATATGTAGGAAGGGGAATGTTGTTCTTAGACCTAATTCAAGAAGGAAACATGGGACTTATTAAAGCAGTAGAAAAATTTGACTATACAAAAGGTTTTAAATTTAGTACTTATGCTACTTGGTGGATTCGTCAAGCTATTACAAGAGCCATTGCAGACCAAGCAAGAACAATTCGTATTCCAGTACACATGGTTGAAACTATTAACAAATTAATTCGTACTTCAAGACATTTGCTTCAACAATTAGGCAGAGAGCCTACCCCAGAAGAAATTGCAAAAGAAATGGAAATTAGTGTAGAAAAAGTAATGGAAATTCAAAAAATTGCGCAAGACCCTGTATCATTAGAAACTCCAATTGGAGAAGAAGATGATAGCCATTTAGGAGATTTCATTCAAGATGATGATAGTCCAGCACCACAAGATTCTGCAGCTTATACTTTACTAAAAGAACAACTTGAAGAAGTAATGCAAACTCTAACACCAAGAGAAGCAAAAGTATTAAAATTAAGATTTGGATTAGAAGATGGAAAAGCAAGAACACTAGAAGAAGTAGGAAAAGAGTTCATGGTAACAAGAGAAAGAATTCGTCAAATTGAAGCAAAAGCATTAAGAAAATTAAGACATCCATCACGTTCTAAAAAATTAAGAGACTATATGAATTAAAAAAGATTCTAAAAAAAGTAAGTGCCCCTCAATTCGAGGGGCACTTTTACTTTTGCTTTAAAGTCTTATTATATCGTCAGCTGTTTCACCATTATATAAGCCTTTATATCCTGCATTATGAAATTTATCAAAATTTTTGACTCCTGCCTTTTTAGCAGTTTGATTAAGTGAATAATTTCCTTTTCTTGTTAAATCTCTTTGATAAAATCTCTTTTCATCTTCTGTTAGCATAGTATATTCTTTTTCTGTAATTTCTTGCTTTCTAGTTTGAACTGCAAAATATGTTTGAGCTAAAGCAATTACTTTTTTTCTACTATCTCCATTTTGTGCTATTAAATAACAAGCATAACGAGTTAATTTATATTCCTTAATTACAACCTCTGCATTGTTAGCACGTTTTGACAACTTGTCGGTGTCGACAAAATGTTCAATCACACTAATATTGCTATTTTTACAAGATTCTTTTGCTTTGTTTATTACATTTTCAAATTTTCTCCATTCCTTATAATTTAAAACCTTTTGTAGTTCTCTAGCATACCAAAATTCAGTACCATTTTCGTCAACATGCTTAATATCTTCAAAGGATTTATTAGTTTTATCAATTTCTTTCAATAATATCATCTCCATTTCTCAATATATTATTTTAATTATTTAAGTATCATTATAAAACAATTGTTTGATAAAGTCAATTATTTTTTCTTTATTTTTTAATTTTTAGAGATTTGACACAAGTCCTAACTCCTATGAGTTTTGACCAACGCACAAAACTTAGGGATGATGTAGTACATACTGAAAAAAGCAACAAAAAAATACCACCCTTTTTCAGAATGGTATTTTTATTATCTATTCTAAAAGCTTGAACAGATACTTATTTGGTAGCGAGAAGTGGATTCGAACCACCGACCTGTCGGGTATGAACCGAATGCTCTAGCCAGCTGAGCTATCTCGCCATATATGTCAAACAAGACAAGTATTATTATAATAGCAATTGTTCGTTTTGTCAAGAAAAAAAGAACAATTTTTAAAAATTGTTCTTTAAATTTTAATGTTCTATATCAAAATCATCTTTTATTCTAGAAATTCTATTATTTTTAGAATCTTCTTTATTTTGTGTAGCCATTGGTTGTACAATAGTAGAAATTTTACCTTCTACAGAAATTTCTTTTTTAGATTGTTTTGTTTGTTTCTTGGTAACACTAGGAATACCAATATTATGATGATAAACTTCAGCTTTTTGCTCAAGAGCCTGTGAACTTTTATTTAACTCTTTTATAATAGAAAGTTCTTCCTCAGAAGTAGCATTTTGTTCTAAATATTCAAAGTTTTCATTTTCTTGTGCTTCTTCTACAGTTCCCATGATAATAGAAAGAAGATTTTTTAATTCTTCTTGCACTTGATGGAATCTTGAATTAGCTGAATGAGTTGCAGTATGTTTCATAACTTTTTTTCTTAAGCACAAAGTGCTAAGAAGTCTCCTTTCTTTTAATCCTTTTTCAACACAATATTATAATAACACAAATCAAGAAAAAAATCAATACATTTTGGAAAAATTTATATAAAAAAAGAGCCTATTCGACTCTTCTTTCCGTTCTACTTTCTCGTCCAGTTAGTTTTTCATATTCCTTGCACTTAATTTTATATTCTAATTGTTGTGTTAAGTAACGATAGTACATATAGCCTTGTTCATATTGCATCATAGGATTAAAAACATTATCAAATATAGATGGGTCATAATTTTCATAAGGAGAATAGGGTGGGTATCCATAGAAACCATTAAAATTATTATAATCTGTATTTTTTTCCAAATAAATCACCTCTTTTTTCTATATGTATGAAGAAAAAAGAAAAATATGATTTTTATATAGTAAGAAAGTTCTAAGCTAGATAAATATGGCGAGCCTTAGATTTTCTAAAATTTTTATTTGTTATTTTATAAATTAAAATTAAAAATAGGAAAATATGTAATTAAAAGGAAAGTATAAAAGGCAGCTAGAACTCCATGTATTAATTTACCTATAAAATAAGACTTAATCGATAAATTCGATTTAGAAATAATACTATTCACTTGCAATAAAACGGAAAAACCACCAAATCCTAATAAAAAAGCACTTAAAATAATGTTAATAGAAATTTTTTTGCAAGCAATTAAAGAAATTTGAGTAAGTCCATTTGTTAGTTCTAAAATACCACTAATTAATGAAGTCGAAAAACGAACATCAGAAATACCAAATATTCTAAGTAATGGATAAAATAAATTTCCTATAATATTAATGACATTACTATTCTTTAAAATGGATAAAACTACACTGAAAAGAACTATGAAACCACCTATCATAACAACTGTTTTTATGCTAGATAAAATACTTCTTCCTAGAATATCACCTAAATTAGAAAAATTAACTTGTTCTTTTTTATTATTGTTTTGCTTAGAAAAAATCTTTACAGAAGATGTATTTTTTGCTTTCCAAAAACGAAACAAAATTCCTACGCTAATACAAGCAAGAATATGGGTAAAAAGTAGTAAAAATCCGATGGTGCTATTTCCAAATAAACTAATTCCAACTGTTCCTAAAATAAAAAGAGGACCTGAATTATTAGTAAAAGCAAGCATACGCTCTGCTTCTTCCTGAGTACAAAGACCTTGCTCCTTCAAATTAACTACAATTTTAGCACCAGTAGGATAACCACTAATAATACCCATTAAAAGAGCATAACTTCCAATACCAGGAACATGAAAAATAGGCCTCATAATAGGGTTTAAAAGCTTGCCCAATTTATTTACTACATTTGTATAGCTTAACAATTCTGTTGCAATAAAAAAAGGAAGGAGGGAAGGAACCACATTATTAGCCCAAAGCATAAGACCTTCTTTTGCAGCGGCAAAATTGTTTTTTGAAAAAACAACAAGGCAAATTGTAAAAAGGCAAAAAATAGCAGGCAAAATATTTCTTCGAATCGATAAAAAAATAAACTTATATCCAATATTGTTATGCACATTTATATTCTGCATAAAAATTCATTCCTTTCAAGTTTTAACTTATTTTAGCAAAGTAGATATAATAATAAAAATTTTTTAATAAACTTATTATTACATTTTATGAGAGAAAGGACAAAATTATGTTAAAAGGATAGAGTTTTAGTAACCCTGTCCCAAATTGTCCCAAACTTCCCAATTGGGGACTGTCCCAAATTGGGAAAAAATTTTCAAAAAACTATTTTAAAATAAGCGAAAATGAGATATAATAATAGAAATGAGTAAGAGGAGAAAAAAGATGAATGCCATTATATCAGAGCTAATAAAACTCCCAAAATTTCAAGATTATTTGCAAGAAATACAAGAAAAACATAGCCCGGTTATTTCAATATCGGGCTTATCTGACGTGGGAAAAGTGCAATACATATATGCAACAAAAGAAGCAACGAATCGTCCTATTTGCATAGTAACTTATAATGAAATACAAGCAAAAAAGCTAATTGAAGATTTGAAATATTTCGCAAAAGAATTTGAAATCATTTATTATTTCCCCAAAAAAGAAGTTGCAACTTATGACTATGTTTTAGAAAGCAAAGATTTACTATATAACAGAATTGATGTATTGAACAAATTAGAGCAAAATAAAGCAAAAATTGTAGTAACTACTATTGAAGCTATGATGCAAAAAATGATAGCAAAAACCACTCTATATCAAAATCAATTGGAAATGAAGGTAGGCAAAAACTATTCTTTAGAAGAAGTTAAGCAAAAACTAATAGATTTAGGTTATGAAAGAAGCGATTTAGTAGAAGGAAAAGGACAATTTAGCCTAAGAGGAGATATTTTGGATATTGCTCTTTCTGAAAAAGAAGGTGTCCGTGTTGAATTTTGGGGAGAAGAAATTGACTCAATTCGTAAATTCAATTTATCTTCACAACGTTCTACAGACATGATAGAAAAAATTGAAATTATGCCAGCTCATGAGTTAATTTTGGAAGAAGATTTACCTTTAGTTGTAAAAAAAATAGAAGAAGGCAAATTAGATTTTAATGAAGAAATTGAAGAAAGAGTTAATATAAAAAAAGAATATAAACAAAAATTAGAAGAAATAAAAAGACAAGATATTGCTCTAATTGAAGCAAATGATTATCTTAGCAAAATTGACAAATATTTTAATTACTTTTATGAAAAACAACAAACTTTTATGGACTATTTAGGAAAAAATTTTTTAATATTCTTTGATGAACTATCAAAAGTAAAACAAAGAGAAGAAAATATCTTAATGGAAAATCGAAATTTAATGAAAGCTTTGCTAGAAAAAGAAAAATACATTCCACAGTCCATTCAAAACTTAGAAAAAATCGAATATGTTAGAGAAGATAAGCAAATACTATATTTAGAAAAACAAGACTTTGGAATGGCAAAAGTTGCACCTGTTAAATTTCAATTTCCTTATAGAGATGTCAACTATTATAAAAGTGAAATGGAATTGCTAATAGGAGATTTCATTAAATGGCTTAATGAAAAAAAGAAAGTTGTTGTTCTTGCAGGGAATGAAGAAGAAACAGAAAAATTTATTAAACTACTAGAAGAAAAGGAAGTTCCATATAAAAAACAAGAATTAAATCAAATATCTAATTTAGAAATGGACCAAAAGGGACAGATGATGCAAAAGGAAACGTCCCCAATGTATCAAAAGGTAATTGTGTCACAGGGCAGACTAAGTGCAGGCTTTGAATGCTATGACTTAAATTTAATAGTAGTAACAGGGGAAGATTTATTTACATCTAATGTGAAGAAAAGAAGAAAGTTAAGTAGTAGCTTTAAAGAAGGCGAGAAAATTGTTTTTGCCGATTTAAAAATAGGTGATTATGTAGTACACAAAAGCCATGGTATTGGTCAATTTGTAGGAGTAAATACATTAAAGGCTGATGGAATTGTAAAAGATTATATTAAAATTCGTTATCGCAATGATGATATGCTATATATTCCAACTAATGATTTAGATAGCATTCGAAAATATATTGGTGGAGGAGAGGCTACTCCTAAAATCAACAAATTAGGAAGCAAAGAATGGGAAAATACTAAGGCAAAAGTAAAGAAAAATTTACAAGAAGTGGCAAAAGAACTTATTGAACTTTATGCAAAAAGGCAAAGCATAAAAGGTTATGCTTTTTCAAAAGATACAGAGTGGCAAAAGCAATTTGAAGATAGTTTCCCTTATGCAGAAACAGATGACCAACTTCGTTGCATTGAAGAAACCAAAAAGGACATGGAAGCACCTCGTCCTATGGATAGGCTTCTATGTGGAGACGTAGGCTATGGAAAAACAGAAGTCGCCATTCGTGCTGCTTTTAAAGCTGTAATGGACCAAAAACAGGTTGCTTACCTAGTTCCAACTACAGTTCTTGCAAATCAACAATATGAAAGTTTCAAAGAAAGAATGGAAAGTTTTGCTATTAGAGTAGAACTATTAAATCGTTTTCGTACGAAAAAAGAGCAAGAAGAAATTATTCGTAAATTAAAATTAGGCGAAATTGATGTAGTTGTAGGAACTCATAGACTTCTTAGCAAAGATGTAGAGTTTAAAGATTTAGGACTTCTTATTGTAGATGAGGAGCACCGCTTTGGTGTAAAAGATAAAGAAAAAATTAAACAATACAAAGCAAGTATTGATGTATTATCTATGAGTGCAACGCCAATTCCTAGAACATTGCACATGTCTATTGTAGGAGTTCGTGATATGTCAGTTATTTACGAACCACCACAAAATAGAAAACCTGTGCAGACTTATGTTTTAGAGCAAGATGAAGAAGTAGTAAAAGAGGCAATTACAAAAGAACTAGAAAGAAGCGGACAGGTATTTTATTTATATAATAGGGTTGAAGACATTGAGGCAAAAGCTGTTCAAATTGCAAATTTAGTACCAGAGGCAAAGGTTGCTTTTGCACATGGAAAAATGAGTGGAAACGAACTAGAAGAAATTATGCTCGATTTTATTAAAGGTGAGGTAAATGTTTTAGTATGTACCACAATTTTAGAATCGGGAATTGATATTCCAAATGCTAACACTATTATTGTAGAAAATGCCGATAAATTAGGCTTAGCTCAACTTTATCAAATTCGTGGTAGAGTAGGTAGAGCAGAAAAACAAGCCTATGCTTACATCATGTATAAACGTGATAAATTATTAACTGAAGTAGCAGATAAAAGGCTAAAAACCATTAAAGAATTTACCGAGTTTGGCTCTGGTTTTAAAATTGCAATGCGTGATTTAGAAATAAGAGGTGCAGGAAGCATGCTTGGAGAAATTCAACACGGACACATGGAGCAAGTAGGATATGATACGTATTGCAAGTTATTAGATGAAGTAATGAAAGAAATGCAAGGAGTAAAGGTAAAAGAAGAACAGGATGTACAAATTGACTTATCATTTTCTAGTTATATTCCAGATGAATATATTGAAAATAGTAGCCAAAAAATTGAAATTTACCAAGATATTGCACTTTGCAAAACAGAAGAGGATATACAAAATGTAACAGATGAAATTATCGACCGCTATGGTGCAATGCCACAAGAAGTAGAAAACTTGCTTGAAATTGCAAGAATAAAAAATGGTGCAAGAAAAGCAAATATAGTAAAAATTTCTCAAAAAAGAGATGGAATTGGCTTTTTATATGATAATAGTAAATTTGATGTATCTTTAGTCAATAAATTAGTAGAAAAATACAATCGAAAAGTTCGCTTTTCCACAGGAATAGAGCCTTATATTACCTTTATATTAGAGGGAAAAAATGATAAGGAAAAATTAAAAGAAATAGAGGAGTTTTTAGAAAATGCAAGTCATTACTAGTAAAGAGAATGAAATGATAAAAAGTATCAAAAAATTAAAAGATAAAAAATATCGTGATGAGCAAAACAAATTCTTAGTAGAAGGAATCAAAATGGTGCAAGAAGCTATAAACGAAAAAGCAAAAATAGATAAAATAGTAGTTTGTGAAGAATGTATTAATGATGGAACTATTGGGCAAGACCTTCTTTATGAAATCGCAAAGCAAGATTGCATTTATACTTCAAAAAAAGTATTTGAAAGCATTACAGAAGTAGCAAGCCCTCAGGGAATACTTGCAGTTATGCAAAAAGAAAATGGGGAAGAAAGTATTTCTTACGATGAAGATGTAATTGTAGTATTAGATGGCATTCAAGACCCAGGAAATTTAGGAACCATTTTAAGAACCATAGATAGTGTTAATCTAAAACAAGTAATTTTATCAGAAAATACAGCAGATCCATATAACCCAAAAGTAGTACGTTCAACCATGGGAGCCATTTACAGAGTAAATATGATAAGAAGTAAAAACATAGTAGAAACATTAAAAAATATGAAAAAGCACAAATACGATATTGTAGCAACCTCATTGCAAACTGATGAAACCATTTACGACATTGATTATAAAAAGAAAGTTATTGTCATTGGAAACGAAGCAAATGGAGTATCTAAAGAAGTATTAGAATTAGCAAACAAAAAAGTAAAAATACCAATGCTTCGGAAAAACAGAAAGCTTGAACGCAGCAGTGGCAACTGGAATTATATTATACGAATATGTAAGAATGTCTCTTTAAATAAATTTTAGGGACGGGTCTAAAAATTAATTAAATTTTTAGACCCGTCCCTAAAATTTAATTTATCTCATCAAATAAGAAAAAATAATCGAGCTTAATTTTAAACTATCATGCTTTATAGTACCATCTGCTGTAGTTATTAAATCTCCTTCAAGAAGCTCATAATTTTGTTTTACAATATTTTCATAATCAATACGAACAGGGTCTTTTTGTTCTTCTGTTGCATATTTATCTAAAAGTTCATTACTAATTTTTGTTGTACTTACAATAACTGCATCAATAGTATCTTTTCCAATATATTTTTCTAACATTTGAACATGGTCGTTTACTGTGAAATTATCTGTTTCACCAGGTTGTGTCATTGCATTACATATGTACATGACTTTAGCTTTTGCATCTTTAATTGCTTTTGCAACTTCTGGGCAAATCAAGTGAGGCATAACGCTAGTATATAAGCTTCCCATGCTAAGAATAATTAAATCTGCTTCTTTTATTTTTTCAAATACTTCTGAGAAAACATGAGGCTCCTCTTTATAAAAAATGCGAGAATATTCTTTATTTGCCTTTGTAATATTTTCTTCTCCTTCTATAATTTCACCATCTGTAGTTTCTCCCATAAGTGTTAAGCAATCTTCCGAAAGAGGAAGAACAGTATGCTCTACATGAAGCAATTTACTTAAATATTCAATACTTGTTTTAAAACTATTTGTTTCCTTTAGCAAAGAAGTTAAAATTAAATTTCCAAGAGCATGACCATTTAATTCACTATAGGTAGATAAACGATATTCCATAATATCTTTTATTTCATCAGGAAGAGTAGACAAACTACTTAATACATGTCTAACATCTCCTACGGCAGGAGTAGAAAATTCTTTACGAAGCCTTCCAGTGCTACTACCATTATCAGATACAGTTATAACAGCTGTAATTTCAATAGGAAAATATTTTAATCCTCTTAAAACGCTAGAAGTTCCGCGTTCCGCCACCTAAAATAACTACTTTTTTCCTTTTCATAATTCTATTCCTTTCAAATTTAACTATAGGAAGCCATACAAATCTTATTAAAGGCTAATTAAAAATCACAATTCTTTGGTGTTCTTGGGAAAGGAATAACATCACGAATATTTTGCATACCAGTTAAATACATCATCATTCTTTCAAAACCTAAGCCAAAACCTGCGTGTTTACTACTTCCAAAACGGCGTAAATCTAAATACCACCAATAATCTTCTTCTTTTAAACCAAGTTCTTTAATTCTAGTTCTTAATTTTTCAATATCATCTTCTCTTTGGCTACCACCAATTAATTCACCTATACCAGGAACTAAAAGGTCAGTAGCAGCAACAGTTTTACCATCATCATTTTGTTTCATATAGAATGCTTTAATGTCTTTTGGATAATCTGTTACAAAAACAGGTTTTCCAAAAACTACTTCACTTAAGTAACGTTCATGTTCAGTTTGAATATCAACACCCCAAGAAACTTTGTATTCAAAATTATCATTATTTTTTTCTAATTCTTTAATAGCATCTGTATAGGTAATTCTTCCAAAGTCAGAATTTACTACATGATTTAATCTTTCAAGTAAGCCAGGTGCAATAAATTGGTCAAAGAATTCCATTTCTTCTGGAGCATTTTCCAATACGTAAGAAATAATATATTTAATCATATCCTCTGCTAAATTCATGTCATCTTCTAAGTCAGCAAAACACATTTCTGGTTCTATCATCCAAAATTCAGCAGCATGTTTTACTGTATTAGAATTTTCGGCACGGAAAGTTGGACCGAAAGTATATACATTACGAAAAGCAAAAGCATAATTTTCAACATCTAATTGACCACTTACAGTAAGATGAGCATTTTTTCCAAAAAAGTCTTTTGAATAATCTACACTGCCATCCTCTAATTTTGGAATATTTTCAAAATCTAAAGTAGAAACGTTAAACATTTCGCCTGCACCTTCACAATCACTAGAAGTAATAAGTGGGGTGTGAACATATACAAAGCCTCTTTCTTGGAAAAACTTGTGAATCGCATAAGAAAGTACACTACGTACACGGAAAACAGCATTAAATGTATTTGTCCTTGGACGTAAATAAGAGATTGTTCTTAAATATTCAAAAGTATGTCTTTTCTTTTGAAGCGGATAATCGCTATCTGCCATATCGAAAATTTCAACTTTCGTTGCTTTTATTTCAAAAGGTTGTTTTGCATTTTCAGTTTTTACAACAGTTCCTGTAGCAATAATAGAGGAACTAATAGTTAATTTACAAATGTCGTTAAAGTTAGGTAATGTAGTATCAAATACAATTTGAACATTCTTGAAAAAAGAACCGTCATTTAACTCAATAAATCCGAAAGTTTTAGAATCCCTAAGGGTTTTTACCCAACCAGAAACTTGAGCTTCTTTTCCTACATAATTTTCAGTATTACGGTATAAATCTTTTACTAATATATTTTCCATTTTCTTGCCTCCTTTTACATTATGTAGCAATTATACAATATTATGCGAAAGAAAACAAGAAGGTTTGAAATATTAGAATTTTTTTTAATTACTTTTTCTAATATTACATTTTTGTTACAAATATATAGTAAATATTGACACAACAATTAATAATAGATATAATAAAATTAGTAATAACTACTATACATAAAACGAAAGGAGAAAATCAAATGAAGAAACAAAAAATAGAAATTATAGCTATGTTAATTTTAATTGTAATTATTTTAATTTCTATAATTTATTTTATAACAAGAGAAAAACAAAAAGTAGTAGAAAATAATGTAGATGATATAGAAAATATAGAAAAAGAAGAATATGTGCAAGTATTAGATGATGAAACTAAATATAATACAAGTGCAAAATTAAAAGAAGCAAAAAGTATAAATGGATTAGAAATATCAAATATACAATTAACTGATAAAAATGAACAATCAGTTTTACTAGCAACAATAACAAATAGAAGCGGAAAAGCTACAGATATAATATTAATAAATATTACGTTATACGATAAAGAAGGAAATATAATAACAGAAATACCAGGGATAATATCACCAATGAAAATAAATGAAACAAGCGAGTTAATAGCAGGAATAACAACAGATTATGCAAATGCTTATGATTTTAAAGTTAGTCTAAGATAGAAAAAAGTAGGTGAAAAAATGAAAAAAAGAACAATAGAAGAAAATGGAATAACGCTAATAGCACTAGTAGTAACAATAATAATATTAATAATACTAGCAGGAGTATCAATAAATTTACTATTAGGAGAGAATGGAATAATAAGAGTTGCTAGAGAACAAAAAATAATACAAACGAAAGCAGAGATATTAGAAGAGCTAGAGTTAGCAAAAACAGAGATTATGATAAATGAAGAAGGTTATACAAGTTTAGACAAGTACTTAGAATATATAAAGGAACCAGGATTAAATAGTCATAAAGCAACAAATATAATACGAAAAGATGAAGCAAATGCAGAGATAACAGTAGATGGAAAGTACATATATACAGCAGGGCAAGTAGGCAAAGATGTAATAATAAAAGAAGTAGGATATATAAAAGAGTTAGCCCCAGAGATAGAAAGTTTTGAAGTAGTAGAAAAAAATACAAAAAGTATAAAAGTAAGCGTAAAAGCAAGAAGAGTAGAAAAATATGAATTCTATATAAAGAAAGATGAAGAAGAATATAAAAAAGTAGGAGAAATAAAAACAAGTAATACAAATGAATATGAAACAAAAGAATATATATATGATAACTTATTGTCTTTAGAAGAAGGAGAAAAATATATATTAAAAGTAGTAACAACAGGAAACAAGAAACAAGTGCAAAAAGAGATAAATAGTAGTATAGAAGTTATAACAGGAAATATTGAATTCAAAGATACAATATGGGATGCAAGCACACACACAGCAAGTATGGAAATAAGTACAAAAACAGAATATAGTATAAAATATCAAATAAACCCAACAACAGAAGATATAAAAAATAAAGAAAAATGGAAAGATTACACAGAAATATTAACAAATTTAAAATTAAATGATGAAGTATATGTATGTTTAAGTGATGGAATGAACTTAGGAAGTTATGCTAGTAATAAAGTAGCAGATGGAATAGAACCTAAAATAACAGTAAGTATAGCAAGCAATAATACAACTAATAGTATATCAGTAAAAGTAGAAGCAAAAGATGATGAATCAGGATTAGAAGATAGTCCTACATATAAATATTATATAAAGAGAGTAGAAGAAGATAGTTATAAAGATGAAGCAACTTATGAAGGAAGCGACACAACTTATACATTTGAAAACTTAAAGCAAAAAACAAACTATGATATAAAGGTAACAACAACAGATAAGGCTAAAAATATAGGAGAAGGAATACAAACAAATCAAGAAACAGCAGAAGTAGCAAGCTTAACAATAGATGTAGAAGAGCCAGACAAATGGACAAATAGTAAAACAATAAAAATAACAGCGGAAAACAGTAATTATTCAACAATAAGATACACAACTGATGATACAATTCCAACCCAAAATACATTAACTACAATAACAAGTGGAGAAACATTTACAGTAGATACAAATTGTACAATAACAGCAATAGCTTTTGATAGTAATAATCAAGTAGGAACAACAGCAACAAAGAAAGTGACAAAAATAGATAAAGTTGAACCAACAATGACTACTGATGTATATAGTTGTTTAAAAACAGATTTTTCAAAATGGACCCTAAGCGATGGCGCTAATAGCAGTAATAATGAAATAGTATTATCTACTTTAGGAGCATATGCAATTAGTGAATTCTATACAATATCTGGTAAAAGATGGTGGATTGAAGGAGAAGCATATACGGATACAATTATAGAAGATTCAAATATGGGGGGACTATATAATGGGCAACTTTATTATGATAAAAATTATCAATATATAAAAGCACCTAGTAATGGGCAAAGTGCTAATGGATGGGGAAAATCGATTCCTTTAAATACATGGATTAATTTTGAATATGGGTGTAGGAATGCGCCTGATTATGGTGTTGGCAATTTGGGATTTGGAGAAGGTGTAGAATATGTTAAAGTCACGTTAGCAACGACTAAAACTAATTGTCTTCCTACTACTAAGTATAGAAATATTAAATTTTACACTTATGCTGAAACTTCAAATTATTCTAAAATCATTGAAGTAACATCATCAGATAATAATGAAATAAAATCAAAAAAATATTTGGAAGGTTCTAAGCAAATAAGCGATTTTACAAATGATGGTATAGAATTTGACAATAAAATTGAGATTATGAAAAATGGAACATATACAATTTATATAGAAGATGTTGCAGGCAATGCAATAATAAAAAATATTGAAATAAAAGGAATAATATAAACAGGAGAACAGGAGGGACACCCCTTTTTGTTCCATTTTGAAATTAAAGTGAGCATTTGGCTCATCGGTTGGCAGGCAACAGAAAAATCATAAAATAGGGATATTTATAAAAATAAATAGCTCTATTTTTTTGCCTATTAATAAAAGAAAAGCAATATACTAATATAACATTTTTAAAAAAGAAGACAAAACTATGGCAAATTATGAAAAATGAAGAATTAAAATCAAAAATAAATACAAATGAAATAGCTAATAAAAAATATTAAAAACACTAGACATAACAACTCAAAAGGAATATAATAGAAAAGGTAAAAAAGTCAAATAGATAAAACTAATTGATTACACTTATACGTTGAAAGGAATGAAAACAAAAATGAACAACCAATATCGTAATTATATGTGTGGAGAATTAAATATAAAAAATGTAGGGGAAACCGTTAAACTTGCAGGTTGGGTACAAAGAATTCGTAACTTAGGAGCAATGCAATTTATTGACTTAAGAGATGAAACAGGAATTACCCAAATTGTAATAAATGAAAATGCAAAAGAAATGGCAAATGAACTAGTAACCGAATGCGTTATTTCCGTAGAAGGGAAAGTATTAGAACGTGTAAATAAAAATCTAAAAATTCCAACAGGAGAAATCGAAGTAGAAGCAAGTTCTATTACTATGCTTGGAAAATGTAAAAATGTACTACCATTTGAAGTAAACTCTGACAAAGCAGACATTTCTCAAGTAAAAGAAGATTTAAGGCTGCAATATCGTTTTCTAGATTTAAGAAACGATAAAATCCATAAAAACATTTTACTTCGTTCAAAAATCTTAAAATTTTTAAGAGATAAAATGGATGAATTAGGCTTTACAGAAGTGCAAACTCCAATTTTAGCCAATTCTTCTCCAGAAGGGGCAAGAGACTTTTTAGTACCAAGTAGATTACATCCAGGCGAATTTTATGCATTGCCACAAGCGCCACAACAATTCAAGCAATTACTTATGGTATCTGGTTTTAATAAATATTTCCAACTTGCACCATGTTTTAGAGATGAAGACCCACGTGCAGATAGAGCACCAGGCGAATTCTATCAATTAGACTTTGAAATGAGCTTTGCAACCCAAGAAGAAGTGTTTGAAGTATTAGAAGAAATCTTTACTTCAACATTTAAAAAGTTTACTACTTGGAAAGTAGATGAAGCACCATTTATTAGAATTCCATACAAAGAAGCTATGGAAAAATACGGAATTGACAAGCCAGATTTAAGAAATCCACTTATAATTCAAGATGCAACAGAAGTTTTCAAAAATACAGAATTTAGCATCTTCCAAGGAAAAGTAATTAAAACCATTATTGTTCCAAACGGAGCAGAGCAAGGAAGAAAATTCTTTGATGGTATGGATGAATTTGCCAAAGAAGAAGCAGGTGCAAAAGGTTTAGCATGGGTAAAATTAGAACAAGAAGGACCAGTTGGTGGAATTGCTAAATTTATAACAGAAGAAGTGAAAAAAGGTTTAGAAGCTTTAGGTGCAAAAACAGGAGATAGTTTATTCTTTGTAGCAGAAGAAAAATTAGAAAATGCACAAAAAATTGCAGGTTTAGTACGTATTGAACTTGGAAAACGTTTAGATTTAATTGAAAAAGATGCTTATCGTTTCTGCTTTATTGTAGATTTTCCAATGTATGAAGAAGCAGAAGATGGAAAAATAGACTTTAACCACAATCCATTTTCTATGCCACAAGGCGGAATGGAAGCACTAAATATCAAAAATCCATTAGAAATTTTAGCATATCAATATGATGTAGTATGCAACGGATTTGAAATGGCATCAGGAGCAGTAAGAAATCACGACCCAGAATTAATGGTAAAAGCATTTGAAATAGCAGGTTACAGCGAAAAAGAAGTAGAAAATAGATTTGGTGCCTTATACAATGCTTTCCAATATGGAACACCACCACACGCAGGAGCAGCACCAGGTGTAGACAGAATGATAATGTTAATTACTAACGAAGATAACTTAAGAGAAATAATTGCTTTCCCAAAAAATAAAAAAGCAAGAGATGTATTAATGAATGCACCAAGCAGAGTAACCAAAGAACAATTAGACGAAGTTCATATTAAGTTAATAGAGGAAAATAAATAGATACAAATAGAAAGATGTGAATGACTATATTATAAGTACTTCACATCTTTTTAGAAAGAGGGAAAAATGGCAGTTTTAGAAATCATAAATCAAGATAATCCTATTTTAAGACAAAAAAGTAAGCCAGTAAAAGAAATCAATGACGAAATAAAACAATATATTATAGACTTAAAAGATACTTTAAATACAACAGAGGGAGTAGGTATTTCTGCGGTTCAAGTAGGTGTTTTAAAAAGAATTGTCTATGTAAAATATGAGGAACAAGAGTATGTTTTAATCAATCCTAAAATAATAATGCAAGAAGGAAAAATAGAAGACTATGAAGGTTGTTTGTCAGTGAAGGAAAAAGATTATTCTTTTCTTTGTGGAAAAGTAGAAAGAGCATTTTTAATAGAAGTAGAAGCATTAAACGAGCAAGGAGAAAAAGTGAACATAGTAGCAGATGGTATGCTTGCTAGAATTTTTCAGCATGAAATTGACCATCTAGATGGTATTCTTTATACTGATAAGATAATCGGAAACTTAGAAAAATTTAAAACAATAGAAGAAAGAAATAAATGGAAAGAGGAAAGAAAAAAAGCAAATAAGAAAAAAGTACTATTAGGTATGAGTGGTGGAGTAGATAGTTCTGTTTCTGCAATTGTACTAAAAGAAATGGGCTATGACGTGATAGGTGCTACTATGAAGCTTTGGGAGGATAAGTGCAACTTAGAAATAGAAGGAGGTTGCTGTTCTTTCTCTGCAACAAATGATGCAAAAAGAGTTTGTGATAGCTTAGAAATTCCTCATTATACTTTAAATTGTGAAAAAGACTTTGAACATTATGTCATTGATGACTTTAAGAATTGTTACCAAAATTGTAAAACACCAAATCCATGTATTGAATGTAATCGCTATTTAAAGTTTGGAGTTTTTTACAAAAAAGCGTTAGAGTTAGGTTGTGACTATGTTGCAACAGGGCATTATGCAAAAATAGAATATAGTGAAGAATATAACCAATATGTCATGAAAAAATCAGAAGCTGATAAAAAGGACCAAACTTACTTTTTATATAGTATTCCAAAGGAAGTTTTGCCACATATTCTTTATCCATTAGAAAGCTTTAAAGAAAAGGAAAATATTAGAAAAATAGCAGAACTTCATCATTTAAAAGTAGCACATAAAAAAGATAGCCAAGAAGTATGCTTTATTCCAGATAACAATTATGTAGGTTTTCTTCAAAAAAATAGCAAAGAAGAAGCAAAAAAAGGAAATATTGTACTAAAAGATGGTACAATATTAGGAACACATGATGGTCTAATTCACTATACTATAGGGCAAAGAAAAGGCTTAGGAGTAAGCTATAAAACACCACTATATGTCATTGAATTAAATAAAAAAACAAATGAAGTGGTTGTAGGAGAAGAAAAAGATTTATATAAAAAAGAATTACAGGCAACAGAATGTAATTTCTTATTAGATATAGATTTAAGCAAACTAGTAACAATCATGGCTAAAGTAAGATATCGTGCAAAAGCAGCAAAAGCAACATTAACTATGGAAAATAATATTGCCAATGTTACTTTTGAAGAACCTCAAAGAGCCATTACAAAAGGGCAATCAGTTGTATTTTATATAGGTGATGTGGTTCTTGGCGGTGGAAAAATAATATAATAGCGCGATACTTTTTAATTCAAACAAACAGAACAAAATTTTGCTAAAACTATTGACAAGCCTTTTTACTTATGCTAGAATTGCTTTATCAAATTCAAGGAAGAGGTGATTGTATGGAGGAGAAAAATCCTTTGACAAATGACCAAATCGGAGAAATAAATGTACTCTTAAACGAACTAAAAGAAGAACAAAGTAATTTGTCAGAACAAACACAAAAGAATTTTAAAGTAATTATGCAAAAACTAATGAAAATGCAAGAGTATAACGAAATAAGCGATATGACGAATCAAGTATTTGAAATGAGGCTTTCAAACATTGAAGATTTCTTATTTCGTTTAGAAGGGTACATACGAAGTCAAAAGTGAATATATCATTTTGGAAAGATTTGGGATTCGTCCAAATCTTTCCTTTTCTTTCTTTTTTTGCAAGTATTTTTCAATGAAAATACCATAAAGATACTATTGTTAAAATAATAATTATGTAAAAAAGTTATTAGCTAAAATAGTTTATTTTATTGCTTTAGTCAAAATGCATTTATATAATAAAACAAAAAAAGGGAGTTGAAACAAATGAAAAAATTAACAAATAATAAAGGTATTACTCTAATAGCCCTAGTCATAACCATAATAGTACTCATCATTTTAGCTGGGGTGAGTATAAACTTAGTGTTAGGAGAAAATGGCTTATTTACAAAGGCAAAAAATGCAGCAAAAGATATGGAAATAGCTAGCTTAAAAGAACAAATAGGCACAGAACTACTTAGCATGCAAATAGAAAGTGAAGGAAATAATTTTGTAATAGAAAAAAGTGACGTAGAAAAAGTATTAGGCAAATATGGAGAAGTTAAAAAAAATGCAGATGAAATCATTACAGGTTTAATACCAACAGGAAAAGACTATGAAATTCCATTTAGTGAACTATGGGAAGGAGAAACCACCAATAGTTATAATGAAAAAAAACATGTAAATGTACCAAAACTAGTAGAAGGAATGATACCAATAAAATATAATGATGATGAAAGCAAATGGGAAATATGTAGTGAGAACGATAGTGATTGGTATAATTATGATGCAAATCAAAAAGAATGGGCAAATGTAATGTTATCAGATGGAGCATATAAAGGAGAAACAGCAGTAATAGGACAAAAAGTAGAAGATACAGAATTAGGAAGTATGTTTGTATGGATACCAAGATATGCATATAGCATAAAAGAATATGGAGTAGAAAAAAATGAAGAAGGAACAACGCAAAACATAACAGACGTAAGCTTTTTAGTAGGAACTACAAATAAAGATGAAGAAAAGAACGAATATGCTTTAGACTATAATACCGATGAAATAGAAAAAGCAAAAAAAGAAGCGGATTTAACAGGAGAAAAGGTATCAACACCCAAAATAGTACATCCAGCCTTTAACTTTGGAGAAAAAAAACTATCAGGAATATGGGTAGCAAAATTTGAGGCAAGTATGGACAGAGAAAATACAAATACAACAGAAGATAATAATACTACAACTCCAAATGTAAAAGTATTACCAAATGTACAAAACTGGCGATATATAGACGTAGGAAATATGTTTACAAATTGCCTAAAAATGAATAATAGTGAAAATATATATGGAATAACAAGCACAGTAGATAGTCACTTAATGAAAAATAGTGAATGGGGAGCAGTAACATACTTATCAGTATCACAATATGGAATAACACCAAAAATAAATAATGTAGTCGAAACCGATTCTGGAAAAGACAAATTATATACAGGAGGACAGAACTATAAATCAAACTTAAATCAAAGCACAACAGGCAATATAACAGGAATATATGATATGTGTGGAGGAGCATGGGAATATGTAGCAGCATATTATGATAATCAAAATGACAATATAGAAACATGCGGAACAACTACATATTTTGAAGGAAATAAATTAAAAGCAGAATATGAGAAATATTGGGATAAATATGAAGTAGACGAAGAAGAAAAAACAGCAAATAACCAATGGGAAAACGATAATGAGAAAATAAAAGATTTAGCAGGAAAAAGGTTAAACTTAATGAAGGATGTAAAAGGAGTAGGAATGTATGATGTAAAAAAAATATTTGCATTCTATGGTAAATTGAACGACGTAAACAGAACATGGAATTGGATGACAGATGTTAATGATACTAGCTTTAAAGGTGGAGTTTGTATATATAATAATGACTATACTCTAGTAGGAAATATCTCGCAACCTTTCTTATTTCGTGGTGGCAGTTGGAACGATAGTACTTGCGCTGGTGTATTTGCTTTTTACGGCAGCAACGGGTATGGCAACGGCGGCGTACGGGTTCCGTCCAGTGCTAGTTGCGCTTTGAGTAAATTAATGCTAAAGAAGTAATGTTTTATTTTGTCGAAATTTTACGATGAAAAATGCTTGCTAACAGAATTAAGTACAGGAAAGCAAATAATGTTAACAGATATATTAGAGTTTTATATATTGAGATACCAAAAGCAAGGGAGATACTAAAAAGAGCCAAGAAATTAAAGCAAGAACATTTATCAATTTAAGAAATTGTTGAAATAACAGTTTTAACAAAGGAAAAAATAGAAAAATTATAGTAAAAGAAAAAGCAGAAGTTTGCAAAAAAGAAAGCAAAGTTCTGCTTTTTTTGATAGGAAAAACATAAAAAATATTTTTACAATAAAAAATAATAAAAACCTATTGACAATTGAATAAACATTCAACTATAATTAATAAAAATACAGTTGAACAACAATTCAATTATTAGAAAGGGGAAAATAATGGGAAGAAATGAATTTATTTGTGATTGTAATATTATTCATGAAGATATTGTAAAGAAAACTGTAAAGGCTATGCCAGATGCCGATGTATTCAATAAATTAGCAGAATTTTTCAATATATTAGGAGATACCACAAGAACAAAAATACTTTTTGCACTTGACCAAAATGAAATGTGCGTGTGTGATATTGCAAATGTATTAAGTATGAGCAAATCTTCAATATCACATCAATTAGGAACATTAAGAAGAAGCGGAATAGTAAAATGTAGAAAACAAGGAAAAGAAGTTTATTATATGTTAGACGATGACCATGTAAAACAATTATTTGAAGTAGGAATTGAACATATTGAACACAAACAATAATGATATTAACTAAAAATATAAACAAAACATTTAAAAATTTATAGTTATAAAGCTTATAAATAACTATATATAAACTGATAAAAATTTTAAAATTAATACAGGAGGAAATAAACATGAAAAAAGATGCAATCAAAATACTTATTGCTTTTATATTATTTATTATAGCTATATTTGTACCATTTCAATATAAATGGATAAACATAGCGTTATATATTATTAGCTATCTAATTGTAGGATTAGAAATTATAAAAGAAGCTATTGAAAATACCATTCACGCAGAATTATTTGATGAAAATTTTTTAATGGCAATTGCTACACTTGGTGCATTTGCACTTGGAGAATTTCCAGAAGCAGTTGCTGTTATGCTATTTTATCAAATAGGAGAACTATTCCAAAACTATGCAGTGGACAAATCGAAAAAATCAATTGCAAGCCTTATGGAAATAAGACCAGATTATGCATTTGTAAAACGTAAAGAAGAAATTTTAAAGGTAAATCCAGAAGAAGTAAAAGTAGGAGAGAACATTATCGTAAAGCCAGGAGAAAAAATACCTTTAGATGGAGTAGTAGTAGAAGGAAATTCTATGTTAGATACCTCTAGTATCACAGGAGAATCTTTGCCAAGAAAAGTAAACATAGGAGAAGAAGTTATTAGTGGCTGTGTAAATCAAACCAGTGTGCTTACTATTCAAGTAACGAAGTCATTTGGAGAATCTACTGTAAATAAAATATTAGACTTAGTAGAAAATGCAAGCAGTAAAAAAGCAAAAACAGAAAACTTTATTCATACATTTGCAAAATATTACACACCAATTGTTGTAGTAATTGCTGTTTTACTTACTATATTGCCACCAATTTTTATACCAAATGCACACTTAATTGATTGGCTATATAGAGGCTTAACATTTTTAGTTGTTTCCTGTCCTTGTGCGTTAGTAATTTCCATTCCATTAGGTTTCTTTGGTGGAATAGGTGGTGCTTCAAAAAAGGGAATTTTAATTAAAGGTGGAAATTATTTAGAAGCACTATCAAAAACAGAAATAGCAATATTTGACAAAACAGGAACTTTAACAAAAGGAACATTTGAAGTACAAAAAATAAAGCCAATAAATATAGAAAAAGAAGAATTCATAAAATTAGTAGCTTATGCAGAACATTATTCAAATCACCCAATTGCAAATTCTGTAAAAAAAGTATATACACAAAAAACAGAAGAAAGTCTAATTAGTAAAACAGAAGAATTATCTGGCTTAGGAATAGAAGCGATCATTGAAGAAAAGCATGTTTTAGTAGGAAATGAAAAACTAATGAAAGAAAAGAAAATTGCATATAACAAATGTGAAGAAATAGGAACTATTATATATGTAGCAATAAACGGAAAATATGCAGGTTATATTGTAATTTCAGATACTATAAAAGAAGATGCAAAAACTGCAATACAAAAATTAAAAGAGAACAAAATAAAACAAACAATTCTATTAACAGGAGATAAAAAAGAAGTAGCAGAGCAAGTTGCAAAAACATTACAAATAGATAAAGTATATAGTGAATTATTACCAAACGAAAAAGCAGAAAAATTAGAAGAAATAAAAAAACAAAGCAAAGGAAAAGTAATCTTTGTAGGCGATGGCATTAACGATGCTCCTGTTCTAGCACTTGCCGATATTGGAATTGCTATGGGAGCTTTAGGTTCAGATGCGGCTATAGAAGCTTCTGACATCGTAATTATGACAGACGAACCTTCTAAAATAGCTCAAGCTATGACTATTTCAAGAAAAACAATGAAAATAGTAAAACAAAATATTATTTTTGCAATTAGTGTGAAAATAGCTGTCCTAATTTTAAGTGCATTAGGAATATCAACTATGTGGGAAGCAGTTTTTGCAGATGTAGGGGTTTCTTTCCTTGCTGTATTAAATGCACTAAGAATGTTAAAAGCATAAAAATAAAGTTCAAAAATAAAGGCATTAAAAATGTCTTTATTTTTATTTTTACATATGATATAATCACAAAAATGAAAGAAAAAGTTTAAGAATATTCTAAATATGGAATTATTAATTAAAAGTAGTGCCTTTGAAAGGAAAGATTAGTAACAATGAAACAAAAATTGAAATTCTATTTTGCATTTTATTTAGCAAAATTATCTATAATAACATTAAAAATAATAGGAAGAGATGCCTCACAATTTCCGGGAAAATTAGCAATTACCTTATGTCCTAATTTCCTAGAGCAAATTGGAAAGCCAAAAACTATTATTGCAGTTACAGGTACAAACGGAAAAACTACAGTATGTAATATGATAGAAGATTGCTTGCGTGAAAATGGTTATGAATTTATTGATAATCAACTTGGCTCAAATACTAATTCTGGTATTGCTTCTACTTTCATAAAAGGAGCAAAATTATCTGGAAAACAGAAAAAAGACTTAGCAGTTTTTGAAATTGATGAAAGAAGTGCTATTCGAGTATATCCTTACGTAAAGCCAACTTATTTAATATGTACAAACTTATTTAGAGACTCTTTAATGAGAAATGCACATACGGAATTTATTTCTAACATGTTAAGCACTAATATTCCAAAAGAAACAAAACTAATTTTAAATGGAGACGACTTAATTGTTAGCAACTTAAGCCCAGAAAACAAACGTGTTTACTTTGGAATCAGCCGTTTAGAAACAGATACAGATACTTGTGAAAACATTGCAAGAGACATCATTGTATGTCCAAAATGTGATAGCAAATTAGAATATGACTTTGTAAGATATAACCATATTGGACGAGCTCATTGTAGCAAGTGCGATTTTGCTTCACCAAAAATTGACTATGAAGCAACCTGCATTGATTTTGAAAATAAAACAATGATTATTAAGCACGAAAATAAAGAAGAACAATATGACTTAATAAGCAACAATATTATAAACATCTATAATATGCTTGCAACCATTACTTTAATGAAAGAATTAGGCTTAACAAGAGAGCAAATCAATCCAATACTAAGTAAGCAAAAAATTGTAGATACTAGGTATAGTAAAGAAATTGTAGGAAATATAGAGCTTATTACCCAACTTGCTAAAGGAATGAATCCAATAGCATGTTCTAGAGCCTTTGATTATGTACGAAAAGAAACAGGAAACAAAGCAGTCTTCGTTCTATTAGACGATTTACATGAAGCAGCAAATGGTTCAGAAAACATTGCTTGGCATTATGATACGGATTTTGAATTTTTAAAAGACGATTCTATCAAACAAATATTAACAGCAGGAGCAAGATATTTAGATACAAAAGTAAGACTTCAAATGGCAGATATACCAATGGAAAAAGTTATTTGCCAAAGAGAAGAAGTACCATTAGTAGAAAAACTTAATTTAGAAGGAATTGATAAAATTTTTATCTTGCATGACTTATATGCTATAGATTTAAAGAATGAAATAAAAGAAAAAGTAAAAAAGAAAATACAAGAAGAGCTAGAACAAAAATTAGAAGAAAAAGGAGATTTCTAAATGGAAGAAAATTTAAAAATTGAAATTTTATTCCCTGAATTTTGTAATTTATATGGTGATATTAGCAATATGAAATATTTAAAGAAGTGCTTACCAAAAGCAAATTACATTGAAACAGCTTTTGATGAAGAGCCACGCTTTGTAAAAGAAAATGTCAATTTTATTTACTTAGGTCCTATGACAGAAAGTAGACAAGAAAAAGTTATTAAAAAATTAGCACCATATAAAGAAAGGATAGAGCAACTAATAGAAGAAAATGTCATCTTTTTAATCACAGGAAATGCCATTGAAATATTTGGAAAATATATAGAAAACGAAGATGGAAGCAGAATAGAAGCATTAGGAATCTTTAATATTTATGCTAAACGAGATATGTTACACAGACATAATAGCATTTTTATTGGCACGTGGGAAGAAACTCAAATAGTTGGTTTTAAAAGCCAATTTACATTTAGCTATGGAGAAAATATTGATTGCTGTTTTGCAAAAGTAGAAAAAGGAGTTGGTCTAAATAAAGAATCTACCTTAGAAGGTATCCAAAAAAATAATTTTATTGCTACTTACTTAATTGGACCTATTCTTATTTTGAACCCTTATTTTACTAAAAAACTAATTGAAAAAATGGAAATAAAAGAACCTCAACTTGCCTTTGAAGAAGATGTTATCAATGCTTATGAGCAAAGATTAAAAGAATTTCAAAATTTATAAAAATATTAAATGAAAACAGAATAAATATATTTAATTAATTTGAAGAAAGAGAATTTTATAAAATATTACAAAAATATTACAAAAAAGTTGCAAAAATATTACAAATATGCTATAATCATAATATACTCTAAAGAGAAGGTGAAAAAAATGGAACTAATGATAATTGTATATTTTTTAATATTTATTATATTTGCATTAATTATTTATGCAATTATGCAATTAAAATTAGCAGGAATGAAAATAAAAGACTTTTGGAGTTTTATTGAAGCAAACCAAATGTTAGATAAATTATATGCTTTTTCGAAAAAATATGAAAAAATGAGTGTGCAAGAACAGGTTATTTTCTTAATGGAAGCAGAGAAAGTATTTGATGCTTTCGATAAAGTTCCTAAAATAGTTTGGGAAGAAGAATATGACAAATATACAGATGTCTTAGATACTTATAAAAATATTAAAGTATTAAGATGGGTATCAAATTAATTAAGTTTTAACATAAAAAACTCTAATAAATTAAAATTGCTCTAGAAAGTATGTTTCTAGAGCAATTTGCATAAAATAACCAAAAATAGGGGGATATTATGAACGAAGAAGAAAAACAAATTATTCAAGAAATATTAGCTACAGAGGACAGACAATTAATTGTAGATGCTATTAGAATTGTAGAACAAGAAGATGTACGAGATAAAGAAAAAGCAGTGGCTCTATTAAAAAAATATTTCATAGCTATTAAGAAAGAAAAATATCCCTTAAAAGAAGAGGAGCAACAAGAACAAAAAAGAAAATATGCGCAGAGTTTTAATTATGCACTCCAACAAGAAAGAAAACAAAAGGAAGAAAGAAGGCAAGCAGAAATAAACGAACAACAAAAGCGAAAAATGCAAATAAAAAGAGTAAAACAAGCATATGGAATTGAAGAACATAGTGAACAACAAAATAATCTTTCTTTATTAGAAAAACTAAGAAATATAATAATTAAATTGGAAAAATCACAAAATATAGAAAAACAAGTATTACAAACGCAAGAAGAGTGTCATAGAAGATTTATGAAACAACTAGAATCACCACAAGATTATCAAGAAGTACAAAAAACAGAGCAAAATACAGAAATAAAAGAAATAGAAGAGAAACAAGAACAAGAAAGGTAGTAATAAAAATTACTACCTTTTATCTTTACTCGATTAGAATATTATTCCTAAAAAATAATATAATAATAAAAAATAAAAAGGGAGTACAAAAGCAATATGAGAATAAGATATTTTGATCATGCAGCAACAACAAATGTAAAAGAAGAAGTAGTAAAAGAAATGCTACCGTATTTTTCTATAGAGTATGGAAATGCTTCTTCTCTTTATAGCCTTGGAAGAACATCAAAAAAAGCAATAGAAGAAGCAAGAAAAAGAGTAGCAAAGGCACTTCATGCAAAGCCAAAAGAAATCTATTTTACTTCTTGTGGAAGCGAAGCAGACAATCTAGCCTTAAAAGGAATTGCTTATCAATATAAAAATAAAGGAAAGCATATTATAACGAGCAAAATAGAACATCCTGCAATTTTAGAAACATGTAAAACATTAGAAAAACAAGGCTATGAAATTACGTATTTAAATGTAGACGAAAATGGTTTTATTTCACTTTCAGAATTAGAATTTAGTATAAGAGAAGACACCATTTTAATTAGTATCATGTTTGCAAACAATGAAATAGGAACTATTCAACCAATTGAGCAAATAGGACAAATAGCCAAAAAGCATAATGTTTTATTTCATACAGATAGCGTGCAAGCAGTAGGAAATGTAAAAATAGATGTAGAAGCAATGAACATTGACTTATTATCTATGTCTGCCCATAAATTCTATGGACCAAAAGGAGTAGGAGCATTATATGTAAGAGAAGGAGTAGAATTTGAAAGAATTCAAGATGGTGGACATCAAGAAAAAAATAAAAGAGCAGGAACAGAAAATGTGGCAGGAATTGTAGGCTTAGGAAAAGCTATAGAACTTGCAAATGAAAATTTAGAAAAATATGAAGAAAAACTAACCACACTAAGAGACTACTATTTTTCACAAATAGAAGAAAAAATATCAAACTATAAAATCAATGGAGATAAAGAAAAAAGATTACCGGGAAACACTAATATATCCTTTGAAGGAATACATGGAGAAGAATTACTATTAAAATTAGATGAAAAAGGAATCTGTGCTTCAGCAGGAAGTGCGTGTAGCTCAGGAACACCAAGTCCTTCTCATGTACTACTTGCTATTGGCTTAAAGCCAGAACTAGCTTATGGTTCTTTAAGAATTACATTAGGTGAAGAAAATACAAAAGAAGATATAGACTTTCTCATAGAGCAACTAGCAGAAATCATACCAAAATTAAGAAAATGAACAGGAGGGACGCCCCTTTTCGTTCCAAAATGGAACGCTGGGGACACCCCTTCTTATTTATTTTAGTAAAAAAGTATAAAAAAAAACAAAAAAAGCATACTAAAGAAAAAAGGAAATGAAAGATAATATGGAAAAAATTAAAAAGGTAATAATGGGCTTAATTGCAGGAGTCATTTGTGGTTTATTTGCTTCTGGCGGAGGACTTATTTTAGTTCCCGCTTTTCTTTATTTGCTAAAAGTAGAAGACAAAAAAGCAAGAGGAACAGCAGTATGTTGTATTTTACCAATGGTTGTAACAAGCAGTATTTTCTATTATAAAGAAAATTATATTGATTGGAGTATTGGAATCCGTTGTGCGATTGGTGGAATTATAGGTGGAATAGTAGGCGCAAAACTACTAAAAAAAATTCCAACTATATATGTACGCATTTTATTTAGTTTATTTTTATTTTTTGTGTCTATAAAGATGCTTTTTTAAAGCCAATCACACTTGCAATATTATGTAAAATATGGTATAATATTAGTATCTCTAATTTTATATAGCATAAACAAACATTACCATATTAAGAAAGGAGTATTTCAATATGAATACATCATTACCAATTTTTTCTTACAAGCAGGAAATCATTCAGGCGGTAAAAAATTCTGCAGTAACTATTATTACAGCAGAAACCGGTTCTGGAAAATCAACACAGGTACCACAGTATTTAAGAGAAGCGGGTTATGATGTTGTCACTACAGAACCTAGGCGGATGGCAGCATGGTCACTAGCAGAAAGAGTTGCAGAAGAAATGGAAAGTCCATTAGGAGAGATAGTTGGTTTTCGGACAGGCTTTGAGAGAAACGACTCTCCAAATACATCAATACTTTATTGTACTGATGGTTTGGAGTTAGTTCGCACTCTGACCGATACCAAGAACAAGCCTAAAGTGATGATTATTGATGAAGTTCACGAGTGGAACTTAAATATCGAAACTCTCATTGCTTGGGCTAAAAAGAAAATCTCGGAAAACTGGCTTACCAAAGTAGTAATTATGAGTGCTACCTTAGACTCAGAAAGTCTTGCTATGTACTATGGAGAAAGCGTTCATCTTCTTCAAGTACCAGGAAAGTTATTTCCAGTAAGTTTTATGCAAAAATGGGAGGATGAATTAATTCCTAGTATTTTGCAGATGATTCAAGAAGGTCACAACACATTAGTATTTGTAGCAGGTAAAAAAGAAATTGAAGAGGTAACCAAAAAACTTTCAGACGTGCAGGCAGTTGTTCTTCCTTTACATGGAGAATTGGATAGCCTCGAACAGAAAAAATGTTTTGAAAGTTACTCTCTTCCCAAAGTAGTTGTTGCTACCAATGTAGCGCAAACGTCAATTACCATCCCGGATATTGATGCAGTTGTTGACACAGGAAAGGAGCGGCGCACTGAAGTAATCGATGGCATTCAAGGACTATTTTTAAGAGAAATCAGCCAAGCAGATTGTTTGCAAAGGAAAGGACGTGCAGGCAGAACAAAAGAAGGTATTTATATTCTTTGTTCTAATACTTCTTTGGAGGAAAGAGAGCAGTTTTCTACTCCTGAAATACAGAGAGGTATTTTAGACCAAATCGTTTTACGACTTGCTACCTGTAAAATTGATGCTACAGAGTTGGAATTTTTTCATCAACCTTCCAAAGAAGCTTTGAGTCTAGCAAAGGAAGCTCTGTTAGATTTAGGAGCATTAGAAGAAGATGGAAATGTAACGGAAATTGGCTATAAAATGGCTAAAATTCCAGTATCTGTGCAATCTGCAAGAATGATTATCGAGGCGGAAAAGTACGGTGTAACAGAAGAAGTCATCAATATTGCTTCTATTCTGGAAATAGGAAGAATCTTAAATAATGATACTCCCTATTCTAGGTTTACACAGGAGAATACCAGTGACTTACTTGCTGAAGCAGATGTACTTGTAGCACTTCAAAAAATGGGCTATATCAACTTCAAAGAACTCGGCGTAAATAAGAAGAATTTCTTCCGCATCAAGGAGCACATCCAGAAAATGCATGAGGCCCTTACTGATGTTGTTACTATCACATCGTCTTCTTGGCAGAACAGAGACTCTATCAAAATGGCTTGTTTAGCCGGAATGATAGGTCATGTTTATAAAAACAACTGGGGTAATGAATATGTGAATGGGGACAATATAAGAAGAATCCTCGACAAAAAAAGTTGTTTATCTGGTTATTTTACGCCGAAACTTTTAGTTGGCATTCCAAGGACAATTGAATATAAAGATTCTTGGGGAGATATGAGCCATCTGGAGTTAGTCACTATGGCGACCAAAGTAACAGTAGAAGACTTAAAGGTAGTAGCACCGCAGTGCATTACGCAAGAGGATGGAGAGCCCTATTATTCTAGTTGGTCAGATGTAGTAAAAATACCAAGAATAACTTATTTCAAAGATATTAAGCTAGGTATGGATGAAATTGCTGTAGAAGACCATCCAGAGTATGAAAAGTTAAAGCAAGAGTACGAGAGCAATCAAAAAAGTTATTATATCGATAAGAGACAGAAATATGTTATGATTGATGGTAAAAACTTTGAGGTTGCCTATCGACTTCAACATCCATTTATTGTAGTTGATGATGAAACACTCTATCATACAGAAGTAAAGAATGTTTTTCTCGACGATGGAACCAAAGTGCAGATAGCATGCAATGGAAACTTAAGGAGAGACTTTAGTATGTTATCACTGCGTAATGCGGTAGAAAATACCAGAGTGAAGGAGGCATGGGATAGAGCAAAGAGACATCTGCCTGAACTGAATGGTTGTAAGCTTTCTGTCATGTTAGAAGGCAAGCAGTTTTTAGGCAAAAAAGAAATTACTCGTGGTAATGGGGGATATGGAAATCCAATCTATGGATTTGTCTGCCTTGCCCTGCAAAAAAATAAGACACTTCAATTAGAACTTTGTGAAGAAGAAGAGCAGGCTGAAGAAAAAACAAAAGAGGCAGTAGAATTTCTGTACGGAAAAGTAATTTGCGAAAATTACTCTGATAAGAAGTTTAAATTCAAGAAAGGGGTAAAAGGCCTATCTCCAAAAGAAGAAAGAGTAAAAAGAGAATTCGACTCTGAAGTAAGAGAGTTATTAGTAGGATTGGATATCAATAACATAGAGGAAAGGTTAGAATACCTTGAAGAACTCTAT